>NZ_JADPJQ010000093.1:10769-25743 GCF_023073515.1 Bradyrhizobium sp. 17 | reverse complement strand
ACCGGGCCACAGTGTCCGGCTAGGCGAACCGGGCAACGCGCCTTTTCCAATGAGTCCTCCTCGCCCTGCACATGGTGCGAGGTGCTGAGGCTCAGGAGCCCTCGAACTTGAACGATACGTTGAGCTTGGCGCGATAGGCCTCGACCTTTCCCTTGTCATCGAGCTGCATATCCAGCTTGACGACCTCTGCAATGCGAAGATCTCGGAGAGATTTTGCAGCTTGCTCGACCGCATTCGCGGCGGCCTTCTCCCATGAATCGCTGCTGGTACCGATCAGTTCAATGACCTTGTAGACGCTATCAGGCATGTCGTCCTCCTGTCCGGGATGACGAAGGAAATCTAGCATCAGGATCTCGACCCCGATACGGGGATGTCGTCCGGAGCCGGGAATGTGAGCCCGGCCTTGGCAACGGGCTGGCCAACCTACACACGCCCGGCGCGTGCACCCGGATCGTCAACATCGTCGGTGGCCACGTCGCTCCGACGAAGTCGATTGGGACCGGGGATCATCATCCGCAAGCCGCCGATGCAAATCAGGCGGGTGGTGCGATCTCCTTCGATGCCGTACCGTCAAGTCCTTTGTCAGTTCATCCGCACGTTGCGTCGCCGAAAAAGATTGGCCGGCGCTGTCTTCGATCTTAAGCTTGCGCTCCATGAAGTCGAGAAACGCGCGCAGGCGTCGCGACTCCTTGCCCTTGCCGGTCTACGTGCACTCCTTACCATCTGCACGGTCGAAGAGCCGACGCGGGCCACGACTCTGTCACCGATACCTTCGGTAGCGCCAGTTCGACGCAAGCGCGACCGAAAGCGCCGCCAACCGGACACTGCACGGCGAAGACAGGCGAGTGCGTCGTAAGAGGTCGGTCGGGACCGGCCAATCTCGACCTTCGAAGGCGGCGCAACTTACCGGAAGAAGCGTAAACCATTGATTTACATCCATTTTTTTAATTCGCATAACCTTCATTATGGAATATCCGAATTCGAGTTTGCGTCAAGATCGTGTTGCCAAAAGGGCCGTCTTAGTTACTGAGCTAGAGGGATTCGACGTGTGGCCTTAGCACGTCAACCGTCTCAATCAGTCCCGCAGCCTCCATCACGAGCAAGAGCTCGGCCGGCGTCATTTCCGGCTTCTTGAAGCGTTCGCGCATACGCCGAATGGCTGCAACGGCGCGAGCTTCGTCGAGTGCGATAGCATCGGCAATGAAAGCGTCTGCCGATTTTGCCTCCATGTTCAGGTCGGAAAGAACTGCCGCCGGAAAGTCCTTAAGGTTTTCCGTTACGATCATTGCGGCTTGCGTCTTGGCCGCCGCAGCAACAACGTGGTGATCGTTGGGATCGGGCAGACCCGCCGCAACCGGCAAGAAGTTATCAAAATCCGCAACCATGGCGTCTTCGAAGGCAGCTTCCATGCTGGCGCGCGCCCGCTCTGCGCGCGCCTTGGCATCGTTAAAGCCTTTGCCGCTCAAGATTTCTCCGATAGCAATTTCGGTCTCGTCCAGGACGCGGCTCGACCAGCGGAGACGAAAAAATTCCGCCTCTGCCAAGGAGAGAAGCAGGTTCCTTTTGAGCGCGCTTGCAAGCGAGCACGCATCGACGAATGCGGTGAAGCGGTTTGCAAACAAGCTTACAAGTGCTCCGCGTCCCGCTCAGCGAGATTCGCAAGCGCTTTGCCCCGCTTCTCATCACGCGTGCGCTTATAGGCGAATAGGTCCTCTGCCTTAATCCTGCGATGACGCCCCACTGTCACGTGCTGAATTTCGTTCTTCTCAAGCAGCGAGACCAGAAACGGACGCGAGACGTTCAGGATGTCGGCAGCTTGCTGCGTAGTCAACATCTCATGCACAGGCACAAGCGTCACCGCATCGCCGCGACCGATATGCCGCAGCAATTCCATCAAGAGACTCGACAGGGCCGGTGACAAAGTGATCTCAGCAGCTTTTTGCGCATCGTCGAGCACGCGCAGTTTGGCATCTCCCGTCGCATGCGACGCGAGTATCTGACGGAGCTGGTTGGCTGCCGCCTTCTCGCTCGCGGAAGGCAGGCGAGTACCTCCCAGCTCTTCGGCGTAGGCTGGCATCGTCATCGTGTCTTCTCCCCTGTATGGCTCTATATGTAGGCGATATTCGAAATAAACGCAACAGGTGAAATGAACGAAACGTCGGAAAGTTCCCGGGCAACCGGGTTCCCCTCTCCTTTGTCCAGCAGTTGTCCAGCAGGTCAATTTAAGAGGGACTTTTAGGGCAGCCCAGCCAAGCTCGGAACTGCCAGAGGGATCTTCACAAGCATAAGGCTTGCGAGCTAGGAATATATTCCGAAATCTATGTTGCACCGTCACCACCGTATCGATGCTGCGATCATCGAGCGGAATGGCCTCTGCCGAAGCTTGCACGAACTCGATCGGGATGTCCTCATGTCTGGCGCGGCTGGCCATCTCGAGCAGCTTCGGAGCGGGTTTGAGTCCGACAACCTGCTTCACGGACGGCCCGTAGAACGGGAGGTTGCGCCCCGATCCGAGACCGATTTCGAGTACGCGTCCCCGTGCCGCACGGATCGCCCGCTCCCGGTAGGGCACCAGATTCTTTTTGCGCATCGCAAAGTCGCAAAGCTTCGGAAGGATGGCATCGTTGTAGAAGCCCCTCCCGGATCTCCTAGCATCGTCCTTCGATCGTCTTGCTGATCTCATCGGGTGCGGCAAAAATCACGTCCGCCCGATCGCCCATCATGCCGGCCGGCACCAAGGCCGGCGCGCCACGGTGCGGACCGTCCTTACCGGAATCCGTCTTCAAGCGCAGATTGCGTTCCCAGAAAGCGCGCGTCTTTCCATCCGCAGTGGTGACGCGGTAGGTGTCGTGACAGTAGGTGATCGCCTTGACCTGCTTGGCCGGCTCCACGCTCTTGAGGTCGGGATCGTGGCCGCCGCCCATCATCCCTCCCATCATGCCACCGCCGCCCATGCCCTTCATGCCGCCCTGCTGCGCCATCTGCTGTTGCGCGCCCGGCTTGGTCGCTTGCCTGAGGAACGCCAGCAGGTCCGCGCGGGCACGGGAATCCTTGATCCCGGCGAACGGCATGTCGTTGCCGGGCACCATCGCTTCCGGATCGACGAGCCAGCCATCTAGGGAGCGATCATCCCAAACGACGCCGGACGACTTCAGCGCGTCGGAGTAGCGCTCGAAGCTCGGCAGCGAGGCGGCCTTGTGCCCCCAAATGCCAGCCAGACTCGGGCCGGTCATGTTGCGGTCGGGCTGGAGCGAGTGGCACGGGGCACACGCCCTGAAATCCTGCTGCCCTCGCGTCGGATCGCTCTCCGCGAACGCGGGTGACAGCAAGATGGTGGCAAGCGCGACTGCTACAAGTCTCTTCATTTCGGCCTCATCCATCACGAATTCAGATATTTGATGAGCGCAGCCGCTGCGAGGACCAGGACGACGATCACAAGCAGCCACAGAACTCCCATTCCCCCCATCATCCCCGACATCATGTCTTGCATCATGGTTCACCTCATTCGGCTGGCTCCGGAACTAGTTGCAGGCATTTGGTCGGCTTTCGGACCTGCGGCGGAGGCTTGCGATGTTCGCGCGGCAATCCGAATCCTTTCACCAGCCCGAATATCGCCGGGATGACGATCAGCGTGAGCAGGGTCGACGAGATCATCCCGCCGATCATCGGCACCGCAATACGCTGCATGATCTCCGAGCCCGTCCCGGTGCTCCACATGATCGGTAGCAGGCCCGCCATGATCGCGACGACTGTCATCATCTTGGGCCGTACGCGCTCCACCGCGCCCTCCATGATGGCGTCATAGAGGTCGCCGCGGGTCAGGGCCCGCCCCTCGGCGGCACGCCTGGCCGCGGTCTCCGCCAGCGCCTGATTGAGATAGATCAGCATGACGACGCCGGTCTCTGCGGCGACGCCGGCGAGCGCGATGAAGCCAACGGCGACTGCCACCGAAAGGTTGAAGCTCAACCACCACATCAGCCAAAGCCCCCCGACCAGCGCGAACGGCAGCGAGAGTATCACGATCATCGTCTCACTGATCGAACGGAAGTTCAGGTACAGCAGCAGGAAGATGATCAGCAGCGTCACGGGCACGACGATCTTCAGCCGCGCGGTTGCGCGCTCCAGGTATTCGTATTGACCACTCCACATCACGTAGTAGCCCGGCGGAAACTTGATGCTGGCCTGCACAGAGGCTTTGGCGTCCGCGACGTAGCCCCCGAGGTCGCGATCGCGGATGTCGACGTAGATGTAGGTCGCGAGCTGGCCATTCTCGGTCCGGATCGAGGTCGGCCCGCGCGCCGGCGCGACCTTGGCAACCTCGCCGAGCGGTACCGCGCCGCCCGCGGGCATCGGCACCAGCACATCGTTGGCGATGGCCTGCGGATTGTCGCGCAGATCGCGCGGATAGCGCATGTTGACGGTGAAGCGCTGCCGCCCTTCCACGGTCGTGGTCACGGTCTGGCCGCCGAGCGCAGTCGCAATCGTGTCCTGAACGTCCTGGACCATGATGCCGTAGCGCGCCAGCGCGGCACGGTCGGGGGTGACTTCCAGATAGTAGCCGCCAATGCCACGCTCGGCATAGGCCGATGAGGTGCCCGGCACGGCCTTGAGGACCTGCTCGATCTGCTTGGCGAGCTTGTCGATCTCGACCAGGTCGGTCCCGATCACCTTGACGCCGATCGGCGTTCGTATGCCCGTGGACAGCATGTCGATGCGGGCCTTGATCGGCATGGTCCAGGCGTTGGAGACCCCGGGAAACTGCAGTGCCTTGTCCATTTCGGCGATCAGTCCGTCGATGGTCATGCCGGGCCGCCACTCCTCCTTGGGCTTGAGGTTGACCACCGTCTCAAACATCTCGGACGGCGCCGGATCGGTCGCCGTCGCGGCGCGCCCCGCCTTGCCGTAGACCAAGGCCACTTCCGGAAACGAGCGGATGATCCGGTTTTGGATCTGCATCAGTTCGCCGGCCTTCGTGACCGAGATGCCCGGCAGCGTTGTCGGCATGTAGAGCAGCGTGCCTTCGTTCAGGTTCGGCATGAACTCGGTACCGAGTTGCCGCGCCGGCCAGATGCTCACGGCCAGAATGGCGAGCGCGAGCACAACCACCAGCGTCTTGGCGCGCATGACGCCCTTGATCACCGGGCGGTAGATCCAGATCAGGACGCGGTTGATCGGATTCCTGTGCTCCGGAACGATCCGCCCGCGCACGAAGATCACCATCAGAGCCGGCACCAACGTCACCGACAGGAGCGCGGCGGCCGCCATCGAGAACGTCTTCGTGAACGCCAGCGGGCTGAACAGCCGCCCCTCCTGCGATTCCAGCGTGAAGATCGGCATGAAGGACACCGTGATGATCAGCAGGCTGAAGAAAAGTGCAGGCCCCACCTCCGAGGCGGCGGCGATCAGGACGTCGATCCTGGGCTTTCCCGGCTCGGCGCGTTCGAGGTGCTTGTGGGCGTTCTCGATCATGACGATGGCCGCATCGACCATGGCGCCGATCGAGATCGCGATCCCGCCGAGGCTCATGATGTTGGAGCCGAGCCCGAGCAGCTTCATGGCGCCGAACGCCATCAAGACCCCGATGGGCAGCATCAGGATCGCGACAAGGGCGCTACGCACGTGCAGCAGGAACACGATGCAGACCAGCGCGACCACGACGCTTTCCTCGAACAGCGTGTGCTTGAGCGTGTCGATGGCCGCGTAGATCAGGTTGGAGCGATCGTAGACCGGCACGATCTCGACCGACTTCGGAAGACTTGAGGCGATCTCCCGGAAGCGCTTCTTGACGTTCTCAATCACCTCCAGTGCATTGAGGCCGAAGCGCTGTAGCACGATGCCGCTGGCGACCTCGCCCTCGCCGTTCAGCTCCGTGATGCCGCGCCGCTCGTCGGGGCCCAGTTCGACACGCGCGACGTCGCGCAGCAGCACCGGCGTCCCGTTGTTCGTCTTCAGCACGATGTCGCCGAGGTCGTTGATCGACTTGATGTAGCCCTTGCCGCGGATGACGTACTCGAACTCGGACAGTTCGACGGTCCGCCCCCCGACGTCGGCGTTGCTGGCGCGGATGGCATCGCGCATCTTCTGCATGGTGATGCCGCGGTCGCGCATGCGTTGCGGATCGAGGATCACGTTGTACTGCTTGACGAAGCCGCCGACGCTCGCAACCTCGGCGACACCCTCGGCCTTCGCCAGTGCGAACTTCAGATTCCAGTCCTGGATGGTGCGGGTATCGGCGAGGTTCAGTTCCTTCGATATGATCGCGTACTGGTAGACCCAGCCGACGCCGGTCGCGTCGGGGCCGATCGTGGGGCTCACGCCGGCAGGCAGGCGCGCGCTGGCGCCGTTGAGGAATTCCAGCACGCGCGAGCGCGCCCAGTAGATGTCGGTGCCGTCCTCGAAGATGACGTAGACGAAGGAGACGCCGAAGAAAGAGAAGCCGCGCACGACCTTCGATTTCGGCACAGTCAGCATCGCCGTCGTCAACGGATAGGTGACCTGGTCCTCGATCACCTGCGGGGCTTGTCCCGGGTACTCCGTGTAGACGATGACCTGGGTGTCCGAGAGATCCGGGATGGCGTCGAGCGGCAGATGCAGAAGCGCGTACAGCCCCGCCGCGGCGGCGAAGGCGGTCCCGAACAGGACCAGCAGCAGGTTGCGGGCGGACCAGGCGATGAGACGCGCGATCATTGCTGCGCCCCCTCGGCAAAGCCCTTCAGGGCGGCCTTGAGATTGCTTTCGGCATCGATCAGAAAATTCGCCGAGACCACCACGGCCTCGCCCGCCGCGAGGCCTTGCCGGACCTCCACGAACCCGCCGCCACGATTGCCGAGCTTGACCTCGCGCGGCTCCAGTCGACCCTGCCCCTTGTCGACGAAAACACCCTGCCGGGCGCCGGCGTCCATCACGGCACTCTCGGGCACCGTGAGAACCGCCTCGCCGCTTCCCGTGTCGATGTCGGCATCGACGTACATGTCGTGCAGCAGAATCAGGTCCGGATTCTGCAGTTCGATCCTGACGCGTGCGGTCCGGGTCTCCTTGTTAATCTCGGGATAAATCACCTCGACTTTCCCCGCGAACTCCCGTCCCGGAAAGCTCCGCGCCTTCACCGTGACCGGCTGGCCCTTGGCGATCGTGCCGAGGTCGCGTTCGGCGATATCGATCAGGGCCCAAACAAAGGAGTGGTCAGCGATCCGGAACAGGACGCCGCCAGGCTCGACGCGCATTCCCTCGATGGCGTTGCGCTCCAGCACGATGCCGTCGCGCGGCGAAGTCCATCCGATCGACGTCGGCACGGTCCGGCTCTTCTCGATCGCCGAGATCGCAGCATCGGGCACGTCCAGGTTCATCAGGCGCTGGCGCGATCCACGCCCATACTGAACGTCGCCGCTGGTCGTCTTCGAGGTGATGGTGGTGAGGTACTCGGCGGCAGCAGAGGAGACGGATGGGCTGTAGACCTCCATCAGCGGCTGCCCCTTGATCACGTGAGATCCGGTCGTGACGTCGGCCACCTTCAGGATGAAGCTTTCCGCCCGCATGGCGACGACGGAGATCCGCCGCTCGTCGAGCGCGATCGTGCCCGGCGCCCTGACGACGGTCCGGATCACACGCATCGCTGCGAGCTCCGACTTGACGCCGGTCCGCTGGATCTTGCCGGGCGAGAGTTTGATCGATCCGTCGTCGCTGTCGTCGCCCTCATAGACGGGGATGTAGTCCATCCCCATCGAATCCTTCTTCGGCGTCGGCGATGTGTCCGGCAGGCCCATGGGATTGCGGTAGTATTTGATCTTGCGCTCTCCGGAGGCGCCGGCCGCCGTTGTCGCCGGCGGCGGGGTTTCCGCCTGGTCATCGTCGAAGCTGATGTCGGCGCCTGCGGGCACCGCGCGGAAATCCCGGCCATCCGGGGTCTTTCTCGGCACCAGCGAGTACGACGGCTTGCCGTCCGGATCCTGGTAGTAGATCGGGGCGCCGCTCTCCTCGGCCGCAGCGGGACCGATCACGGCGGCGGTTCGCGCCGTCGGCCACTGCGGGCCGGCGAAGACGAACGCGATGCCCGCCGCCGCGATCAACGCGGCTGCCAGGCTTACTGCGATGGGGCGGGTCACTTCTGCGCCGTGATGACGAGCTTGTTCTCGACGGTGCCGGTCTCGCCTTGGACCTTGGCTCCGAGCGAAAGCTGCCATCGCCCCGCCATGCCGAAGGTCGCCTTGAAGCGATACGTGCCCGGCTCCGTCCCCGGCATGGGCGTGACCTTGGTCGCCATCTCCTGCATGCCGTCCGGAGCCATGTCCAAACGGCTGGCGAAGATCACGGCATGCGGTACCGGCTTGCCGGTTTTGGTGTTCACGAGCTTGACGGTGATGACCTTGTCGGGCCCGGCCTGGACCGACTGGTCGACGAGCTCGAACCTGTAGTCCTTGATGTCGGCCAATGCGGCCGTGCCTGTGCCGCCGACGGCGGCAGCGATCAGCGCCGCCCTAACGGCGCGCGCGAAGGTAGACGTCTTCATTTCCTGGTCCTCGATTGTCCTGAATGCGCCGCGGAAGCGGCGTAGGTCGTCCGCACGCGCGAGGCGCACGGACGCAATCGGCGTCAAGCGCCGTTCAGGCCAGGGTTCGAGGGGGTTGGTCGGGAGGTGGACGGGTCAAACCGTCGCCAACGAGGTCGTCGGCGACGAAGTGTGTGGTCCGGATCGCGTGCCGCAGCGGGAGGGCGGCCGCCTCGGACGGTCCCGCCTGGGCCGTCTTCAGGATGCACATCGCGACCAGCGGGCAGTCCTGGCAGTCCTTGCTCTTCTGCTCGTCGGGACAACAGGGCATGTCGACCGATATCGACATGTCGCTCATCCCGTCCGGACGAGCTTGCGCAGCGGCGGCCGGCGCCGCCAAGGGCGCCAACGTCAAACCGGCGGTCACGAAGACCGCGAACGCAATTCTGAGCAGTCGCCGCAGGTTCATGACGCAACATCCCATGCCCCGAGGAACTTTGAAAGCCGGCAGCCTTCACATGTTCGCCAGCCCAGAACCGTCAGGGACCGCTACGGCCACCCTCTGCCGTTGGTTTTAGCCTCACCGGCGAGGATTCGACGCTGCAGACGGCCCTGGCGCCGCATTTCGCTGAATTACGATCCTGGCCCGCTTGGACCGGGACAGCGGCAGCGCCTCCGCGGGCTGCCGGCATCCGCGCCCGGGGATCACTCGTCCACAGCGCGGCGGAACACGTGGAAAACCTCAGGCCATTCAGTCCGGAATCCCAGCTCTGTGTTAGCAGCCGGAACGATCGAGGGAAGCAAAGGATTCGTGCGGACAGGAGCGATCACCATGCTGATGTTCAAGGAAAGAATGCCGGCGATCCGGACACTGCGCGGATGGGCCATCTCCGTGCTGCAGGAGGCGGGCGCCATCCGCGAATGCGAGGAGCACGGCTGGATGCAGGACCGCGCCGATCCGCCCGCCCGCGAGCGTGCGTTCGACATCGCACGTCGCGATGCGCCGCCTGGCGTCTCGCCCGTTGCGGCCGAAGCCGAGGTCCGGAGCGTGTTGGATTCGATCGGCGATACTTGCCCAGAGTGCCGGGGACTCTCCTAGAGCCGGCGCGCAACCCAAACACCCAGCAGGAAGGCGACGAGCAACGACTGCAATGGAGCCTTGACGGTCACCTCGCGCAACTGGTCGGCCCAGCGCATCGCGGCATCCGACGAAGGAGACTGGAGCGGCTGAGGCCTGCCTCCCGCTTCTGTCGACGCGCCCGGCATCGCGCCGGCAGCCAGCTCGGTGCCATCTTGGTCGTGCACAAGCCCAGAGGCTTCCGTCATCGCCGAGCCTTCTTTCATATCCATGCGCCTCTCCTACTCTAACTTCAGGCGGATTTGCGCTGCGGCCTAGCCGCCAGCTTCTTCGCTGCACCATCCTTCGCCTGCTTCTTGCCCCTGATCGGCATCAGCATCTCCTTCGGGCCAGCCGCCGCCTTGCGCGGCTCTTGGCCGACTTCGTCGCCTTGGTCTCGGCCGTCGCGCCGCCCACGCTTTGCCGCAGCGCCTCCATCAGGTCGACGACGTTGGTCGTAGCGGGTCGCTCCTTCGGCGTGATCGGATTGCCGGCGCGCTTCTTGTTGATGAGGTCAATCAGCGCGGTCTCGTAGTGGTCCTCGAACTTCTCGGGATCGAACCGCCCCGCCTTCTGGTTCACGATGTGCCTCGCGAGATCGAGCATGTCCTTGGTCACCTTCACGTCCTGGATCTCGTCGAAATACTCCTGCTCGCTGCGCACCTCGTAGGGATAGCGCAGCAGCGTGCCGACGAGGCCCTTGTCCATCGGCTCGAGCGCGATGATGTGCTCGCGATTGGTCAGCACCACGCGCCCGATCGCGACCTTGTCCATCTCACGGATGGTCTCGCGGATCACGGCGAAGGCGTCGTGCCCGACCTTGCCGTCAGGTTTGACGTAGTAAGGGCGGATCAGGTAGCGCGGGTCGATGTCGGTCCTGTCGACGAACTCATCGATCTCGATCGTTCGGGTGGATTCCAGCGCGATCCCCTCGAGCTCCTCTTTGGAGACCTCGATGTACTGCCCCTTGTCGTGCTCGTAGCCCTTCACGATGTCCTCGTTGGGGACCTCCTCGCCCGTGTCGGCGTCGACCTTGAGATACTTGATGCGGTGGCCGGTCTGCCGGTTGAGCTGGTTGAATGAGATCTTCTCGCTCTCCGAGGTGGCCGGGTAGAGCGCCACGGGACAGGTGACCAGAGAGAGACGCAGAAATCCCTTCCAGTTCGCTCGGGGGGCCATGATACGCAGAACTCCTTTGGGGCGGCTTGGATTCAAGACGATTCAATTGCTCTGGTTCCGACAGCGGGGCGCCGCCGTGATCAATCGTTAACGACCTCCGCAGCGCCGGCGGAAGCAACAGTCTGCCTGACTCACCTCGAACAAGGCGGGAACATCGGATATGTCCCGCCTCAGCCGAGACCCCCGCGCCCGCGGCTGACGACCTGGAGGCCGTCGCCGACCAGGTCATCACGGCCTGCGGCGGCGACGCCCGAGAAGCGGTCAAGGCACTCATCGTCGCGAACGGCTTCCGCGCAGGTCGAGGAGCTTCGGGCTTCGGTTTCCACAGGCTATGCGCGCGGCCGGTTCGACGTCCCGCGCGATCGGAAGGACTGGTACGACTGAAATGTCCGAGGTCACCTACTACGTCGCCCTGCCCTTCGTGGCCGCCGACGACGGCATCGCCGCCGGCGAGGCGGTCGAGTGCTTCAATCCGAACGCGGCGGTGATGAAGGCCGAGGCGCCACGGAACGCACTGCATCGATTTGCAGCGCAGCCGGTCGGCTTCGTTTGAAATGTTGGCTATTGCGCGCTGCGGGAATGCAGCGGCACCAGAATGGCCGACTCTCAGAAGCTCGCGGCGGTTGTGCGATATTCTATGAGGCCGACAGCATGAGCGAACTGGAGCTCTGCCGCGATCGAGCTTTCTCAGCCGCAAGGCCTTGTGGGCGCCCGATCAGGTAGCCTTGCATCTCGTCGCAACCCTCTTTGACGAGAAGCGCCATCTGGACCTTGGTTTCGATCCCTTCCGCAAGAACCGGTACGCCAAGACCGTGCGCGAGCCCAATGATCGCGCGAACGATCGCCAACGATCGCTCGCTCTGTCCGAGCGAGGCCACGAAGGACCGGTCGATCGTGATCCGATCAAGAGGGAAGGCCTCGACATAGGACAGCGACGAATACCCCGTCCCGAAATCATCGAGTGCGATCAGGATGCCGAGGCTCTTGAGCGATTGCATCGTCTTTTTTGCGCGCGAGACGTCCTCAATCAGGACGCCTTCGGTGATTTCCAGCTCCAGGCGGGCCGGAGCCAGGCCGCTTTCGCGCAGCGCCTTGCGGACCTGCGCGTCGAGGTTCTCCCTGCGGAATTGGGCGGCCGAGACGTTGACGGCAATCCTGAAGGGCCCGTCCCACGATGCAGCCTCCCGGCAGGCCTCCATCAGCACCCAGTCGTCGATCTGGGCAATCGAGCCACTCCGCTCCGCGACCGGGATGAATTCTCCGGGAGGAACGATTCCGCGCTCCGGATGCCGCCACCGGACCAGCGCCTCGTAGCCGATGATGCGGCCATCGCGGTGCTGCTGCGGCTGATAATCAAGATAGAGTTCTCCACGCTCGACGGCGAACCGCAGATCATGCTCGAGCGCGCGGCGCTCCCGGAGCTGCTGGTCCATCGCGCTCGTGAACAGGCGGATCGCGCCCCGCCCTTCGTGCTTGGCCCGGTAGAGCGCCGCGTCGGCATTCGCGAGCAGAGAGGCGATCTTGTCCGCATCTCTCGGGAACAGCGCCGCGCCGACGCAGAGATCGAGCTTGAGAGCATGACCGTCGACCTCGATCGGATCCTCGAATGCTGCCCGCATCTTAGTCGCCAGCAGTTCCGCGCTTGCCGGCAAAGGCACCTGATCCGTGATGCCGATGAACTCGTCGCCGCCCACCCGTGCCACGTAACAGCCTTGCGCCGCTTCTTGAAGACGGCGGGAGGTTTCGCGCAGCACGGCATCTCCGACCGCATGCCCGAACAGATCGTTGATCTCCTTGAAATGATCAAGGTCGATGCAGAGCACGGCGAAGCCGGAGCCGGTGATCTCGTGCCGTTCAACCGCGGCCGAGAGGTGGTGATCCAAGGCCGTCCGGTTTGGCAGCTCGGTCAGAACATCGTGGGACGCCAGATAGCTGATCCTCTCCTGGGCACGATTGCGCTCGGTAACGTCGAATGCCACGCAAACATGGGCCGAGCGCCCCTCGTAGTGGAGCGGACGAGACTCGATGGCGACTTGTATGAGATCACCGCAAGCGGTCCTATGCAGTTCGAAGTCAATGGAGCTCTCAGATCCTCCGCACTGCAGCTGCGGCTCGCACATGAGGAGAAGATCTTCGCGACGGTAGCCGTAGTGCCGGCACATCGCTGCGTTCACCGCGAGCAATTGCCGCGTTGATGAATCGACCACCCACATCGGCAGCGGGTTCTCTTCAAACAGGAGACGGAACGAGGCCTCCCGACGCTTTAGGTCGGTGATATCGATCCGGACCCCGATGCTGCCTCCATCGGCCGTGCGCCGCTCCTCCACTCGGATCCAGCGATCGTCGGGCAGATGCTGCTCGTGCGAGTATCTTGGCAGAGCATGGCGTGCCAAGCGTTCGGTGAGCCATTCATTCTCCCGCCCAATTGCCTCGGGATATTGCCCCCGCGCCAGCCCAGCCCGCAGGATGCTTACGAATGGTGTTCCCGTCGCCAGCGCTTCCTGGCTGGCCGCATAGAAATCCGCGTATTGTCGATTCCAAAGGACCAGTCGATCATCCCTGTCAAACACGGCGAGGCCTTCAGGCACGACGTCAAGTGCCTCGGTAAGATGCGTGTGAGCCGCGCGGGCGGCGGCTTCGGCCCGCTCGGCTGCCGCCTTGGCTTCGGCAAGAGCGATCTCGGTTCGGTGACGTTCCGTGATGTCTTCGTGAGTGGCAACCCAGCCTCTGCCCTCCATGGGACGGTGCCGAATGCGCACCATCCGTCCGTTCGTCAACTCGACAGTTGTGTCCGAACTTTCGTCGATCACCCGTGCGCTATTGCGCCAATCCAGATAATCCTGCTTCGACATCTTCGGCGCACTGCCGGCTGAATAGCGGAGATCGACGATGTCATTCAGCTTCATGCCGGGCCGGATCACGTCCGGATCGAGATCGTAGATCTCTAGATAGGTCCGGTTGCAGACGATCAGGCGCTGATCGTCGTCGAAGAAACAGAGGCCTTGGGACATGTTGTTGAGGGCTCGGTCGAACCGCTCGGCGACGGCGGTCGCGGTCTGCTCCGCGGCCCTGGCGCGCTCCCCTTCCTGGGTCAGGCTGCTATGGGCCTGAATCAGTTGGACGAAGGAGCGAAAGTTCGTGTTGATCATTCTGCCGAGCAGCAGAAGCAGCAACAGCAGATTGATCCCGAGCGAGATCATGATGCCGTTGCCAGACAGGAGCAGCACAGTCGCGATCGGGGTGCCGGCAATCAACATCGTTAGCAGGGAGGCCGGCGGAAAGCTTCCGAGGCAGTAGGCCGTGCCGATGCAGCCCATGAAAACGAGCAAGGCAATCGGCGCGCGCAGGTCGGGATCGACAGTCGCGAACAGCGCCAGAATCCAGAGAACAAAACCGGCATTGAGGACCACCGCAACAGCGCGAGTCCGCCTGAGCTCACGGTGCGCCTGCTCTGGCGTGACATCGACCGCTTTCAAGCGGAGCCACTGAGCCAAGCGGAGCAGGCAGAGCGCCAGGAGCGCGGTTGGCAGGCCGAATCTGAGCCAAGCCGATACAGTCAGCGGCAGGACCAGCGCTACACTGATACTGTCGACCAGCAGCACAGCGTAGAGAACTGGGACCTGCTTTCGCAGAATCCGGAATTGCTCGACGACCAGCGAACGCCCGAGTGGATCGGCGATATCGCGTACGGCGAATGCGGCACGTAGTCGCGCGAATAAGCCCATGGAAGTTGCCCTACCCCTTCAAGAGCTTAGGAGGAAGAGGCGAAGGACCCGTAAAGGCGCTTGGTATCTTGGGGCTTAATGGGCTTGCTGCAATTGCGAACTCTTCAGCGGCTGGGGCCACAACCTCGCGCAGGTTCCCATCGGCTCAGAATTTCAGGGTGGTTCTGAGACCGAATACCGACGCGTTCTCGAGGGCCTTTCCGGCGAGGGGGCCTGCCGGCAAGGTGACGCCGCCGCCTGGATGGATGATGTATGTACTTGTTCTGGTCTCGGAGTTCGCGCCACTTCGGATGGTAGCGATACTGCTTGCGACCCGGCGCATCGATCCCGGTTGCCTGGATGTGGCCGTTCGACGACGGGCAGATCCACACGGACTCGTAGGCCGGTGGGATGCCGATTGATTTGATGCGTCGGATGACGGCGGCATCGGTGATGCGCTTGCCGTCCTTGTCGTAATAGCTGAAAGTA
>NZ_JADPJQ010000093.1:563-10759 GCF_023073515.1 Bradyrhizobium sp. 17 | reverse complement strand
CGCGGAGTCGCTGACGTACCGGAGGCCTTCTTCCGCGATGGTGGCCGCGACCTCGGCGGTGCGGTCCAGAGCCTCTTCTTCGTTGCTGGTTTGTCGGAGCATGGCCCGGTCCCTCGGGAGCACCCTGGGATCGAGCTCCGCTCTTTCTAAAGGGATGAAGACACCGGTGGGTTCCGCTCAGAGCTCGGTGAACGCGATGTGAACATCGGGAGCCCTCGCAGAATGTCGGGATCTCAGATGAGAGCCGGTCCGGTTCCTTCGACAAGTCGCTGCGCAGTCGATAAGGGCGGGATGGTGTAACTTCAGACAATCGCCACAAATTTCACCGACAATCAGTCTTCACGAAGGCCGCTATGTCCCAGTATTCACTCGATGTATTGCATCGGCGAGCTCCATGGCATCCACGGCGAGCTCGATATCCATGTTGCCCTTGACCGCCATTCCAGCCCGCGATCCTGACGCATTAATTAATAGAACGCGACAGCAACTCTTTTCTCTTTACGCCAGACAACCGCGCAGCGGCGCCGGTCACCGTCGGGAATAACAGTCAGAGCAAATTCGTCGGGAATTTTTTCATCTGCAGCAAGATCGAGGGCTGCACCGAACGCAGATATGCTGCGAATGGTGCAATCTGTTTTCGAACGGCCGAAGCTGATCAAGCCTAGTCTGGTAACTTGTTTCGAATGAGGGTTCTTCTCATCCATAGTGTCCTCCAAGGACCGAGGAGCGCAAATCCATGGGCAATGATTCGGCGGCGATGGTGGGTACCTACCAATCTTACCGAAGAGTTGGTTCACAATTTGATTAGCCAATTCACTTTCAACGCCCTGTCGGCAGCGGCAGGGGCTTGCTTTTCCTCAAAGAAAATCTCGCAGCCGAGCGATTTCGGCTATCTGTTCTGCGGACAGCACGGCCGTAACAAGTTGCGTTTGCGGAGCAGTATGTATCTCGTAGAGATGACCTTGGCTGGCAGGCTTCGCTAGGAAAGCTCGGATGCATGCGTCCAAAGTGCCCTCGAATACAAGGTAAGAACTAACCGATGCCGCTGCGCGTTGGTTTCCAAGGGAAGGCCATTTTTTTAGTGCTGCTGCGGCAGTGAAGTCGATGCGCGCGCGCTGCTTCGAGCCGACAAGTGCCCCTGACGCGCCTCTCCGGCGATCCGCCGATTGCGTTCTTTTCGAAGCTCTAATCATTCGGCCAATCAAAGCCTGATGGGCCAGGGTCCCGACCGCAATGATTGCGCTTTAACTTTTCCGGCTTGGTCAATAATAATTTTAGGAACTCCATCCTCGGTGCTGCGGAACTTCGACCAAACTGAGCAGCAATATCTGCGCTGGGGGCTTTCATGGCCAAGGTTTCAAGTTTGCCTATGTCGTGTTCGTTCGGAGGGCGGATGTTGCGTTGGGTCATTGTCCTCTCCTCCCGATGCACATGGTCCCCTGCAGGATTTTCCAAAAGATTAGAGTGCCGGAGCCGACAATGGCGCGAAACATTAAATGTCACAATTAAATTTGAGACTTATTATCACGTTATAATCCAATAATAAAGTTAATAATCCTTTGACTGAAGCGACGTTTGTGATGCTCGAAAATTCACAGGCTTCCGAAAAATCTCGCCTTCGCGTCTTGTCCAGCGAGTACAGAGCGCGCCCTCCGCGCTCAAGCACTCGAAGAAACGGCTCCCGCATTCGGGGGGCGAAGCAGGAATGCTGGACTCGCTTCTCCGCGAACCTTGTGCGTTCATCCGGCACAATTGCCCAATTATAATACAATATTAAATAGATCGCTATATTTAATATGGCTTGTATCCTTATTTAATTGTTATGGTCGCCGCGCCACCGTGGACCATTTCACGTCAAGATGCCCGACAATCTGTGGTGAGGCTCCCAGTCACACCACGCTCACCGCGTACAGAAGACCGTTTCTATGTCCGAACCTGCTGCACTCGCCGGGGCGATCTCGAGCACGCCGCCGAATAGGCCATTGAACCCCGCGGCGGAGATCGTCGGGAGGGTCAAGGCGTTGTTGGTCGCCATGGATTTTCTCGACGCCGCGGCCCACGAGCTGCCTGCGGCGGCCTCGAAAGGATATTCACCTGGGCAGCACCTTGGTTGGTGTGACCGACGAGAGCGACGGATATGACCGACATAACAGTTCGAGGCCTTTTCGGTTGCCGCGACCGCGATACGGTCATCGAAGAACTCGAGCGGCAGAGTCCGCGGCAGCGGGATCCGAACGCAAGGAGTGACTGCGATGGCCGTCACCTATCCCGTGGCGTTCCGTTCGTCATGGCCGACGACGGCGTCGCGCCCGGCGAAGCTTTGGAGGGCCTAAGCGCCAACGCCGCGGTCATGCGCGCCGAAGCGCTCTCCCGGAAGAGCCAGGCTGCGACGGCGCGGTCGCCTTTTTCGCGGACCGGAGACCCGTCGGAACCTTCTGGATCGGCAGTTCGAGGCCGAGCGCCCGAACCAGAAGTGGATCGCCGACTTCACCTACATCTGGACGGCTGAGGGCTGGCTCTATGTGTCGGCGGTGATCGACCTGTTCTCGCGCCGGGCGGTCGGCTGGTCGATGAGCGCCAGCATGACGACGCAGTTGGTCGCCGACGCCCTTCTGATGCCGTCTGGCGACGCGGCAAGCCGATGCCCTGATGCATCACTCCGATCGTGGCAGCCAAGGCCGATTCAAACGGTCGTCGCAACACCAGTTACTTTCACTCATAACAGAAGAGCGTCAAGCGCCTCCGCCGGCGTTTTCCAGCCTAGCGTCTTCCGCGGTCGGGCATTGAGGGCCGCTGCCACAGCGGATATCTCCTCGGCGCTGTGGATGCTCAGGTCCGTGCCTTTCGGGAAGTACTGCCGCAGCAACCCGTTGGTGTTCTCGTTAGTGCCGCGCTGCCATGGGCTTTGCGGATCGCAGAAGTAGACCTGGATACCCGCATCGATCTTGAGACGATCGTGCTGAGCCATTTCGACTCCCTGATCCCAGGTTAGCGAACGGCGCAGCTCTTCGGGCAAAGTGATGATGGTGCGCGTGATCGCGTCGCGCACGGCTTCGGCCCCATGTCCCGCAAGGGCCGGCCCGTTCTTCGCGCGCGGAGCTTCGCCATGCCCCGCCAACCGTGGAAGGTGCAAGAGCATCGTAAAGCGCGTCGTGCGCTCGACCAGCGTGCCGATTGCCGAGCTGCCAAGACCGAGGATAAGGTCCCCCTCCCAATGTCCCGGCACTGCTCGATCGGCAGCTTCAGCAGGGCGCTCGCTGATCATGATCTCCGGCGAGACAAAGCCCTTGCCTCGCCTGCGTACGCGCGCCCTGGGCATCCGTAATACACGTCCTGTTCGCAAGCAGGCCGTCAGCTCGCGGCGCAGCGCCCCACGGCCCTGAACGAAGAGAGCTTGATAGATAGCTTCGTGACTGATGCGCATCGTCTTGTCGTCCGGGAAGTCGATCGGCAAGCGTCGGGCAATCTGCTCAGGGCTCCAGGCTTGGACCCATCGCCGATCCTTGCGCGGCCCATGCCGGCGGCCCTCCACGGAACGGCGGGACCAAGAACGAGCGCGCCACTCGGGGCTACGACGCCGCCAGCAAGTCTCTCCTCTACATAAGTGCGCAAGGTTGCATTGAGCGCAAGCTTGGTCGGCTTGGGCCGGCGGGCGGCTCGATCCGCATGCCATTGGGCAGTTGTTGCCCGATACTCCAACCCGCCGCCGCGGGTGGCCGCGTTGCGCCGCAGTTCACGGGAGACTGTCGAAGCAGCCCGCCCCAGGCGACGTCCAATCTCGTGCATGGAATGGCCCTGCACCTTGAGGAGTGCGATCTCCTCGCGCTCTACCAACGAGAGGTACCGCCCGGAGAGCGCCTTTGCCGAGGATCTGAAAATCGCTGGTGGCATGCCGCCCGCCTTTCGGAATAATTTGCTTCCGACAGGTTGTGACAATCCGGCTTCCAGCGCAGCATCTTCGCTGCTTAGCCCCGCGGCAATCGCCCGCCAGAAGTTGTTCTGTTCATCGCGTCCTGCAACAGACGGCCGTCCTGCCGACGGCAATGGGGCTCGTCCTGACCGCGCCGATCGGCGCCTTACAACGTTCATCGCAACCTCCTACCTCCGAGTGTTGCGACGACCGTTTGAATCCGCCTTGGCTACCCCTGTCGCTATGATGCACGAGCCCGCCACGATGGACCGGCCGTCGATCATGCAATGCCCGCTCCAGCGCATCGAGCACGAAGCCTGCATGCGCCGTGCGCGAGGCTCGCCAGCCCACGATCCTGCGGGCATAGGCGTCGATGACGAAGGCGACGTAGACGAAGCCGGTCCAGGTCGCGACATAGGTGAAGTCGGAGAGCCAGAGGACGTTCGGCCTCGGCGCCTTGAACTGGCGGTTGACGTGATCCAGCGGGCATGGCGCGGCCTTGTCGCTGATCGTGGTCTTGACGGGCTTGCCGCGGATGACCCCTTGTAGGCCCATGTCCCGCATCAGTCGCGCCACGGTACAACGGGCAACATCGAACCCTTCACGCTTGAGCTGCCGCCAGACCTTGCGCACGCCGTACACGCCGAAGTTCTGATCGAAGACGCGCCGGACCTCGATCTTCAGCGCAGCATCCTGCCGGGCGCGCGCCGACAGCCTGGCGGGATCTCGCCGCTTGGCCACATGGGAGTGATAGGTCGAGGGGGCGATCGGCAGCACCTTGCAGATCGGCTCGACCCCATGCGCCCCACAATGATCCTCGATAAAGGCGATCATGGCTTGGACCGGCGGTCGAGCTCCGCCATCGCAAAATAGGCGCTTGCCTTGCGCAGGATCTCATTGGCCTGCCGAAGCTCGCGGCTCTCTCGTTCGAGCGCCTTCAGCCTCTCGGCCGTGTCGGTCGGAACGCCGGCCCGCTGCCCACTATCGATCTCGGCCTTGTTGACCCAGTCATGCAGCGTCTGCGGCGTGCAGCCGATCTTGGCCGCGATCGACATCACTGCCGCCCAGCGTGACGGGTGCTCGCTGGCGTGATTCAGAACCATCCGAACCGCTCGGGTCCGGACCTCGGGTGAGAACTTGTTTGTCGTCTTGCTCGTCATGGCTCCATCCTCTCAGGAGTTGAAGCCTCCGGCAAACCCGGGGCGGTTCATATTGCCGCCGGCATTGGGTCCGGGAAGATTCCTCTAGCGGTCCGACGCGGGTACCACCGCAGGATCTTATGGGAGTCGTAGTCGGCTCGATGTTCAACAGGAACCGAAAAGTGCGCGCGCTATTAGGTGGCTATGGTCGGCTTCTGTATGAAAGCAGCAATGGCCACGTTTATTTGTAGCCACAACCTCGTTTGAGCACGCCAATTGTGCTGCATCGGCCGAATGCCGGCTCTGGAGGTCGAGTCCGGAGCAGCAAGCGCTGCTCAACCTGATCAGGACTTTGATGCCAGGCTGGCGAGCACGCAATGCGGTACCCTTGGATAGCGGTGGTCGTTTTCGCATCCGGCGTCATCGTGTGGGCTGTGCTGGCTGAGCGCCCCCCAGAGACTCCCCTCCGGATCGAGGCTTCCCTGACAGTGGCCGCCGACCCGGACCTTCGATTGGTCTCAGAACGCAGCCCTTACATGCGGACAGAGCGGTGATAACGGACCGGCGCCCCAGCCCCAGCATGACCCGCCGGCGAACGCCGGGCGCCACAATGGTCAAGCCGTCGCTACTGGGCGCCTCGCTGAGCACTCGATAGGCAACGTTGGAATGGATGGGAACAACATTGCGAAGTTGCTGAATTCGGAAAGGCACAATCGGAAGCGTTTTGGTCGATCGTCGAGGATTAGGCGGGGCGATGGTTGCATTTTGAGTCTGGGAGTTAAGCTTGCGGCGAGAGACGGAGCACTCGGTTTCGCGCCATTGGTGGTTGTAATCATCTTAGCCGCTGTGGTCGGCTTGATAGGCAACCGGCTCGGCATCGCAATCGCCCGACGGCAATCGACTTAAGGCGCCAACACCCCTCAACATTTGATTTGCAGACGCGCGTGAAACTGGGGCCGACCGGTCGCTAAGAAACGGATTGGTTCTGAAGCTGCGGACACCCCTACCCCCTTGCACGTGCTCTAATCCGCATTCCCGGCGCCAATTGCGCCGTTGCGGACGCGCGGGGATGATTTCCGCCGGCAAGCTGACGCACGAGTAATACAAGAATTATGTGGCACATCTCTCGTTTGGAGATGCTCGACAAAATGCCGATGTCTCCAGGGGCCCGGTTGGGCGAATGACGGTAGCCTCAGTTTCGGCCACGAAGACGACCATAGCAAAGACCCAGAAGAGGGCCTGCATTCTTGTTCAGGTTTCCTGGTGTTGATGAGGTTCGCCTTCACCCAGTCCGAGCCATGGCGCATTGGCCGATCTCCACGTTCTGGAAGTTCAGCAGCGCCGGTAAATCGATCACAGTGGTCGCCCTGATAATCAAAGCGGCCGCCCCCATAGGCCCGTCGCTACGGGGTGGCAACGGGGCGCCCCATGCCCGCTGGCACCTATCCGCAAATCTGTACACGGGATAGAGACACCGAGAACGATGTTACTCAGCTCACTCGCCTCCACAAAGGCAGACTTCATGGTTCTACCGGTAGCCTTCTTCAGCGCTGCAGCTATCGCAACGCTGGCGTGGCTGTACATTATCGCCAAGACGGTGATTGCAGTCGGAGGCTGGCTGCTGTTCTAAAATAGTTCGACGAGTTGCAGAAACTCGCAGGCGGCACAAACAATCATTCCCCAGAGCGCAAAGTTTATCTGCAGAGCTGCTACCATGCTTCCCTCCCCGTCGGCCGAGCTTGGTGCTACGGTTAATGGTGCACTTGCATTTTCACCATTTCCCGAATCTACCCGATTCGAACGTCTCAACCGCCTCGCAAGAATACTGGGTCGGACTCTCGATGAAACAGCGCAGAACTTCGGGTTATGCACCCGCCCTCTTCCGTATCACGGCAAGACGTTGCGCAGGCGCAACAGCCTTCCATGTTCCGCTTCGGAACAGATGTTTCGGACTCAACCCGCAAACCAGGTTCTGGAATCATCGCCAACAGCCGGGGCTGGAAGTGTCCATTACGTAAGCACTCAATTTTCCCGGGAAAATAAAGGCCGCAGGAGATGAGCTGATCCTGCGGCCTTTTTCATCTCAGCGGCGGATGTCGCAAACTCAGAAGCGGAGGGCGAAGAGTCTTGCTTGGTTGAAAGGAAAAGCTCCCCGAGCAACTTGGAGCTACCGAAGACGACGATCAGCCAAGCGATATCGAACGCCAGCCTGGCCGATGCTTTCCCTTAGAGTTCTCCGAGGCGACCTTGAAGCGGCGCGCTTGGCTTCCATCGAGCGAGCCAGCTTCCCCGAACGGCGGACCGGGAAGCGTCACCAGTGCGGTAACGCACGACGTCCTTATTCGCCCCGTACAGAAGAGCTGGCGAATGCATTTGAGGAAATGAACCGCGCGAGCAGCGACCGAACGCTCCCCTAGAGTTTAGCTGTGGACATCTTGAATAGGTCGATAATGCGCTACAGTTCCTGGGCGGAGGCGTGAACAAGTCGGCGGCCGTCTATTCCGGACAGGGCGGTTGCACCGATTTTCCGTTCGATGTTGCACCTTTGAAAAGCAGCAACACACCGATCACCTTCCCAGAGCTCCACGTCGTGCTCGCCACACATTTGCTCGGCTCGACGTCTCGCCGCCTGCTCGTCAATGCAGTCAAGCTTTGCTGCGCAGATCACTTGCCGGCTGCTGTCCATCACAAACACTTTGTACCGCAGTGCCATCCAAAAGTGGGACCGTCATGTTAATCGAATGTCCCAAGGCAGCGCCAAACTGAGTGCAGGCGCGTGGAACCTTTGTACGTGTGGCATTCGGCTATACCGCCGTGAACTCATCGATCGCGGCCGCCGCGTCACCTAAACCTGCCAGTGTAGCGTGCTTCACTGGCGTAATCTGACCGTCTGCCGAAGCGTGCGACTCGAGCTTAAGATCGAAAAGCCCCCCAGCGTCATCAGCAACACACCTACCCAGGTGACCGTCCAGCTGCGCGGCTCGTCGCGCACCTCTTCATTGCGCGCGCCCAGCGGCATAGCTGGAGGTGAGTCGGCTCGCGCGGCCGCGGCACGCTTCTCCACGTCAACTTGGGGCGGCCCGGGGTGCTCGGGCGTGAGCTGGCTGGTGGGAAGATCCGCGGCCGGTGCCGCCGGCATCAGGGCCGGCGTGCCCGCATCGAAAACAGAAGTTGCATCGGCCACCTTGACTTCGCGTGCCGGCGGCGTCGGCTGAGCCCCCTCGGCCGGCGAAGAGCTTGGCAACTCCGCGCGCGCATCGATCACGGGGCTCGCCCTTTGCGGCGCGACCTCGTTCTCGTCGGAGCGGGCGCCGCGGTTGGCCACACGACCATGAGCCGGTTTTCGCACCGTTGCGATGCCCTCGGCCAAAAACCAGCATTTGCGATGACCGTCCCGCCGATACAACCAGTGCTGGCCGGCGGCGGGCGAGCTGCCGGGTCGCGGCAAACATTCCGCCTGCGCCGAAGAGGTTGCAGTAGGCTCGCGCGGAGCGATATTGAACAAGTCGGTAAAAGGGTCGGAGCACGCGGGTGTCGCCGAAAGGCCTCCGACAAGAACTAAACCGGCGAAGTAAAATCGCAAATGACGGGACATCGAAAACTCCCGGTGTTGCGCCCCCTACTCGGCACGAGCCTTCGCGGCGACATGGGCCCCCATGCGGCTTAAATCTGGCAACGTGATGGATTAATTGTGCTCCTGGCCATCCGAGTTAACAGGCTATCCAACACTCTTCAGTTGCAAAACGCGGCAGCGCGCTCAATTAAATCGAGCCACATGCGTGTCGCCGGGCGTCGGTCCCGCTCGCGATCCGCGACGCGGCCGCCTGGTTGAATACTGCTGCGGTGTTTGCGCTCACCTTCGCAATGGCAATGGCAATGTGAAAGCGCAACTGGTCGAGCGGTAGGTTGTGGATGATACGATGCCGGTGTGCGGGCCGGAGTGAGGATTCGCCTCGCACCAAATTAAATGCTCCGTCACGATATTACCGCCATCGCGCCTTTCTCCCGTTCTACCTCCTCATTTAAATGTGGATTGTGCGACGGCTATTTAACTGATGGCTTGTCTGCTCCTTCATTCCCGAGTTGTCTGCCTGGGCCTTCTCCCAAGAATTGGATCGAGCGATGAACACCGAGCATTTCAATTCGCTTTCCCTTGACGAGCTTTGGATGCTTCACCAACAGGTCGCCGCCACCCTCAGTCAGAAAATTTTGGTGCAAAAAGCACGGTTGGAGGAGCGGCTCCACAAAATTGGACTGTCCGAGAAAGCTGTACAGTTCGATCGTAAGCGCCGTCCATACCCGCCCGTTCGCCCCAAATATAGCAACCCAAAGAACCCGGCGGAGACATGGTCCGGCCGTGGCAGACTGCCTCGGTGGCTGCGGCCGCAGCTTCGAGGTGGCCGGAAGTTGGACGATTTCCTAATCGACGCTCCGCGAAATCTAACTCGCGAAAAGGCGTACGCGCGAGCCCCTACCCTCTAAGGGACGACGACAGAGTAGGCGCGAGCCGATCGGCCCCCGGGAAGCTGTTGGCGACGCTCAATGCGAGGCTCTCCTCGGTCGCGAGAGCAATTTTCTGGGCAAGCGTGACGTCGCCCAGGGGCATGGGACGGAGCAGCGCCGCGGCCGGCCCGGCAGCCGACGGAGTTTGGCCTGTAGACCGAGATCCGGACAGACCGCTAGGCTTTGTCGCATGAAGACCGCCAGCTGTAAACGAGAGGCCGCGAGTTGAGGCGGTGGCCCAAAAAGGGAAGCGGGATCGGGTCAGCGACGATCTGGACGCACGTGGAGGGGCACGACTTTATCCATGTCGCTGTGACCGGAGCGCCGGCTTTGCCGCTTCACCACCTGCTCGAGTTCGAGAGCCTCTATGGCGAGCTCATCTGCCAAGCGTTGGAAAAGTGCGCGCTTTTGCGGGTCGCTCGATCGCCTGCTCATAAGGGCCAAATCCGCGGCATCCGCACGGAGTTTGTCCAATTTTTCCGTTAGGTCCGCCATGGTATCGGCCCCGTCCTAGACCCACCTCGTTATGCGTGACGGGATGCAGGTCAACGGCGGAACACGCTAGGGGTTCTTCGTTAACCGATTGTTAGGCCGACATTCGTGAAGGCCGAGATGTGTGAACGAGCGCCCGCTAGCTTTGCCGA
>NZ_JADPJQ010000093.1:0-553 GCF_023073515.1 Bradyrhizobium sp. 17 | reverse complement strand
CTATCCGATCAATGCTTCAGTGCGCACACGTGGTCACGAGCAGCATGGTCCGGCTGCATTGCCAATCGGACCCCAACATTGGTTCGTGGACTCCACGAGGAGTACCGACGGCCATAGTAGTACCAGCCGCGACCAGAACAGCAGCCGTCAGCGCGAGCATTCGATAGGTTGCCAAGTTCCACTTCATTGCGCTTCCCTCCAGTGGAAGCGCGCACGCTAGGCTCAGGAATACCTCCCGCTTGTGAACTACTTCACAGGGCGTTTCCTAACAGTCATCACAGTCGCGTGCAGCAAGCACGCTGCGTCAACCGGCGGCCCTCGAGGCGCTACGCCCCCGAGGCGCAGTCATACGTGATGCTGTGTAAATCGGCGTGGCGTCCCGACGCCGATCGGCGAGCTAAAGCATTGATCCAGCAAGCGGCGAAGGGGTTAATCTTGGGGTCTGACTCATTTCCGATGAAGTTTGCCGGGCGACTGTGGTTCCAAACGGAGAATCAGCGCCATGCGGACGGGCTTTCAAATCTCATCGCTAGTACCGAGTGGTTTGGTGTTT
>NZ_JADPJQ010000091.1:0-10918 GCF_023073515.1 Bradyrhizobium sp. 17 | reverse complement strand
TTGGCGCGCCATAAACACAATCACGATCATCGAATATGCGTCAGAGCCCCTTTTGGAGGCCGATAGGGGGTCCCAGTCGAACGCCGATTGACACTTCGCACCTGCTTTAGAAGGTCAGAAGGCTTGCCTATGGGCATTTTTCAAAAACCGGGAGCTGGATTTCGGGCACGGATTCTCAGGGCCTGATGGTCTATCGTTCAAGGTGGAATTGAACTCAGGCGTTGCTGCCGGAACGAACTCATAAACGGTCGCTCGTGCATTTATCGTTTCAGTCAAATCAGAAGCGATGGAGATGGAGAAATACCATGAAGAAAATTCTGGTGTGTACGGCCGGTCTAATAGCGTTAGGCGTGGCTTCTCCAGCGTCGGCCACTGACCTGGCTGCACGTCCCTACACCAAGGCGCCGCCCCCGATGGGTGGCTGCGATCTACGACTGGAGCGGCTTCTACATCGGCGCCAACGGCGGTTGGGGATCGAACCACAAGTGCTGGGATATCACGAACTTCCCCGGTGCGATTGTCGTGCCTACCTTCCGTGAAGGTTGTCACGATGCAACCGGCCGGGGCTTTTTATTGATATTTGCCTTGGCGGAACTATAGATCGTGCGGATGTCGCAGTTCGGTCAAAGGCTGCCTTGGCCGTCTTGCATAGCCCTGTTCGGGTCGCCCTCAGGAAGCAGACTTCGCGCCGCTCCGAGGGTCAAAAGGCGCCATCTCCAATGCAGCTTGTTCCTCATCGGCTAGGACGAGCGCCTCCGGGATCGTATCGCGTCGTATCATCCTGATGCTAGATTTCACAACGGCAGGGAGCGCCTGCTTCCTGCTTCATCGAACAGGAGGACGACATGCCTGATAGCGTCTACAAAGTCATCGAACTAATCGGTACCAGCAGCGACTCATGGGAGAAGGCGGCCGCTAATGCGGTCGAGTTAGCTGCGAAATCTCTCCGAGATCTTCGCATTGCAGAGGTAGTCAAGCTCGATATGCAATTGGATGCGAAGGGAAAAGTAGAGGCTTATCGCGCTAAGCTCAACGTATCGTTCAAGTTCGAGGATTCCTGAGCCTCAGCACCTCGCCCCGCTTGCGGGGCGAGGTTGGCTCACTGGAGGAAGGCGCGTCGCGCGCCCGCCGATCGGCGTTTGTGATCCATCCTGGAAGCAGGGCCCTAGTCCAACTCGGACCGCTATGCTTTGATGCGCCGGGCGGGAACCGTAACGCGTGGTGACCTCATGTACATAGTCATTCGCAAGTACACCAAGGTTCGTTCGGTTGCAGACGCTGCTCGCCGCGCCAAGAGCGGCATCGGTCAGATCCTACGGCAATCGCAAGGATTCAGATCTTACTACCTGCTGGATGGGGGCGACGGCGTTGCTGTCGCCGTGATGATATTCGAGGACCGCGAAAGCGCAAAAGCAGCAAACGCTAAGATATTGGAGTTTGTTCAGGCAAGTCTGCATGACCTCGATCTTGGAGATCCCGAAATCACGACCGGCGAAGTATTGGTGAATATCGAACCTGATGCGTCCTTGGGCATAAAGTATTCGTAAACCCCGCCAGTTGCGTGGGGTGCCACCCCTTGCCGCTGCAGTCGATCCGATCGCCGTCGCGTTGGGGCGATCGCGCCCTGGACATACGGATGTCGTCCGTCAGGAATATTCGTTGCGCGTGCTTTTCGAGGAGTAACAACAACATGAAGCAACACACCTTCGAAACATTTCTCACTACAGCGATCGTGTGGACGTCGCTCGCGGCTATGGGCGCCGTGATGCCGCCCCGAGATCCTGATGAAGACGAAGAGGACGAGGAGGAATCCGAAGAGGAGGATGACGCCGACGAACCCGCAGTCGTACGCGAGCCGGACGAAGACTAGACTAGCCGGTGTCTGGCAGTCAGCGCTTTAATATCTCCGATGGACTGGGGTGCGAAAGAGGTGGCGCTACTAAAAAGGCTCTGCGCTGCAGGACCTGGTTGCGACGTGGTGAGCTTGAAGGTCGATGACGTGGCACCAAGCGGCTATGCCGGCCGATAGAGCAAGCGTTGAGGCTTTCAGACGCCGGCCCCTGCGCGCCGCCCCAGCGACGGGGCCGACATCCGAAACCCTTCACAAAAGCAGTCATTCGAGCTGCGGGCCAGCCGTAGTCCCGTTGTGCCGCGGCAAGGTAATAACGAACTCCGTAAAGATGCCGGGCTCGGTGTCGACATCGATCCGGCCGCCATGCTGCTTGACTATGATGTCATGTGCCATCGAGAGACCAAGGCCTGTCCCTTCTCCCGCCGGTTTCGTTGTGAAAAAGGGATCGAACATTTTTTCCTTTACGTCGGGCGGAATACCCGTTCCGTTGTCGCGAATGCGGATCTCGATGGCCTCGCCGAGATGTCTGGTGACGGCGCTGAGGACTGGCTCAAAGGCTACGTCGCCGGTCTCTGCCTTGCGTTTTGTCGCTGCATAGAAGCCGTTGGAGATCAGATTTAGCAGCGCCCTGGTCATCTCCTGCGGGTAAAGATCCAAAGCACCCGCCTCGGGATCAAGGTCACGCTTAATGGTTATGCTGAAGCCGGCCTTTTCCGCTCGGGCGCCGTGATAGGCAAGGCTAAGGCTCTCCTCAACTAGCCTGTTGATCTCGGCGGACCGGCGCTCGCCGGAGCCCTCACGAGAGTGTAGCAGCATGTTCTTGACGATCGAGTCGGCACGGTTGCCATGGTGGACCACCTTGCTGAGATTATCTTTAAGCAACCCGGTCAACTCGTTCGTTTCCTCACGGCCTTTGTCAGTCAGCCTCTCCTGCGTCAAAACCTCTTTTAGCTCGTTAGTCAAATCTACGCAGAGCGCCGAAAAATTGTTGACGAAGTTTAGCGGGTTCTTGATCTCGTGGGCAATGCCCGCGGTGAGCTGACCGAGAGAAGCCAGCTTCTCGGTCTGCACTAAGCGATCCTGTGCAGCGCGGAGGTCTTCAAGGGACCGCGATAGCTGTCCCGTGCGCATGCGCAACTCATTAAGTAGACGAGCACTCTCAATGGCGATCACTGCCTGATCTGCGAAGTTCGTGACAAGCTCAATCTGCTTTTCGCTGAAGGGACGCATGTCTTGGCGATAGATGACGATGACGCCAACTAGATCGCTTTCTTTGAGCATCGGTACGGCAAGCAAGGTCCGAGCCCGCATGTTCGTCACAGTGACAATGCGAAGCGCGGTTTGCTGAACAGCAGGGCCCTCTGCCAACAGGTCGGGAACATGGACGGCTTTCTTGGTGGCAAGAACCCGGCCGAGCGCTGTTGCAGGTGGGGGTGTAAGCGGCCCGTTCTTGAATAGGTCAGCAAATGCTGGCGGCGAGTTATACAGTTCCGCCAGCTCGAGTCCGCCGTTGGTGGCGAGCATCATGTTGCCGTACGACGCCTCGCAAATTTTTAAGGCCTTGTCGAGCATGACCCTGAATACCGACCCAAGATCGCCGGATGAGCCGCTGATGACGCGCAAGACGTCCGACATCGCTGTCTGTTGCCCCAGCGCTTCCGACAGGTCGCGCGTGCGCAGCTGAACTTCGTTGAACAGCCGCGCGTTCTGGATCGCGATTACGGCTTGATCGGCGAATGTCTGAATGAAATCCAGCTGCCGTTCCGAGTATCTGAATCCGGCTTCCGGGTGAGTAAAAATGATGGTGCCGATGCCCTTCTTCCGATCGATGAGTGGCACGAAGGTGATGGATCGAAAGCCACCGGTCGCGGCGGCCCTTTGCGTCATGGCCGGCGTGTCGGACCGATCAGTATCCGGAATCTCAATGATCCGCCGCTCTAGAACCGCTCGCGCGGATGGTGACAGGTTTACATCAAATGGAATCGGATAAATCGTTCGAACACGATCCACATCGAAGCCGGAGATTGAAGCTGCCGACGCGCCCCAGTACAGCTTATTGTCCTGCAGAATTGTAATGGTCGCGGAGCAAGGCTCGAACAGCTTCGCCGCGCTGGTGACTATTGCTTCGAACACCGGCTGCACGCTATCGGGCGAGCTGGCGATTACCTTCAATATCTCGGCCGTCGCTGCCTGCTGTTCGCGGGCTTCCTTCAGATCTTCGCTTGTATCGGAGACCGAACGACGCTTGCCGCGGATGGCTGCTGATGCAATGCGGTTCTTGGTCTTGCTACCCTTACGGCCCGTCGATGGGCTCGCCGTGCGCGTTTTCGCAATGCCGCTCTTGTCGCGCCTTTTCGCCGACCGCGCCATATTTGCCCCCAAGGGTAGAAATGCATATTATCAGAAGACTTCGTTCTGGAAGAGGCCTTTGAGTGAGGATCTTGCTCGCTGGCTAGCAGGGGGGCGGGTGAGCTAAGGAGATGGCCGGCAGGTTCGCTTCGGGCACAAGCGGCCGTTCGGCATTCCGGCTGCGTACTTCCGGTTGAGCAGCGGGAGCGGACATCACCGGCGCGGTTCGGGAGGTCGGAGATGGGCAACAATGGAAGTGATGGCAGTTCCGAAGCGGTCTTTAAACGGAACGGTGCTCAGAAGATCAACGCTCTGCGAGGAGGTGAACGGCTTGGGGGTTTCTACTGTTGAAGAAGAATTTAAGGGAACGGGTGCGGGTGTGTCTTATGTGTTCGACCAAGCGACACAATTATGCGCGGGCCAGTATGAAACTTACAACGATCGGAATAGCAATACTCCTCGCTGTCCCAAGTGAAGGTGCCCTTGCAGAAGGCACATTGAACTACAACCTTCCCACTGTTCGCCCTGTTGTTCGAGGCGTCACGATCCTGGGCCCTCGGCGATCAGGCCTTAGAACATTCCCTCGGGGAACTCGCTCACCAGTTTATGTCACTCCAGGTGGTGTGCGGATCTATCGTGACGACTCCGTTCCGGGTGGTCTGCGGACCGACCACGACGACCCTCCTTCCTACAATGATCCATCCAAGTTTGGCGGCGGCTGATCTGTGACATACAGCAGCGCAATCGGCTCGCCGTACAAAGCGCATAGTGACCCGACGCTCGACTACATGACCGCAAAAAGAGAGGAAAGGCTATTACGTCTTCGACCAGCGCAAAGGACCGCTCCGGGTCAAATGCGAAGAACTCAACGCGAGCAAATCTGGTCCGCCATGCCTAGGTAAGAGGACCTCGTGAATGATTGGTCGAGGGCTGCAGCGAAGGCGTCGATCAAGCGAACCGGATTGTCATCTACAAGCCGGTCATCTAGCCCTTCCTGCAACTAAGTAAATTGCCCACGATGACCCTCTTGTCGAACCGAGTCATGCCAGCCCCCCACCGATTCAGCGCGCTAGTGAGGGGCGTCGCGACTCCGCAGAATGGCCAATAGCTGCCAAAAGTGCTTCTCAATTCATCCGCCCGGGCAGCCTCGATCTGCGCGTTTCCGTGCATCGCGCGATTTTTTGAATCGTCCGTTCTTCGCTTTGATAGAAGAATTAGAGTCAACTCTAATTAGACAGGAGAACTGCTTGTTTCGCGGAGTGCACGAAATATCTTGTTTGACGAGGTTCGGCGGGACCGACAAGTGAAGCAAAGAAGTTTGTGCGGAGTTCTCGCCATGATTGAAAGTTCAATGGAGCGTCGCGCTCTGCCGCGCGAGATCGTTAATGTGCCGGCCTTGCTTTCCTTCGATGGAATTATAGGGGTGCATCCGTGTGTGGTGCGCGACATCAATGCCTTTGGCGCTTGCCTTTCCGCGCCCTATTACATATTCGCCAGCGAGTTTGATCTGTTGTTCCGCGGGCTTCACAAGAAGCTTGCCTGTCGAGTGGTATGGAGGCGGGCAACCATTTCGGGCGTGGTGTTCGTTGTGCGCCGCCGCGCAACAAAGCCGGTTGACCTTGCCCCTCGGGCTTAATCCAGTTTGAAGTTCGTTCTGGCCCAAGACGAGGACCAGAGCATGAAGCGCAAGCGATTTACGGAAGAACAGATCATCGGGATTTTGAAGGAGCACGAAGCCGGGGTTCCGGTCGCCGATCTCTGCCGCAAGCATGGTGTCAGCGATGCCAGCATCTACAAATGGAAGGCCAGGTTCGGTGGAATGGACGTCTCGGAGGCCAAGCGACTGCGGTCGCTGGAAGACGAGAACACGAAGCTGAAGCGGCTTCTGGCAGACGCCATGCTGGACAATGCGGCGCTGAAAGATCTCGTGGGAAAGAAGTGGTGACGCCCGCCGGGAAGCGGAAAGCTGTCGCTCATCTGGTGGATGCCCATAGGATGAGCGAACGGCGGGCGTGTAAAGCCATCGGCTGCTGCCGCATGACCATGAGATATCGGACGACCCAGGCTGACGATGCCGGCCTTCGCCAGCGCATGCGGGCGATGGCCCAGGAACGCCGCCGCTTTGGCTACCGGCGACTGCATGTTCTGCTCAAGCGGGAGGGGTATCTGATCAACCACAAAAAGCTCTTCCGGCTCTATCGGGAAGAGAAGCTAACGGTGCGTCGCCGTGGTGGCCGCAAGCGGGCGATCGGGACCCGGGCGCCGATGCTGGTTCCGATGATGCCGAACGACCGGTGGTCGCTCGACTTTGTGTCGGACCAACTGACCTGCGGCCGCCGCTTCCGCATCCTGACCGTCGTCGATGATTGTACCCGCGAGTGCCTGGCGCTGGTGGCCGACACCTCGCTCTCCGGCACCCGCGTGGCGCGGGAACTGGACCGGCTGATGATCGAGCGTGGCAAGCCCAGCATGGTGGTCAGCGACAATGGCAGCGAGCTCACCAGCAACGCCATTCTTGCATGGGCCGACCAGAGCCGTGTCGCGTGGCACTACATCGCGCCGGGCAAACCCATGCAGAACGCCTTCATCGAGAGCTTCAACGGTCGGCTGCGGGATGAGTTTTTGAACGAGACGCTGTTCACGTCATTGGCCCAAGCCCGCGCCGCGCTTGGATGCTGGCGGGCCGACTACAACGATACGCGACCCCACTCGCAGCTCGGATGGAGAACCCCGTCCGAGTTCGCCATGACCTGTCACCCGCGCCGGGATCTGGCGCTGCGCTATGCCGAAGGCTCCGCGCCAGCTCCCGTCGCTCCCACCGCCCAACACGGCAAATCCAGCGGCAAGGACGAACTCAGAACTGGATAAAACCTGGGGGCAAGGTCACGGTGGGTGCAAGCGTCATTCAGCTTAATCCGTGCAATGCGCTCGCGCCTGGCGACACGTTTTGATCGCGTTGGCCATGGGCCGACTTGCAAGAGAGGGGTAGGGGCGGCTCAACGCTCTTGGACGATCCAGCTTAACTTCCGGCCGTGCAGTGCGGCGCGCTACGCCGTAGGTTTCCAGAAAAGTGCAAAAATAGTTGCGATATCTGCGCCGTCGCGTCCGCAAGTTCAGCGGCGGTCTGCGGGGCGACCGCGCCAGAAGCCTGACCTACCCCTCTGGGGCCGGTCACATCGGCCAGAGCCGAAAAGCACCCGAGACCCCGCGTTCCCTGACAAGCTTGACCGCCTCGACCTTGAACTCTCGACTGAACTTCCGTCTCTGCATCACCTACCTCCGGCTTCATGAAACACCCAATCTCGGTGTCCATCAAACCGGCAGCAGCTCAGACGATTGCCACGCCCAAAAGGTGCAGATTCATTGCCCGTACTGTCGCTCCTGTGCGGCTCCTCAAGAAAAGTCCCCCTACAACGGGGGCCAATGTCGGCAACGGAGGAATGGACACCTTAGACCGTGCTTGCGATCTACTTCACCGTGGCCGGCTGCCTGACGCGTATGGTGATCTTCTCCGACACGATGGGCGGCTCGAACGGATAGTGCCTGGCATCGCCCAGCACGAGTTGAAGCGTGTGCTCCGGGCGGAAGCTCCAGCAGCGTTTCAGTCTGCCCTGCTCCGAGATGCAGATGCGACTTGTCCTGCAAGGATAGGCTCCTTGGGATCGATGGGGTCGTTGACGTCGATCAGCAAATGATGATGACCGGCGTTCTGATACTCGTCGCCCGGCATGGGTCGCTCCCATGTTGCGCAGGCCGGATCGGACCCAGAATCCACCTCGGACTTTCGGCCCGTCATGCGGGTGATGAAATGGAGTTGCGCATCCGTGGGAGCTGCCTTGCATTGCGAGGAGGCTACCCCGGCAGCAATGCGAGCGCCGCCGCCAGCGCGACGCAACGAAGGATCAGCGCAAACCAACTCCACGACTTAAGGACTGAGCGCCATGCGGAATCCGTGCGTCGGGTAACGAACATTGGTGTCGTAGCCATCGCGGTTGGACGGCCGCACATATCTCGAATCGTTCTTCCAGGAGCCCGAGCGCAGGACATGAGCGCTGCAGTCCCCGCTGCTCCATGCCGAGCCGTCACCGGGCGCGCCCTGATAGGTCTTGTGCCAGCAGTCCTCGACCCACTGATCGACACCGCCGCCCATGTCGTGGAGCCCGAACGGATTAGGCCTGAAGCTGCCGACCTTCGCCGGTTGCTCGGCCGCGAGATCACCGCAATCCTTGCAACCGGCCATGCCCGGCTGCAGCTTGTCGCCCCACCAATATTTGGTCTGCGTTCCGCCCCGCGCGGCATATTCCCATTCGGCTTCGCTCGGAAGCCGATAAGTCTTCTTTGTCGCCTGAGCGAGATAAGCGGCATATTGCTGCGCGTCGGTCCAGCTCACATTGCTGACCGGTGCATCGTCCTTGCCGACGGCCGTGAAGCCGCACGCCTTTGCAGCGGCGCACTCGTTCCATTCCTGCACGGTCACCGGATATTTGCCGATCGAGAACGGCTTGACCGTCACCTGATGGACGGGACGCTCGGTCGGGTCGTCGTTGCTTCCCATCGCAAAGCTGCCGCCGCGAATGGCGACCATCTCGGGTTCGCGGACGGGGGGTGGCGATTGACTTGCCGATTGACTTGGCGCGGCAGCGGGCGAGGGAGGCGACGAAGCCAACGAGGGAGACGGCTGCGGCGTTTGCGGCGCCGCTTCGCGCGGCAGAGGCTGCGGGCTTGGCGATGCGGCAGAAGAAGCGCTGGGAGAAGCGGTGGGCAGGGCGGCCTGCTCGCTCACCTTGCCCGGCGCCTGCGTCAGCAGGTACCACAGCACGCCGGTGGCAATGACCAGCAGCGTGAGGCTCAGGAGGAAGATCAAGATATTCTCGCGCCGACCCTTGGGCTTGCCGACCGCATCTGCATCGGCCAACACGCGATAGACGCGCACGGGATCGGTGATGTTCTTGACCTTGCGGTCCCCGAGCGACTCGTAGCCGCACACCACCTTATGCTTGATCTGCTCGTAGATTGCGCCCGAGATGTAGACCTGACCAGGCTCGGCAATGCCCTCGATGCGCGAGGCGATGTTGACGCCGTCCCCGTAGATATCGTCCGACTCAACGATGACGTCGCCCAGATTGACGCCAATCCGGTACTCGATCCGCGTATCCCTCGGAAGCGATGCGTTGCGCCCGATGAGATTCTGCTGGATGACGATGCTGCATCGCACGGCCTCGACCGGACTGTCGAAAATCGCGATAAAGCCATCGCCCGTCGTTTTCACCAGACTTCCATGATGCTCGATGATGCTGGGCCGGATGAGGTCCCGCTCGATCCGCTTGACGCGAACGTGCGTGCCCTCTTCGTCGGCCTGCATCAGGCGACTGTAGGAAGCGATGTCACCGACAATGATCGCTGCCAGACGGCGAGGCCCGACGCCGCGGGAAGGGGGTTCACCGTTGTTCCCGGATCGGAAGTTGCGAATTTCGCCCATAGCGGGACCCACAAAACTGCACAGGCGCCCCAGCATACGATCCCTCAAAAGGATCGTCCGCAAAAGATATCACATCGACGAACGTAGACAACATCGAAGCACTTGTTCGCATCGCCCTGCCGATCGAAAGGCCATCCAGATCACCTGGCGGTCGTGGACGAGGTCGCCGCCGATGACCGTCGTGCGTACGGACGGGGCTTAGCCCACTGACGACACGGGCGAAACTCCTCAAGAGCGACGAAGCTGAATGGGAGGCGACCCTAAGATAAAGGCCGGCTCTTCGCCATTCCGGCGAGCGACAGGAGCGGCGCATTGAAGCTATCGATTCGGATGGGGTCGCTTTGAATTGGCTTGATGCTGGCGGCGAGATGTACGAAGTGCGGACATGCCTAGCTCCACTCGTTCTCAGGCAACGAGCCAGGCGGCGGCTTAAGCTCCTCCAAGCCCGCTTCGATAATAGCAAGTTCGTCCTGAATGGCTTGAATGGCGTTCGCCGGATCGATACCCGAGACGGCCTGCAGCTCGCCCAGCATCTTGCGCCGATGCGCGAGCAGTTCTGCGAGAGCGCGTCGATCCTTGCCCCTCACATAACCTGCGACAATCAACTCCATGGCTTTTGACATTCCGCATCATCTCCGCAGCCAATCATTGGCGCAAGCAAACTCCCGTCAAGCCGACCTGTGTTGTCCCGCCGGCCGGGGCGCGCCGCAGCGGCGGCGGTACTGAGAAGGAATAGCACACAGCGTTCGCTTCCTGTTCGCTGCCGTTCTCGTTGACGTTGAAAATACAACCTGGAATCGCAATTGCGGTTGTATGCGAGAACGCAGGGGAACGCCGCTTCGGCTTCGCGGTTGGAGAGTCGAGAATAAGGTAGGTAGACTGCCCGTCGTCGGCTCCCCAACACCGGCGGCGGGCTTTTTGTGAGTTGCGTATTGGCAAAGCGTACCCGAGCATCGGCCAAGAAGCCGCAAGCTTCCATCCCGGGCTTTATCAGCCCCCAGCTAGCGACCCTGAAGATGAAAGCTCCTTCGGGGGCTCAGTGGATTCACGAAGTCAAATACGATGGCTACCGCATCCAGCTCCACATCGATGGCGACGACCGAAAGGCCTTTACCCGCAACGGCCACAACTGGGTCAACCGTTTCTCGGTCATTGCCGGCGCCTTCGACTGCGCATTCCAGGGATGGTGATCAGGTGTTCCAGGCGATGGTGATCACGGATTCCAGTGATCGCGATCA
>NZ_JADPJQ010000045.1:2910-8962 GCF_023073515.1 Bradyrhizobium sp. 17 | reverse complement strand
TAAGGGCCATAGTCGGACGGGCAATCGCGCCAGCGTGCGCCGCACTGGAGCATGTGAATGATACCGCTGAAAATGCGTCGATCGTCTTCGCGCGCCGGGCCGGTCTGGCCTCCTAACGGACCAGCCGCCTAGTCCTTACTGCCGGACGAGCTTAGAGCGCATACCGATCAGCATTGTGTAGGCAAGCCGGCGCCAAATCAGGTTCATCAGGACTAGCATCTGGCATCCCCGTAGCTGATGCGACCAGCTTCGACCTGCTATGTTTCAAGAAGATTTCGCCGGTGTGCGAAATGGCTTCGTGCCGAGGGTAAGCGGGCAGCCCCGCCGGACGCTGGCCGGCCGCTACTAGCGCTTTAGAAGCCCGTGGGCAGCCAATGTTTCCGCCACCGCCTTGGCGAGAACGTTGCACTGTTGATAGTCCCCGGCATCGCCAGCGGCTGATCCATCGAGTTCTGGACATGTGCCACCATCGAAGAACCACTTAGTGGTCCCGACAGCAGCTATCACCCGACATTTCGGACACTGCACCTGCATTCCCTAGATATGCCCCACGGAGCGATGATTCTGTAGCAGGGACATTGTCGGATCGGCGACCGCCTCATCGTGGCGGCCCCATGCTGGCGGGGTTTCTTTTTGTCTTGTCCGATGACAGATCGGTGTGTGGCCAGAATCGGGCGCCATGTACAATGGGAGTGATCCCTAAAGTCGTCCCGCGAGTGCATCTGCTCGTGTTGAACTCCTGGTCACTCCGCTCAACCTCGAAGCGGGACGCCAACCAGCCTCAATCGTCGGGCTCCCGGTCGAGAGGATACTTTCTGGCCAGCCGATCAAGTGCTTCGTGTGCTTCGGCATCGGCAAGTTCGTGGAAGGCGAGGACCTGCTCAGCCGATCGGCTCCGGTATACTTCGAGGTTGTCCCGCCAAATCTCAGCGGTAGGGCCGCGGAGGCCTCGAATCCATACGAGCAAGACCGGTCTCACAGCTCGCGCTCCATGGCGGGATGGCTGCAATTCTTGACTTTGACCCAGTGCTTCTGCCGGCCGCCCTACGAGGCTGGCTTTTTTGCAGGCGAAGGCTGCGGCGATTCACGGTGACGGGCGGCCCTTCAGCTTTGGAGTAGCTGCGGCACGAGCGGCCCCCCTTGGCGCTGCCGCGATGGTTTTTTGGACCGCGTACTCAAAGGAAGTCTTCCCTTCGGCGCCTTGCGCCCAGATGATTTAGACACATTGGTCACAAGCCTGAGATCGCTGCCGCAGCTGGCGCATTCGTAGATCTTCAGCTCATAACCTTTGGTCGTGGGGAAAAAGGCCTTGAGTACTCGGGGCTGACTACAAGCTGTGCATCCGGCTTCGCTGTTCACGATGGTCCTCGGGAAAGCAATTTGGTCGTGATGCCGGGGCCGCTCCGCTAGCTCGAAGGAGACAGCTAGCGCGACGGCAAACCGGCAATCATGGCGCGGTTCCTAATGTCCTGCCCGGCAGCCAGTAGCCGCACGTAGGTCCGCTCTCATGCAGCTCTAGCCAACCTTTTTTCCATCAAGCATCCGAACCTGCTCTTCCTGCTTTCCAACCCTTCTCTGTAGGCTCATAACGCTCCCCCTGTTTCACCAGCCAGCCGCCTTCGATCATCTTCTCTGCCAAAGCCTTCGAGCACGCCGGCAGGTTGCTGCCGGGGTAATACAGGCCGTCTCTGCGCTCGACTATAAAGCCGTAGATGCGCGCCAGACGAAGGGGCTTTCAGCATGCCGGGAATGAGAACTACGCTCGTGCTCGTCATCGCTCTCCAAATGGCGGCACCACCCAAACGTTCCTGAAGCCACTCGGCAAAATCTGGGTCAAATCATCTATTCCTGGCGGTGCAGAAGGCCGTCGAGCTACTGCGCGTCGGGGGTATGGAGGAGTCAGCGAAAAAGCCCCAGCTTCACAAAGGATAGTGAGCTGGGGCAAGTTCACCTTCTGACCCGGGATCACGAACCCGGGCTACCGGGAAAACTTGGCAATCTAGCTGACGTTCCTATGGCCACCGCGCGTCGTGGGTGTGGAAAAGCAGATCGTCCGGCGTCCTTTGATCCGTCTCAATGCTCAGCAGTGGTTGTCGACGAGCCTTCGGCCATGAGCCCCTCGCACGAGCCAGGCCCGAATAGAGAGGCGCCGGACCCAGAGCCTTCGCGCATGGAGGAAGCTCGACGCATCATCGAGGAATATGCGGACTACCTGCGCGAGATCATCAGGAAGCGACGCGCCTCCATTGACTCGCGCGCGACTTGACGGCACCGCGGCAGCCGGAGTTCGATCGGCGGCATAGGGCAGCATCAGCACGACATCGACGAGCTCGCGCGTATGGAGCGCATCTGCGAGAGCCCGGATTGATGCTTACGACCCTACTGTCTCTCCGGAAGCAAAGGCGATCCCGATCCGCTTGGCCGAGCGCCACACCGTTCGGCACGGCCGGTGCAATTCCGCCGTCGGGATGCTCAGCATGAACTCGTGCGGTATATCAATTTGACTTGGTACATCCAAGTTGGCCCCGCCGTCAGACAGGTCACGGACGACGCAGCTGAAGGCGCCCCCAGGAAATTCGATCATCGCGGCTTTCAAGACGCGCCGCCGGCGTACGTTGCGTTTTTCCATGACCGCGAGACTACGAGCCACAGATGAGAAATTGTTGAAACTTGTCGCGGAAAGTCTCGCTCGAATCCTCGGGAGCAATTAGGGGTGCGTTAATCGATCAGGCGCGGGTCGCAGCGACGGTAACTGTCGGGCAGATGCTTCTCCTCGAACCACGCTTCCGCGGCATCGACCGTGGAGAAGACCTTGATGTGGTCGATAGTTCTGACTTGGCTTGTCCGGGCTGACAGCCGTATAGGCAGGCCATTGCTATCGACCACCGCATGGATTTTGCTCGTGAAGCCGCCGCGTACCTCCCCATCGATTGGCGCTCATTCCTTGTGATGCAGGCTCCATGCTGATGCCCACGGACCACCGAGGTGTCGATCATTTGGACAGCGGCATCGTGGGCAACGGCAAGTGCGTCTATGATGCAGCCCCAGACACCAGCCCGCCGCCAGCGAACAAAGCGGTTGTAGCAAGTCGTGTAAGGACCGAATGCCGCCGGAAGATCACGCCATGGCGCCCCGGATCGAAGAACCCAGTAGATGCCATTGAGGACGCGGCGGTCATTCACCCGTGGCACGCCGCGCGACTTGTTTGGTAGCATCGGCCTGATGACGGTCCATTCGTCGTCGGAGAGTTCGTAGCGCATGATTCGAGCCTCCAGTTCGGGAGTTTGAATCACGGCAATCCGGCCAAACGCAACGCTCATGGGCAGACACTGGTACGGCGCTTTTGGACAGGAACGGACATCAACCATCCCGCACTCTGTGCCAAAACTGTCGAAAATGACCCGTAGCGGACGTTCGCGACTGGCGATGAGCGCGTCTGCTTCGGCCGATGTCAGCTGCAATGTCGCTGAACGACGCTACCGCCCGCCCGCATAAGTTTTTCTTCGTCCTGAAGGCCAAAATTCCGAACTTTAGCGGCTGTCCAAAGGTGGATCGCAATCACGCAAGTTGTGGCAGCTATCATCCCAAACAATGCGTTACAGGTCGGGCAGCCGTCCACGCGCAGGCCGCAGCGTCAGATAGCAGGGTACTCTAATATGCCACGGAGCGCCGTTCAGCCGAATTTAACAGCCTCTCGTATGTCACGGTTTGGCATATAAAGGAATCTTAACAACTTCCGCGCGTAATACGTTTTGATTTGACGTGACGATATTAAAATGAATTTGGGCCAGCCAATGAGGGCATTTTCTGCGGCCGATCTCATTACCGAGGTGGATGCCACCATCGCGAGGAGCTCATCCGAACGTTGTGTGCGCATGCTCTGGCGCACCACCGAGCTGCTCGTTGAGGGTAATCACCGATTGCAAGAGCCGCAGGTCGGTTTGCTTGACGACGTTCTAATTCGCTTAGCCCGGCGGATCGCGCCGGCGACTCTCGCCGAGCTCAGCACGACGCTTGCCGAGCTGGGTACTGCTCCGATGAACACCCTGCGACGTCTCGCCTCGTGCGGCGATCCGGCGATCGCAGTCCCGATCCTTATGAAATCTCTCGCCTTATCGCCGGCTGATCTGGTGGCGATCGCGACGTCCGGCAGCGAGGATCACCTTCGCGCCATTGCTGGCCGGCGCAGGATCGCCCGTGACTGAAGCAATATTGCAGCGCGGCAGCAGCAAGACTTGTCTGGCCGTCATCGCCAATCCGGGCGCTGAATTCTCAGGCGCGGCCTATGCCAACTTGGTCCGTAGGGCTTTGGATGACGACGAGATCACGAAAGCGCTGACGCTGAGGCCGGACACCCCGGACATGGTGGTTCGGGAGCTGCTGTCGGCATCGCCACGGCCGGCGAATATGGCTTCCAACGCAAACGCGTCCTCGCAAGTATTAGCGACAGCGAAGCGACCTTACGACACTGAGCACGCCGCTGCGAGGCCGGAGATCATATCGCTCAATCGGAGCGGAAAGCTGAGCGACTCGACTGTCAATCGGTTCGCAATCCGGCGTGAGACAGCCAACCTGTTCACGGCCTTGTCGGTGCTGTCGGGAGCACCGATTGAGGCCATCGAGCAAGTTATGGCAGAGTCCGGTTACGAAGGCCCGGTTATGGCGTGCCGGGCATCGCGCTTGAATTGGCAGACCACGCTGGCGGTCCTCAACACGCGCGGTGCGGGGCTTTCACTAGGCGAACGCGCACGAGCACAGCTGCTGTTCGAAACGCTTCATCTCTCGACCAGCCAATGGTCCGTTCGTTGGGGAGAAATGTCCGCGGGCGCCCACGGTCGCACTGCAAGATCGGCAGGAAACCCATGAAATTCGACGGTCGCAAGGCATCTCGGGTGCGCATGGACAACAGACAGCCCGTGAACCTGATGGGCTCCGACGGCACCTGGCGCCGAAGCTGCGTCTTGCTCGATATCTCGAACACCGGCGCCAAGATCGAAGTCGAAGGGTCGCTCGATGTTCTCTCGGCCAAGGAGTTCTTCATGCTGCTGTCGTCGACGGGACTGGCCTATCGACGTTGCGAGCTAGTCTGGATCGACGGAACCACGGCTGGCGTCCACTTTGTCCAAGCAAATGGCAAGAAGGCCCAAACGACAGCGCGCGACAGAGGCGTGCGTAAAACTTGAGCCGAGCAGTCTCATCGAAGTGAGCCAATGACCTTGTACCACCGACGAGGCCCATTCACACCGGCACCAGACGAACGAAGGCACCAGGCATGCTCGTGCACGTATTGGCGGACACTTCCGAGAAGCTCTTCGGGCTCTGCTCGCTTTTTGGAGAACAGTTCACCGTTGCCGGCGAGCGGCTCGATGTAGAAGCAAAGCTTCCGCACGCTGCTGCTGCGGTCGTCGTTCGTGCCGACCTGCGGGCGGTCGAAAACATTGCCGCACTAAAAAAGAGAGCTGCGCGTTTCGCCAAAGCAAAGAAGCGCATCTTCCTCGTCGAGCAAACCTCCCACGTTTGCATCTCGCAAGCCTATGCGCTGGGCGCAACGTTGGTGTTGCCTGGCAGAATCGAGGCGGCCAAGCTCCTGGCCGCTTTAGCCGATCCACCCGGCCACGGAACTGGGTCCAGGAGCGGCATCTCGCAGCCTGACAATGCGGTTGACGCCGCAGCAACCGCCATTGCGTCGATGTTCACCTCGATCACCCTCGGGGAGCGGGTCGACGTCGCTGGTCCCAAAGATGCCGGCCGCAAGCTCACCAACCGGATTTCCGAGCATGGGTTAACCGAATGGCTGGCCACGGTGCGGCGCCATCACGAGGGAACGTTCCGGCACTGCCTGCTCGTGACCGGCGTCGCCATCGATTTCGCCTCAGTCTCGGTTTCCGTAAAAGTGACGTTGAACGGCTCTCCACTGCTGCCATGTTCCACGACATAGGAAAGGCGAGGGTGCCCTTGGCGATCCTGGACAAGCCAGGACGCCTCGACGACGACGAGCGAGCGTTGGTCGAAACCCACCCGGCGGCGGGTTACGATGTGCTGAAAGGGCACA
>NZ_JADPJQ010000045.1:0-2759 GCF_023073515.1 Bradyrhizobium sp. 17 | reverse complement strand
GACCGCCTCTGCGCCGAGAACATCACCGACATCGTTCGCATTCTCACCATTTCGGATATCTTTGCGGCGCTGATCGAACACCGGCCCTACAAGCTGACAATGCCGCGCGCGGCAGCGTACGAGATTCTCTGCGGCATGGGGGGAAAGCTGGACAGGGCGCTAGTCGTCTCTTTCAAGGATGTCGCGCTTACCAGATGAATTCTGCTCGACATGCAGGAATATTCCACGTCTCCACTCAGGGCGTGATCGGAGGCGGTCTCATTCCATGCACTTCGGCTTCTGACCCCCTCCAGCGCATCGAGCTGCCCCTGAGGGAGTAGCGAGATTATCCCGTCCCCCTGCCCAAGGGGCGGCTGCTTCGCCAAGCCAGCTAACAGCCCCAGCTTCACCGCCCTGAAACTCGGGTCCTTTTGCTGTCTGAATAACTGCAGACCTCACGAGGGCGTGATGCAAGGTCATCCCTCGATCCTTCCTGTCCAACAGTCATGGACCGCACTGAAGCAGCGACACCCTGAGGCAGTGAGCCTGACGTATTGAAATCCGCTATTTACCGGTGGTAGTGTTTTACTTTTACTGCTCGCGCTATTTGCCCTGACGCTATCCTGATAGTGCTTTTTTTTGTGCTGGGAGGACATTTATGCGAGGCTCTCGCGCAATCCTTTACGCCGAACGACTTAGCGAACTCACTTCTCAGCTCTCAGAGTTGGAAGATCTTCGCAATCTGGTGGAAGAAGCTGAGCGAACCGCCTGCGGTGTGCCTCCATTACGCTTGACATATCCTCCGTTGCGCCGCGTTCGGCGTCGTGAACGGGGGCGCTTTGTCTGTTCGCCTCCGTCGCCACGCGCCACCAAGCGGGAATGCAGGAGCTATCAGCCTCCCCGACAACGACAACCAAGTCGATTGGACTTTGCTGGAGCCATTCCCCGACGGATGGTGGGCTTCCTCCTAAAAACCTCTCCAAGCGCTGGCTAGACAAAGAGATCGGTCTAATGCTCCCTGAGGCAGTGGGCGCAAGTCCGCTTTTGAGACCCCAAAGAGGACATGCGGCGACTCCCAACATTGTGCCAGTGATTCCTGCCGTATTTGAAAACTCCGGTCAAAATGCTAAAACACTCCGCGCGGCGGTTTTGCAGTGGCTTCCCGGGCAAGGTGATCAAAATGAGACGTCGGACTCTCATTTTTGGCGGCGCGGCAGCACTTGGACGTCTCGCGGCGATATGGCCGGCGCAAGCGCGGACACAGCAAGGAGGGACTTGGCGCATCGGGGCTCTGATTCCCGGCTTTTTGGATGGGCCCACCGGCAATTTACTGGAAGTGCTAAAACACGAGTTGCACGACCTCGGCTACATCGAAGGCAAAAATCTAATTATTGATCGGCGGGCTGCGGAAGGGCACAACGAACGTTTGCCAGCCTTTGCAAGTGAACTCGTGGCGTGGGTGCGGATGTGATTGTTGCCGTAGCAACGCCAGCAATCGCCGCGGCACAACAGGCGACATCATCTGTTCCAATTGTCATGACCCCAGCAACCGATCCTGTTGGGTCCGGCTTTGTGAAAAGCTTCTCCCATCCTGGAGGAAACATCACCGGCATGGCGAATATGTACGGGGACACCACAACCAAAATTTTTGACGTGCTCCAATCCATGCTCCCGGCAGCTAGAAAGATCGCCGTTTTGATGTCTTCAAACCCCACGCATCCAGGGTTGTTTGAGGTATCGAGAAGCGCGGCTAAAGTTCTCGGGCTTTCAACGGTTCCGGTAGTCGCTCCAACGCCGGCCGATCTTGATCGAGCGTTTGGAGACATCGGGATTGAGAAGTGTGACGCGGTATTTGTTCTAGCAGATCCAATTCGTCCAACAATCGTCACCCTGGCTGCAGCCGCTCGCATTCCTGACATCTATCAGATCAGCGAGTTCGTTGAAGCGGGCGGACTTGCAAGCTACGGCCCGCGGTTGTCAGCAATATGGAAGCGCTCGGCGCAGTTCGTAGCTAAAATATTCAAGGGCGCTAGCCCGGCCGAATTGCCAGTCGAACAACCGACAAAATTCGATCTGGTGATCAATCTCAAGACTGCCAAGTCGCTTGGCCTCACGTTGTCGGCGACGCTGCTCGCCCGAGCCGACGAGGTTATCGAATGATGACGCGTCTGGTGCATCGCATGGGTCTGCTGTTGGGCCCATAGCCGCGCGCACCCGCTCGAAGACCGCTTCTGACCCTGGCTGTGTGAAAACGCCGAGCCTGCTATGATTCCCGCACTGAATCGGCGGGGGGCTGGCATGGCTCGTTTCGTTCAAGGAGCTGATCGCGGGCAATCTACTTTGTCGCCGGAATGCCTGGACGACTGGGTTGCAGATGACAATCCGGTTCGCGTGATCGACGCCTTCGTTGCAGCCCTCGATCTGGCTGAACTTGGCTTCGGTGGCGTTGAGCCTGCCGGCACAGGTAGGCCGTCGTATCATCCGGCCGCACTCTTAGGGCTCTACATTTACGGTTATCTCAACCGTGTCCATTCGAGCCGCCGGCTTGAGCGTGAAGCTGGCCGCAACGTCGAAGTGATGTGGCTGCTCGCCAGGCTTGCGCCCGATCACAAAACGATTGCCGATTTCCGCAAGGACAATGGTTCCGGCATCAAAAAGGTCTGCGCGCGCTTCGTCGAGGTGTGCCGCAAGATGGGCTTGCTCGCGACAGCCAGCGTTGCGATCGACGGCAGCAAATTCAAAGCAGTCAATAATCGCGATAAGAACTTCACGCGCGGCAA
>NZ_JADPJQ010000118.1:848-1941 GCF_023073515.1 Bradyrhizobium sp. 17 | reverse complement strand
CGCAATTGCCGCGCAAAAGCCGCGAGCCGCCGGCACCGATCGGTGTACCGGCCTCGAGCGCGTCCAAGACGGCCTTTTTCATGCGCGGTGCGCTCGCCAGCGCGAGATAGTCGTTCGACGCGAAATCGATCTCCGCGCGCGGCTTGAGGCCGCGCAGCCGGTCGTCTTCTTTCAGGGCGCGCAAGGCTGCGACATAATCGGCAACTTTGGTCGCATGGATTGGATTCATTCTTCACTCGGACAGTATGATCGGTCTCTCAAGGGTTCTGATGGCAGCGAAGAACTCGGGCCCGCGGCTTCAGCCTGGCAAGATGCGATCTCTGGTCGACCAGCACAACGTGCGGCTTGAACGTTTTTGCGTCGGCTTCGTCAAAGGAGGCATATGCAACGATAATAACTTTGTCTCCGGGCATTGCGAGACGGGCAGCCGCACCATTCAGACCTATGATGCCTGACCCTGTAGGCGCTTCGATCACATAGGTGGCAAACCGCGCTCCAGTGTCGATGTTGTAGATTTCAACGCGTTCGTTGATCAAAAATCCCGCAGCATTCAGCAGCGCACGGTCAATCGAAATCGAACCTTCATAGTGCAGGTCGGCTTCGGTGACCGAGGCGCGATGGATTTTGCCTTTCATCAACGTAATCTGCATTTCTCGCCCAAGCTGGATTTGCGCGCGGCCGCGCGATGCTTGATTGATTCAGGCCAGGCTGGACGCGATGCCGAGCCGGTCCAGCAAGTTCGCGTCGCGATCGCGCTGCGGGTTCTTGGTGGTCAAGAGCGTGTCGCCGATGAAGATCGAATTCGCGCCGGCAAGAAAGCACAGCGCCTGCAGTTCATCGGTCATATACTGCCGTCCAGCGGACAACCGGACGACGCTTTTCGGCATCATGATCCGAGCGGTCGCCACTAGGCGGACCAGCGCAAAGGGTTCGGGACGCTCCGCGGTGTCGTTGACCGGCACGCCCTCGACCTCGTTCCACATGTTGATTGGAACGCTATCTGGATGGCTGAGGAGATTGGCGAGCAGCACGAGCATGCCAAGGCGGTCCTCGACGCGCTCGCCCATGCCGATAATGCCGCCGCTGCACACCC
>NZ_JADPJQ010000118.1:0-693 GCF_023073515.1 Bradyrhizobium sp. 17 | reverse complement strand
TTGCCGTAGAACTCCGGCGAGGTGTCGACGTTGTGATTGTAGAAGTCGAGTCCAGCCTCAAAGAGCTGTATGGCCTGGTTCGGGGTCAGCATGCCGAGCGTGACGCAGGTTTCCATTCCAAGACCTTTGACCGCGCTAACCATATAGCAGACCTGATCGAGATCGCGGTCTTTTGGACTGCGCCAGGCCGCGGCCATGCAGAAGCGGCTCGCGCCGGCATCTTTGGCGCGCTGTGCGCTGGCGACCACATCGGCGCAATCCATCAGGCGGGTCGCTTTCAGACCGGTCTGGTAATGCGCGCTCTGGGAGCAGTAGCCGCAATCTTCCGGACAGCCGCCGGTCTTGATGCTGAGCAGGCTTGCGGTTTCGACATGGTTTGGATCGAAGTTGTCGCGATGAACGCTCTGCGCCTGAAACATCAGGTCGGCAAACGGCAGGCTATAGAGCGCTTGGGCCTCGGGGCGCTCCCAGTTACTGCGAACCTGTGCGCCGTTTCTACTGTCGTTCCGTTCTACTCTCCGAGAGGCAATCATTAAGACTTGCGTTCCCATCCATGATTGATCATAGATAATACTCGTGATTATCTATGATCGTTGATCTTCGTCTTGATGCTAACCCACGCCGCCTGCGAACGCACCCGCTTTTTTGATAGATAATCTATGATGACCGACGGCGAGAGTACGACCGTTGCCT
>NZ_JADPJQ010000050.1:0-695 GCF_023073515.1 Bradyrhizobium sp. 17 | reverse complement strand
GGCGCAGTGCCTCCGGTACGGCTTTGAACAGGCGTACGAGATGGCTAGCGATACCGGCGGCGAACTTGCGTTCGATGGGAACGGCGAGCAGCAGGCGCGAGGTTCGCTCGTGGACGGCCAGGATGGCCTGCCGGTATTTGGAGAACATCATCAGATCGGCTTCCCAGTGGCCCGGGACTTTGCGATCGGCGACCTCGGCAGGCCGTTCTGCCAGCGAAACACGGCCTTCGATGAAGCTTGCGGGGCTCCCGCCTCGTTTGCCGCGGTGGCCTCGCTTGCTCTTGCCCCGAGGCAGATAGCGCCGCCAGGTGAAGTCCGTCGTGCGTGTGATCTGGGCGTAGATGAAGCGGTAGATGCTCTCGCAGGAGATCACCCTACGGCCACGTTCCCGGGCCAGCCTGCCTGCGACCTGTTCGGGTGACCAACCGCGGCTCAAGCCTGCCAAGACCTCGCGGCGCAAGCTGGCGTCCCGCTCGAGGCGAGAGCCCTTCCAGCGCCGCGCCCGGGTCTGCTGCTGAGCATAGCTTGGCTTGTAGCCGACTTGCCTGCCACGGTTCCGCCTCAGCTCCCGAGAGATCGTTGATGGCGGCCGATCCAAAGCTGCCGCGATTTGCCCGACCGAGCCGCCATTGGCCGAAAGGCGGGCAATCTCGCATCGATCGTCAAGGGAGAGCTGTTTGTAAGTCCGCCCCATG
>NZ_JADPJQ010000073.1:247826-269913 GCF_023073515.1 Bradyrhizobium sp. 17 | reverse complement strand
GGAAAATGTTATCCAGGATCTTGGCGTTGTTCGGCTCCTGCTCGAACTTCACCAGCTGATTGTCCACGGTATCCAGGCTCTCGCTGGTTTCCGTCAAAAACTCCCGCAACAGATCATCCATGAAAACAGGCCTTCATACAGGGAGGGCGCGCACACAAGACGTGATGCGCCAATTCGGAATGGGGCCAGCTTCACCGCAAAGCGTTTAATAATGGTTGAGTATGTGGAAAAGAACGGAACCAACAAAGAGATAAGGCGCTCCGGACAAGCCGAAGCGCCTCGTAAAGATTTGATTAAGGTCTGAGGAGCGACGGCGTGTCTACGACGCGATAATGGTGATGGCCTCGCCTTCGTGCGCGAGCCTCACGGTCAGCCCGCAAGCCTCTGCCAACAGCCGCGTATAATAAGGCTGGATCGCATGTGCATCCGCAGCCGGGCCGCGCTCGCCGCTCAGGAGCTCGGAGATGTTCTGCGGCAGGCGCGCATTATGTCCGGTCGCGGTGATGCGGAAGCTCATGGTCTCGCCCTCGCCGATCGGATCGATCGTCAGCGTGCCGCCGCGCGGGATCGTGTGCTGCGAAACGACCAGCATGTTGAGCAGCAGCTTGACGCGATTCTTCGGCAGCAAGATCCGCGGCAGATTCCAGGTGATCGAGCACTTGCCGTCCTCGATGTGGCCGCGCGCCATGGTCTGGGCATCGCCGAGATCGATCTGCGCGCCGGACGAGCCGGCCGCACCAAAAGCGAGGCGGCAGAACTGGAGGCGAGCGGAGGCGGTTTTCGCGCTCTTGCGTATCAAGTCGAGTGCGAACTCGCGGTCGTCGGGCTTGGGATCGTCGTCGAGCACTTCGAGCCCATTGACGATGGCGCCGACAGGGCTGATGAGATCGTGGCAGACCCGCGAGCACAGCAGCGCAGCGAGTTCGAGCGCATCTGGAGCGGTGGCGGTAGCGGGTGACGAAGCGTCAGACATAAAGGGTTCCTGGAATTGCACGGCGCGGACGCGGCGAATCAAGCATGCTTGACGAATGCCGCAGGTTCTAACATTCGCAAGCCTGTGGCAGCTAGCTTGCGATCGGTTCGAAGCGGCCCTAATGCCGCGGCGAATCACTCGCTTAGGGATGGAATTGCCGATGAATGAGGCATGCAGGTGAAGCGGATCATCGACGGCGCGGCCGCCTCCCACCTGATGGAGCCGCTCACCGCCCTGGTGGTGAAGGCGGGCGAAGCCATCCTCGCGGTCAACCGCGCAGCGATGCGGGTCGACGGCAAGCAGGACGGCTCGCCGGTGACCGAGGCCGACCTTGCGGCCGACCGCATCATCGCGGACGGGCTGGCACAGCTTGCGGGCGACATCCCGACGCTCTCGGAAGAGCGGACCCAGCTCGCCTCGCCGCCGTTCCGCGCCAGCTTCTTCCTGATCGACCCGCTCGACGGCACCAAGGAGTTCGTCGCCGGGCGCGACGAGTTCACCGTCAACCTTGCCCTGGTGACATCGGGCGTGCCGCTGCTGGGCATCGTCAGCGCGCCGGCACTCGGGCTGCTCTGGCGCGGCATCGTCGGCCGTGGCGCCGAGCGCGTCGGGTTCGACGGCGCAACCATCGGCGCTGCCGAGCCGATCCATACCCGCAAGCTGCCGCCCCTGGGCGAACCCTGGATCGCCGCGGTGAGCCGCTCGCATGGAGATCCCCGAACCGAGGCGTTCATCGATCATCGCCCCAGCGCCGTCAGAAAGGCGGTCGGCTCGGCCGTGAAATTCGGACGGATCGCGGAAGGCAGTGCCGACATCTACCCCCGCTTCGGGCCCACTTGTGAATGGGACGTCGGGGCCGGCTACGCGGTCGTGACCGCGGCCGGCGGCAGCGTGACCGACGGCAAGGGCGGCGCGCTCCGCTTCGGCGAGCGGCACGATGGCGGCTTCATCATCCCGGAGTTCATTGCTTGGGGTGACCCGCAGGCGGCAAGACTCTGAGGTCGTAAAGGGGCCTACTGGCTGAGCTTGTCCTGGAGGGCGGGCCAGCGCTTGCCCACCTCATAGAGGAAGCGCTCGGGATTGGCGGCGAAGGCGTCGCGATTGGCTTCCCGGCTGAACAGATAGAGCCGCTGCGCCCCGATCTCGAAGAAGCGGGGGTTACCGGCGATGATGACGCCGCGGGCGATATCGACCGGATCGTAGCCGCCGAACTGCGGCCCGTAGACCTCGGGATGGGCGAGGAAAGACGCCCGGTTGCCCTCGTTCCGAAAGCGCCAGACGGCGCCCCACAGGTTCGCCTCGAACTCGGCCGTCCCCTGCACGGCCGTGCCAGCGACGAAATAGGCCACGGGGTCGAAGCCCTCGATCGCCACGCCGCTGAAACGGTTGACGACGATCCGCTCGGTGGTGGCCGCCTGCGCCGGCGACCCCACGCAGAGGATCCAAATTCCCGACAGCATGCAGACCAGAAGGCCGATCAAGGCAATTCCGGGGCGCAAAGGGCTGGCTTCCTGCCGTTGTGCCGTCATAGTTGCTGCGGATAACATCCGAGTCGAGGGGACATCCGGCGCAACCTAGAGCCGCGCCTGTTGGCGCCAGGTTAAGGAAGCGACCGGATTCGATACCAGGGGTTCTTTTATGACTTTCGCATCACGCCTTGCCGCAGTCGCGCTTGCCGCGATGGTCGGGTGGATCAGTCCGGCTTCCGCCCAGCAGCCGCCGCCGCCCGACTTGCCGCCGCCGCAGCGGACCCAGACGCCCAGCACCTATGGGCCGGACGAACTCGTGAACGCCGGGCATCGCTTCTTCGGCAACGTCTCGCGCGGTCTCGCCTCGATCATCGAGAAGGCGGTCAGCCAATGGGGCCTGCCCAACGGCTATATCCTCGGTGAGGAAGGGTCCGGCGCTTTCGTCGCCGGCCTGCGCTACGGCGAAGGCACGCTCTACACCAAGAACGCCGGTGACCTCAGGGTGTACTGGCAGGGTCCCTCGCTCGGCTTCGACTGGGGTGGCGACGGCGCGCGCACCATGACGCTGGTCTATAATCTGCCCGCCACCAACGCGATCTACCAGCGCTTCGCCGGCCTCGACGGCTCGGCCTACATCATCGGCGGCTTCGGCATGACGGCGCTCACCGCCAACAACATCGTGCTGGTGCCGATCCGCTCGGGCCTCGGCCTGCGGCTGGGAGCCAATATCGGCTATTTGAAATTCACCCCGCGCGCGACCTGGAACCCGTTCTAGCGTTCCGCTTTCCCCTCCGGCGACGGATCAAGGTTAACGACATGTCGGGGCTGGCTTTTTGCCGGCCCCGCATGCAATGTCCTTGGTAAATTTTTCCTTAGCTTTGGGAGTTCTGGCCCATGGTCGAACCGATCATGTACCTGGCGATCGGTTTCCTGCTCTCGATGCTGTGCGGGCTCGCGATCGTGCCGCTGGTGCATAACCGCGCCGTGCGCCTGACCACGCGCCGGCTCGAGGCCGCCACGCCGTTGTCGATGGCCGAGATCCAGGCCGACAAGGACCAGCTCCGCGCCGAGTTCGCCATGTCGGCGCGACGGCTGGAGATGAGCGTCGACCAGCTCAAGAACAAGACCACGAGCCAGCTCGCCGAGCTCGGCAAGAAGAGCGACGCCATCAACCGCATGAAGATCGAGCTCGGCGAGAAGAACGCCACGATCTTCGCGCTCGAAGCGCGCGAGAAGGCGGTGAAGGAGCAGCTCCGCGCCACCGAAGAGGAATTCAACACCAAGACCGCAGCCCTGCGCGCCGCCGAGCTCGCGCTGACCGACAAGCAGGGCGAGCTCGCAAAGATCAATTCCGAACTGTCCGACCGCTCGATGATGGCGGAGAGCCGTCAGGTCGAGCTGGTCGCGGTCCGTGCGCAGATCGAGGAGCTGAAGCACCGCGTCGGCGACGCCGAAAAGGAATTTGCCGCGACACAGGCGCGGCTGGCGCAGGAGCGCACCGAGTCCGAGACCGCTTCGCGCGAGCTCGGCGACGCCCGCGGCCGCGTCGAGAATCTGAGCCAGCGCGTCACCGACCTCGATCGCCAACTCATCGTGCAGGTGAAGGAGGCCGAGATGTTGTCGGGCCGCGTCGGCGATCTCGAGGGACGCCTTGCCACGCAGGGCAAGCTGCTCGCCGAACGCGACTATGAGAACAACCAGCTCCGCCAGGCCAACGAGGCCAATGAGCGCATCATCAAGGAGCTGCGCGTTGAGATCGCGGCGTTGAGCGGCGGCAAGTCCTCGGCCGCAATGGAATCGATCCGCGCGGAAAAGACCGCGCTCGAGGAGCAGCTGCGCACCGCCCGCGACGAGCGCGCCAAGCTCCAGCGCGACATCAACGCGATCCAGCAACAGGCCGAGAGCTCCTGGGCGACCGAGCGGATGGAGAACGCGCTGCTGCGCGAACGCATCAACGACATCGCAGCCGAGGTGGCCAAGCTCGCGATGCAGCTCGAAGGGCCGAACTCGCCGATCGAGGCCCTGCTCGCGGCGGAGGCCGGCCAGCCGCCGAGGCCGGCGCCACGCCCGGCCAACGACGCCCCTGCCAACGGCACCGCCGCAGGCACCCTGCCCGAAGGCGGCGGAACACTGGCCGAACGCATCCGCGCGCTCCAGGCCCACGCCTCCCGCGCCCGCCAGCAGGGCGCGTAAGCGGCCCCAAGATGGTCTGACCGCCGAATTGCGGGTCCGGGGGAAGGTTTTCCGGCCCGGCAGCGCCTCGAAACTTGACACCTTCGGCCTGCACTTCTAAATCGCGGGCTCCAAAGCATCGGCGGCCGAAACTCGGGTCGCCTGCATGATGGTTTCGGGTGCATAGCTCAGCGGGAGAGCGTTCCCTTCACACGGGAGAGGTCCAAGGTTCGATCCCTTGTGCGCCCACCATTCACCTTCCTGAACCATAATTTGTTGCGGACGATAACCGACGCTCGGCGGCTGTCTTCACCCGTCCAAATCAAAAACAGCGAAAACAACCCCATGCACAGTAGCCGACCTCAGTCGGATCAATGAGTTACAGGATTGCGACTTTTCCGAAATATAATTTGACTCGTCGGGCAAAACACCGGCATGATGGCATCATCGCGGGGGACCTGAAGCGCGATCGCATCAAGCTTCACGCAACCCGCGCCGGTCGCCAGGCTGCGTACAAACCGACCAGGGTGCCGATAGTAACCAGCGCTGCGGCCAGCAGCAGCTGCAATTCTCCATCGTCCGTGGTGCCTACGGACGACACAAGTCTGGTCACCACGACGAACAGAATGCCCACAGAGGCTGCTGCGCCCACGCCGAGATAGGCGAGCTCGCGCGTCAGGTTGCGGCCGAGGAGTCCGAGTGCCGTGAAATACATCGCGCAGGCGTTGGGATGAACGAACAGCGCAATTCGCGCGTAAGGACCGTAGGCGTCGAGGAGGGACTCACACCGGTTCAGTGCCGCCTTTGAGGCAATCCGCTGCAACAGCGGTCTGAAAAAACGAGCCTGTCCGTAGCTCAGAACGGCGCCCAGGATGATGGCCAACCACGCCACGATGAAAACGGAGACGTCCGCGGGCTTTGGATTGAGCGCCACGGACATCAGGATGAGAGCGGTTCCGGGGAAATAGCCAAAATACGGGAAGACCGCCTCCAGCAGCACGCAGACGAATATGAAGGCCGGAAACCACGCCGAGCCGGTCGCATCCTGGATGATGGCGTTCAGGTCGAAGAGATTTGTCCTGTACAGGACGAGGTACATGCACATGGCCAACCCGGCCAGCGCGTAAAACGGCAATGCTCCCGACAGAAACCGCCTCATCCAGCTATCGCGCCTTGTTGCGCGGACACAGCGGAAACCATCGATAAACGCCCCCTACTCAATCGACAAAATCTCGATCTCCTGCGCACCCGATCCCACGACATCCCCGACCGCCTTCCCCATCAACGACTTCGCCACCGGTGCCACAAATGAGATCGTGCCGGCCTTGGGATCGGCTTCGTCCTCGCCGACGATGCGATAGGTTTGCACGCGGCCATCGGCGCGGCTGAACGTCACCGTGCTGCCGAAGGCGACGACATCGGTCGAGGCCGGGGCGGGAATGACCTGCGCCGTGCGCAGCCGTTCGGTGAGATAGCGGGCGTCACGCAAGGGCACCGCCGACTGCCGGCGCTTTTCGTTGACGTCCTCGATGGCTTGCGCGGCTTCATAGGCCTCGCGCGCGTCCTGAAGCTGCTTTTGCAACGCCTGCAAGCCTGCTTCCGTCACGAGATTTGGATGCGGCGAGATCGGCCGATCCGGCAACAGCGTCTCGGCGGCGGTTTCCGCGCTCTCTTCCTTGGTAAAGGCAACGCTCAAGTCGAAAATCCTGTCGAACTGTTCGGGCTCACGGCCCGCGCCTTCGCGCCGCAAGCAATCGCGGCGGGCAGAAGCTGGCGATCATCCCGGATCATATCTCAAGTACGACGAAACGGCGCAGCTTGAAAACGATGTCCGGCATGGCCTGCCGGAACCGCGTGGCATCCCGGAACGTGGTCGAGAACGGCGCGAAGGTGATCATCGCGTTCCAGTGCCTGTAGCCGTAGACCGTGACGGAGGCGCCGGTCGCCGGAAAATTCTCGAGCTTGCGCAGCTCACCCAGGACGAGGTCGGCGATCGCTTCAGCAGGCAGCAACTGCTTGCCATCAGGTGTCGTGGCGATCTTCGCTGGCGGCTCGACTGACTTCGCGGGGGCCAGCGCCGCATCGAGCGCGTTCTCGGAATTTGTTTCGGGCTTGTCCTCGAGGTTGGCCGGCGGCGTATCGGCGGCGGGCGGCTCGACCAGCTCAAATCCGTTCGTCGGCGCGGTCGGCGGCGGAACCTCGATGACCGGCGGCGGCGCAACACTGTCTGCGGCGCGCCTGTTGCCTCCCAGGATGCTGCTGATCATCGCCACGAGGCCAGCATCCTTCACGTCGTCACTCATTACTCCCCCCAGGCTTCGACCTACTCTAGCACCGCTCGCGCGGACCGCCACTGGGGATGTATGGCCGGATTCCGTCCGGCCAAGGTCCTATTTCACGCGATGGCATTGGCGGCGCGATGCCCGATCACGCCGCGCTGCCGTGCGATCCGTCACTGCTTATCGAACGGAATGTATTGTTGGTATTGCTTCGGCACCGAGCTGCGGTAGCGCGCGGGCACCGTGCCGCTGTCGACCGAGTGATCGATCTCCTGCTGCCGCGTCATCTTCTTCTTCGCCGGCTTCTTCGACGCACTCTTCTTGGAGTCGGTCGGCTGGCTGGAGGTGTCGTTGGTTGCGCCCGGCGCTGCCGGCGTCGCTGCCGGCGCGGCGGTTGTCGCCGCAGGCGCCGCGGTTCCGGCGGCGGCTGGTGCGCCCTGCGCCAACGCGAGCGGTGTCTGCATGAGAAGCGCCAGCGCTGCTGTCGCAGCCAGCAAGTATGATTTCTGCATTAGAACCTCCAAAATACCTGATCCGAATAAGGCAAGCGTATTTCTGCGGGATCGACGCGTGCAAGTCCGTTCACGATGGGCTCGAACCCCATGGTGAACTGTGGCCGAGATCACATTGCCGGCAGCAGGCTGCGTCATGATGCGCCTTGTCGCGAACGCAAAGCATTCTGGCGACACCAATACAGGCATGACTGCGCAACAGACGAGCCAGGCTCGCTGACATTCCCACCCACTCGCTCTCGAAGGAGACTGACATGCGTCGCACGATCCTCACTCTCGCATCGCTCGCGGCCCTGCTCGCCGTAGCATCCCCGGCAGCCCAGGCACATCCTGCGAACGATCGATATTGCATCCAGGGCCGCTCGTGGGGCTATCCCGGCAATTGCCAGTTCGCCAGCTATCAGCAGTGCCTCGCTACCGCCTCCGGCACGTCGTCCTATTGCGGCATCAACCCGCGCTACGCGTTCTCGCAGCAGCGCGACTACTGACGAATTGGCGGCGTGCGCGTATGACGCGCGCGCCGCCACAATTTTTGCGTGAAGACGACCCGCTTCGCCGACGTGCCGGCGAATTGAAACTGTGCGAAGCCGCTTGCGTCCGTCGATGACGAGAATGTTATCCGTCATCAGCACCGAGAAATTCACGATGCGCAGCCGTGGCTTGCGGGCCAAGGCGCACCTTCCGAAAATTTCGATACCGGGCAATTGTGATCCATCTCGCTCGTGGCAGGCGTGATCGCGCCTAGGCTGCAAACTCCAGCGCGAGAAACCTTAGCCCGATCTTCCATTCGACTTTTCAGGAAGGTGTTTCAATGAGCAGCCGCCACGCAATTGTTCCGCGCGGTCTGAACGCAACGCGTTCGCCGCTTTCGCAAGGCCGCTTCGGCCGCATGTTCCGCAAGCTCGCACCGGCCAAATTCGGCCCGAACGATTCCAACACGATCGCAAACCTGTCGGCGCTCGCCGACAAGATGGTCGCCGGCTTCGACGGGCCGAAGGACGGACCGGACGCGGAAGAGAGCGGCATTCCCTCGCTCTACACTTATTTCGGCCAGTTCATCGACCACGACATCACCTTCGATCCGGTCAGCTCGCTGACCAAGCAGCAGGACCCCGACGGTCTCGTCGATTTCCGCACGCCGTCGCTCGACATGGACAATGTCTACGGCCGCGGTCCGAACGACCAGCCCTACATGTATGACGGCATCAAGTTCCGCCTCGGCGAAAAGGTCACCGGCGCGGGCGTGCCCGATGCGGTCGATTTGCCGCGCTTCAAGGGCCGCGCGCTGATCGGCGATCCCCGCAACGACGAGAACAGCATCGTCTCGCAATTCCAGGCCTTGATGCTGCGCTTTCACAACCGCATGGTCGACGACAATGACAGCCTGTCGTTCGAAGACGTGCAGCAGCGCGTTCGATTCCACTATCAGTATGTGGTGCTGAACGACTTCCTGCCGCGCATCGTCCACGCCAGCGTGCTGGACCAGCTGAAGACCGCGGGTCACTACGATCGCAGCAAGCTCGCTTACTACCATTGGAAGACCTATCCGTTCATGCCGGTCGAGTTCTCGGTCGCGGCCTACCGGCTCGGGCACTCCATGATCCGCCCTGGATACCGGCTGAACGACGCGGCCAACATGCTGCTGCAGATCTTCCCCGATCCCAACAATCCCGACCACAACGCACTGACCGGCTTCCGCGCCATGGGACCGGGACGCGCCATGGACTGGGGCCGCTTCATCGATCTCGACACGCGCCCCTACGGGGTCGAGGACGTCGACACCAATCCCGACAACAAGAGGCGGCTGCAGTTTGCCTATCGCATCGATGCCTCGCTGGTGGACCCGCTGCGCAAGCTGCCGCCGGAAGTCGCGTCCAATCCGGCGTCGCTGGCGCTGCGCAATCTCGAGCGCAGCTGGCGGCTCGGACTGCCGTCGGGCCAGGCCGTCGCCAGGGCGATGAACCTGACGCCGCTGAGCGACGACGAGATCATCATCGGCAAGGCCGTCGACGAGCCCGGGACGGGCGATCCGCAAGTCAAGATCGCGAGCATCGCGAACGGCGCGTTCGCCGGCAACTGTCCGCTGTGGGCTTACATCCTGGCCGAGGCGCGGCAAAACATGACCGACGTGCCAATCTCCGCGACTGGTGGGCCCGCCACGGTCAAGACACCGCAGCTCGGACCGGTGGGCGGTCGCATCGTCGCCGAAGTCTTCCTCGGCATGATGTTCGGAGATAATTCCTCCGTGCTGTCGCTCGACCCGCAATGGACGCCGGTGACCGGCTCCAGCTTCGCGCTGAAGGACCTCGTCGCCTACGCGCTCGGCCAGGGCGATCCGCTGCATTGAGGGGATGACGGTCGATGATGCAAGGCCGCTCGTCGTGCGAGCGGCCTTGTGACCCACTCGCCTCGACGCGCGGGCGGATGGATCCTGGCAGGCGTGCTTCCCTAACGCAAATCCGTCCGCTTCCTGTTGACGCGCATCGCGAATGGAGAAATCCTTCAACAACGCAATTGCCATTGCCGATCTCAGCAGTACGAACTTCGGCGCCCTCGGTTTTATCGGCGCCATCTGACCAGATTTATTCTGAACAGAAACGGAGGGGCCGATGCGCGCGCTCGCCTTGAGAACCGTCTCTCTTCTCGCCCTCGCTACCTTAGGCTCGATTTCCGGCACGCCCGCCGCACGCGCGGAAGACGGGGCCGATGAGCAATTTGGCAAGGTGCACTTCCAGACTTCCTGCAACGAGGTGGCGCAGCGCCGCTTTGATCGCGGGATGCGTTATCAGCACTCGTTCTGGTACCGGCCCGCAAAGGAAATTTTCGAGGAGACGCTGCAGGCCGATCCGGAATGCGCGATCGCCTATTGGGGCATTGCGCTGAGCCTGCTGTACAATCCGCATTTTGCCGCGCCGAAGGAAAACCTCACCGGAGGGCTCGCCGCGCTGCAGAAGGCGAAGGCACTCGGCGCCAAGAGCGAACGCGAACGCGACTATATCGATGCGCTGCTGGCCTTCTATTCGGGCGACGAAAAGACGACGTTTGGACAGCGTGCGCAGGCCTATCTCAGGGCAACCGAAGCCGTCGCCGCGCGCTATCCCGATGATGACGAGGCGCAGATCGCCTACGCCATTACGCTGAACGTCACGGCGTCACCAAACGACAAGTCCTATGCCAACCAGCTCAAGGGCGCCGCTATCCTGGAGCCGATCTTCAAGCGCCAGCCGCGGCATCCCGGCGTCGCACATTACCTGATCCATCTCTATGACTATCCGGCGATCGCAGAGCAAGGACTCGACGCTGCTAAGCGTTATTCCGAGATCGCGCCGGCGGCACCGCACGCCTTGCATATGCCGTCGCACATCTTCACGCGCGTCGGCTACTGGAACGAATCCATCGACGCCAATAGCCGTTCCGCGAAGGCTGCCAAGGAGGGCAAAGACCCCAGCGAGCAGCTGCATGCCGACGATTATATGGTCTACGCGCTGCTCCAGCTTGCGCAGGACAGCCGAGCCAGCGAGGTCATCGCGGACATGATTGCGACCACTGGCTATGTGCCGGCTGTCCGCGCCGGTCCCTACGCGATAGCAGCCAGCCAAGCGCGCTATATGGTCGAGCGCGGTGATTGGCAGGGCGCCGCCGCGCTGAAGGTCGAGCCGAGCCGGTTTGCCTATGTCGATGCGATCACCTATTTCGCCCGCGCCCTTGGCGCCGCGCGCTCCGGCAATGCAGACGCGGCAACGGCGGACATCGCCAAGCTGGCGGAGTTGCGGGACAAGCTGCAGCAGGACAAGGACGCCTATTGGGCCGAAATCGTGGACATTCAGCGGCAGGTCGCTACAGCCTGGCAGCTCAACGCCCTGGGGAAGCAGGCGGATGCGTTGGAAGCGATGCGCCTTGCCGCCGATGCCGAAGACAAGACCGAAAAATCCATCGTGACGCCGGGTCCACTTGCCCCCGCACGCGAGCTTTACGGGACCATGCTGCTCGAACGCGGCATGGCGACGGAGGCATTGGTCGCGTTCGAAAGCACCATGCGCAAGGAGCCGAACCGATTTGGCGCGACGATCGGCGCCGCTCACGCGGCCGAGAAAGCGGGGGATCCTGTGAAGGCCCGCCAGTACTACGCGAAAGTCGTCGAAACCGCGAGAAATGGCGACTCATCGCGAGAGGACCTCGCGGCCGCACGAAAGTTGATGGCTCAGAATTAGCAAAGATGTCGCGGCAACTTCCATGCGCCTGACAAGCAAGCTCGTTGCAACCAGCGCAGCCATCGCACTGTTCTGCTCAGCCACAGCGCTCTGGATATTGCGATCCGGTGAACCGGCACGCGCAACAGCGACCTCCGGCGAGGTTCGCCCAGTGTGGACGGAAATCGACTGGCCTTTCGGTGCGGATCCCTGGGGGAAAGGAAAAGCGTTCCGCTGCAAGGCCGCGGATTGCGGCGGCGAAGTCCAGCTCTACGTTCGCGCCAAGCTCGGCTTTTGCAATTGCGCCACCGGCATTGCCGATGACGGCGACCTCGAGCAGATGGGCGACCTGGCGCTGATTGGGAAGGCAACGCCGACGGCCGCCGGCCGAGAGATCCTTGTCGGTCCAATGCGCGGCCGCAGCCGGGCATATCGCGTCGAGGGGAACGCCAAGGCCGCGCTCTCACTCGCCTTCAATCAACGCTGCGACATGGTGGCCGCGACGGCTTTGCTCGCACCGGGCGCCACCGCGTCGCTCGAGCCGGCGGTGCTGGCGTTCCTCAATAGCGACCGCATGCTGAAATGGGCCGAGATCGCGCTTGGGCTATGACTCAAGGGAATAGCTGAATTAAAGGCGACAATTCGGCACACGCCTTAACGCGCCATCCCGAGGCCGACCTCCTCCAGCCGCGTGGCGAACCAGCGCGACAGCGGCTGATCGAGGACGCCGCTGACATAGACTTCCGAGATCGTCACGTTGTCCTTGTCCAGCACCAGCAGCACGCCGATCCAAAAGGCGAACCAGACATGCGCATCGGTCAACGCCATCAGCTTGTGCTGGTCGTGGTCGAGCGCGGTGTGATTGCTGGCCTTGCGGATCTCCATGGTGAGCAAATTGTTCGGGATCTCGCGCTGATGCACCACGACGTCAGGGTAGATCGACTTGCCCAGATGATCGTCGGTCGAGATGATGGTGCCGTGCGGCAGATGCAGCGTACGCTCGCCTAGCCGGTCGTAGTTGCAATCGACCGACCAGCCGGAGAACTGCTTCTCCAGATGCACAGCGAAGCGGTGCGTGATGGCACGCTCGCCGATGTCCTTCTCGAACAGGAATGTTTCGTGTGCGTAGAAGTCCCGGAGTGCCGCGATCACCTTGTTCAGCTCGGTCTGCATCTTGCCCCCGGCCCTCGGCGCTCCTGATGCGGTGCCCTACATCTGGACTTCGATCAGCCGCGGTCCGGGCTCGGCGACGGCCTCGGCCAGCGCCTTGTTGAACTCGTCCGCGTTGGTGACGGCGCGGCCGGGCACGCCCATGCCCTTGGCCAGCGCCACGAAATCCAGCGTCGGCCGGTCGAGCCGCAGCATGTCGTTGGCGCGCTGGCCGGGCTCGCCGGCGCCGACATTGTCGAACTCGCCGCGCAGGATCTGGTAGATGCGATTGGCGAACACGATGGTGACGATATTGAGATTTTCTCTCGCCTGCGTCCACAGCGACTGGATCGTGTACATCGCGCTGCCGTCGCCGACCATGCAGATCACCTTGCGGTCCGGGCAGGCGATCGCGGCACCGATCGAGAGCGGCGTCGAGAAGCCGATCGAGCCGCCCATGTTCTGGAGCCAGTCGTGCGGAGCAGCCGCCGCTGTCGGCGGGAAGAAGGCGCGGCCGGTGGTGAGGGATTCGTCGACCAGGATCGCATTCTCCGGAATCGCATAGGCGATCGACTGGGCGATCGAGGCGTGGGTCAGTGCGCCGGTCGGCTTGAGCAGCTCAGCCGCGGCCTGCGGCTTGACGTCCTTCGCGCTGGCCTTCACCGCGCCGGCAAGGACTTCGAGTGCAGCGACCGAATTCTCACCCCAGGAGGTCATGCGATGCACCTCGCAGCCCTCTGGCTTGAGGATGCTCGGCTTGTTCGGATAGGCAAAGAACGCCACGGGATCGTCGGACTCGACCAGCACGATATGGCGGAACCTGGCCAGCATCTGCAGCGCGTTGTCGATCACGTAATGGATGCGGTCGATCGAGAAGCGGCCGCGGCCGCGCGCCATCCTGGGACGGAAGGTCGGGCCCATCACGGTGCAACCGGTCTTGGCGGCGATGCGCTCGGCCAGCGCCAGGCCCTGCTCGCTCAGCGCACTGCCGGTCATCAGCAGCAGCGTGCCCTCGCCGTCGCCGTGCAGGATCTTTGCGGCCTGCTCGACCGCCTGCGGCGAATAGCTTGCTCGCTGCTGCTCGGCCGGAACCTCGGCGATGCCGTCCGCTTCGTTCCAGGCGGTGTCGGCGGGCAGGATCAGGGTCGCGATCTGCGGCGGCGCGCTCTTGGCGGCGGCGATCGCCGCGGCACCGTCGGCGGCGACCGATTTGGAGTCCGGCGAAGTGCGGACCCAGGACGACATCGGCCGGGCCAGGCCCTCGATGTCGGAGGTCAGCGGCGCGTTGTAGCCGATGTGGTAGACGGCGTGCTGGCCGACGATGTTGACGATGCCGGAATTCGCCTTCTTGGCGTTGTGCAGATTGGCAAGGCCGTTGGCGAGACCCGGACCGAGATGCAGCAGCGTCGAGGCCGGCGTGCCCTTCATGCGGAAATAGCCGTCGGCGGCGCCGGTCACCACGCCTTCGAACAGGCCGAGCACGCAACGCATGCCGGGCACGCGGTCGAGCGCTGCGACAAAATGCATCTCGGAGGTGCCGGGGTTGGAGAAGCAGACGTCGACCCCGCCCTTGACCATCGTCCGCACCAGACTTTCCGCACCGTTCATCCGTCAGCTCCCGCAACCGGCAATGTTCCAACAATCCATCCGATCAATCATTGTTCGCTCGTCTCGTCAAAGCAATAGCCGGCGTCGCCGCCCTGCCCCGCGCGGCGATGCGCTGGTTTGGCTAATACTTTCCGGCAAATTGGCGCGGTTGCCGGTTTGGTAACTCCAACCGTTAAGGATGCCCCGTCTCACGAGGCCGTGGCTTGCGGAAAGCCCGCAAATATGGCCTGTAACTTCAGTTGAATCGATTTTTTGCTGGGGGAACAATGATCCGGTATTTTGCCGCGCCGATTGCCGCCATCGCACTGCTGTCGGCGACCGCCGGCGGCGCCTTCGCCGAGGAGTTCGACTCGCGCGACATCATGGGCGGCGGCCCGAATTTCTTCCGCGGCGGCTCGAGCCCAGTTCCCCGCACCACCGTCATGTATAACGGCAACTACGCCCCGGGCACGATCGTGGTGAACACCTCGGAGCGCCGGCTCTATCTGGTGCTCCAGAACGGCCAGGCCCTGCGCTACGGCATCGGTGTCGGCCGCGACGGCTTCCGCTGGGGCGGCGTGCACCGGATCACCGCCAAGAAGGAATGGCCGGACTGGACGCCGCCGTCACAGATGCTGGCGCGCCGGCCGGACCTGCCGCGTCACATGAAGGGCGGCGTCGAAAATCCGCTCGGTGCGCGCGCGATGTATCTGGGCTCGACACTCTATCGCATCCACGGCTCCAACGAGCCGGAGACGATCGGCCAGGCGGTGTCCTCGGGCTGCTTCCGCATGACCAATGACGACGTCACCGACCTCTACGGCCGCGTCGGGGTCGGCACCACGGTGGTCGTGCTGAACAACTAGCAAGAATCGGCGCCGCGTGGATATGCGGCCTTGTGCGTCGGTTCCGAATACGGCAGCGTCGCCTGGCAATGAGCGCATTGGCCCCGTCTCCGTCCGGCTTTCGCATCGTGCTGCTGGCGCTCGCCACCGTCGCGTTCGCGCCTGACACCGCTACCATCGCCGTCGCGGGCGAATTGCCCGCGATCGCTTCGCGCCAGCGCGCCGAGAAGAAGAGCTTTACCGACGGCGAGATCGTCGACGGCTTTCTGAAGACGGCGTTCGGCGCCGAATACCACCTTGCCGGCCGTGTCGATCGCATCCGCAAGTTCGACGGACCGGTGCGCGTGTTCGCCGAGAGCGATCGCGCCGACCGCAAGGCGCAGCTCGCGAAAGTCGTAGCCGACATCGGCAAGCGCGTGCAGCATCTCGACATCGCCATGATCGACTCCAGCGAAGCGGCGAATGTGCGCGTGAAGCTCGTGCGCGACCGCGATCTGTTCCGCACCATCTCGAGCTTCTACGGTGCGGAGAAGGCCCGCGAGATCCGCACCTCGCTCGATCCGCAATGCCTGTCCGGCTTCCGCAAGAACGACAATTTCGAGATCGAGCATTCCGACGTCATCCTCACCGTCGACAACGGCGATTTCACCTTCCTCGACTGCGCCTATGAGGAGCTGCTGCAATCGCTCGGCCCGATCAACGACACCGCCAGCGTGCCCTGGACCATGTTCAACGACAACGTCTCGATGGGCTATTTCGACGTCTATGACCAGTACATCCTCAACCTGCTCTACGATCCCCGCATCAAGGCCGGCATGACCGTGGCTGAGGTCAAGGCGGCGCTGCCCGACGTGCTCACCGATGTACGCATTTGGGTGAGGCGCGTGAACGATCTGAAGGAGTGAGATCGCAAGGGGAGAAGGAAAGCACCGTGGCGCGGCTTTACGCCTTCTTCGCCTTCGACATCAAAAATTGCTGGCGCATCACGTTGTTGCTTCCGTCGTAATATTCGGAGATCAGCGCCTCGAACTCGCTGCGAAAACTCCGCAGCCTGTCCGGCTCGTCCTTGTACTGGGCGACGAGCTTGATCAAAGGCCCGATCGTCGTTTCCATGGTGCGGCGGAAATGCTGCGGGCTGAGTGCGGACGGCGTCATGATGTCCATCTCGAAGGCGATATCCTTCGCTTTCCCCGCGAGACGTTCGGCGACGATCTTCGGATCGCCCCACGACACCGGTGAGGCCACGCCCTCGGGCGGCGGCAGATGGCGGCCGATCAGCGCGAACATCCGTCCGACATAGAGATGCGGAGGCCAGGTGGAGAAGGCGATGGTGCCGCCGGGCTTCAGCACGCGCAGCATCTCGCCGATGGCGACCTCGGGACGCGGCGCGAACATGTGGCCGAACTGGCTGAGCACCACGTCGAACTCGTTGTCGCCATAGGGCAGGCTTTCGGCGTCGCCTTCGGCGAAGTCGACATCGAGATTCGCCAGCTGCGCGTGCTCGCGGGCGCGCTCGAGCAGGACCGGCGACAGGTCGAGACCCCTGACCTTCGCACCGCGGCGCGCCGCCGTGATCGCGGCAACGCCGGTGCCGCATCCGACGTCGAGCAGCCTTTGGCCGGTCGCGACCCCGGCGAAGCTCACGAGCTTGGCGGCCGAGGGCGTGGTGAACACTTCCATCGGCGTGAACAGCGACCAGGCTTCCTTCTGGACTGCCTTGAAACCAGCAAACGGGTCTTGATCGGCCATGGAACTCTCCCTTCGCTCAATGTCAGTTTTTCATGAGGCTGACGACGGATGCCAAAGGTTCAACGCAAGCCCATGACGGCGACGGCTTCGCCTCCCTGGCGGTCCTATTGCACGAGATCGGCAACGATGGTCGCGGCCTTGAGGCCGGTGCCGGTGAGGACCGCGACCGTGGTCTCGGTCGCCTTGATGCTACCGGTGACGGATAGTTTCTCCAGCGCGGCGGCAGCACTTGCGCTGGTCGGCTCGGCGAACAGGCCCTGCCGCGCAAGACGCCGCAGCGCGGCGACGATCTCGTCCTCGGTCAGCGCGACAGTGCCGCCACCGCTCTCGCGCAACGCGCCGATGATCTCGCGCAGGCGCAGCGGATGCTTGATCGCGGTGCCTTCGGCGATGGTCTTGTTCACCTCGCGCGCGACAGGGGTGTCGACGCCGGCCTTGAAGCTTGCATCGATCGGCGAGCAGTTGAGCGGCTGCGCCGCGAACAGGCGCGGCAGCCTGGTGATCTGGCCGGCTTTCAACAGCTCACGGAAACCAAGGGCGCAACCCAAAAGGCTGCTGCCGGCCCCGACGGGCACGATGACGTTGTCGGGGACGCGGAAGCCGAGGTCCTCCCATATCTCATAGGCGAGCGACTTGGTGCCTTCGAGGAAGAACGGTTGCCAATTGTGGCTGGCATAGAAGGTCTGGCTCGACTGCCGGATTGCCTCGGCCTCCGATTCCTCGCGCGGGCCCTCGACCAGCTGCACCGCCGCGCCATAGGCGCGGACCTGCGCGATCTTGGCCGGCGATGTCGAGGCCGGCGCGAGAATCTTCACGCGCATGCCGCCGGCGGCGCCGAGACCCGCCATCGACGAGCCGCCATTGCCGGACGAGTCCTCCAGAATGGCGTCGACGCCGATCTGCCGAAGGAAGGACAGCATCACGGCGGAGCCCCGGTCCTTGAAACTGCCGGTCGGGTTGAACCATTCGAGCTTGAAGAACGGGCGCAGCTCGCCCCAGGCCTGCTGCACCAGTGGCGTGCAGCCTTCGCCGAGCGTGATCGGAGTCTTGATCTCGACCGGCAGCGCCGCCCGGTAGCGCCAGAGCGAACGCGTGCGCGGCTCGATCTCCTCCCGCGACATCCCTGCCCCGGGCGTCACCAGCAGCGGCGTGCGCTCGTCCGAGCACCAGCGCGGCTGGTCCAGCGGATAGAGCTTACCGTTGCGGGGGTCGATGTAGGCGGGGGCGGGCATGGCGGTCTCCAAGGAAGGCGATGCGGCAAAGGCGATCTGTACGTTTTGGTTTGATGACACGTTTTGTCCGGAAACTCGACGCCCGGCGCGCCAACCGTGCGGCGCCTCTTGAAAACGGGAAAACCATAATTACTTCATCATCTTACTGCGATGGCGGAGAGCTCCGCCAGTGCGGTAGCGTGGCACTCGGGCAAGCGCTGCCGGGTCGCACGATGACGGGAATTTGGCATCGAACCGCCCCGCCCCCGCGCAGCACGATTAACTTGTCTGTCGCGACTGCCCGCTACAATATGTTGGATTGAGCTCGCGCCGCCGGTGTTCCGCATCGGCAGCGCGACGAGCCAAGGCCCGTCCGAGCGGCGGGCCGTTGGCTTTTTAGGAGTTTGGTCATGAGCCGCGCGAACCGTACCGACCACATCCGCCTCACCTCCCATCCGGAGCCGGGCAGGACAGCCGCCTTCCCGATCCACTGGGGCGCCGCCGACGCACGCGCCCGCGGACCGATCATCGGCACGGTGTCGCGCGCTGGGGATCGCAACGTGATCGGCAGTCATGGCGGCTCCTATGCGATGTACCGCGCGCTCGCGGTGTCCGCCGGCGCGCTCGATCCGATTCGTAGGCCCGACCTCACCAACACGTTTCCCGCGGCGACCATCGGGCCGTTCCCGCAATGGAGCGATCCCGCCAAGATCGTCGCGCTCGATCCCTGGGGGCATCTCGTCGCCGAGAATTTCGGCAAGGACATCGCCGAGGGCATCGACATCAGGCCGAGCATTGCGGTGACGCGCGCGCGGCTGGACCTGCCGGAGATCCGCGAGGCGCTCGCCGCCAAGCGCCTGCGCGCCGACGGCGACGTCGTGCACGCCAATGGCAGCGTGTCCGTGGTGAAGATCGCGATTGATCCGGTCTGGTATCTGCCAGGCCTTGCGGAGCGCTTTGCGACCAACGAGACCGAGCTGCGGCGCACGCTGTTCGAGCAGACCGCCGGCATGTTCCCCGAGCTGGTGACCCGGCCGGACATGAAGGTGTTTCTGCCGCCGATCGGTGGCACCACCGTCTACATGTTCGGCGACGTCACCAAGCTGCCGGACCATCGCACCAAGATCACCTGCCGCGTGCATGACGAGTGCAACGGCTCCGACGTGTTCGGCTCCGACATCTGCACCTGCCGGCCCTACCTCATTCACGGCATCGAGGAATCCGCGCGCGGCGCGCAGGAGGGCGGACTCGGGCTCGTGATCTACAACCGCAAGGAAGGCCGCGCGCTCGGCGAGGTCACGAAATTCCTGGTCTACAATGCGCGCAAGCGCCAGGAGGACGGCGACGCGGCCGCCGCCTACTTCGAGCGCACCGAATGCGTCGCCGGCGTCCAGGACGCGCGCTTCCAGCAATTGATGCCCGACACCATCCACTGGCTGGGCCTGAAGCGCATCGACCGCTTCCTGTCGATGAGCGACATGAAGCACGACGCTTTGACCTCGCAGGGCATCGACATCGTCGAGCGCGTGCCGATCCCGCCCGAGCTCATTCCCGCCGACGCCTATGTCGAGATCGCCGCGAAGAAGGCCGCCGGCTATTACTCCACCGACATCGCGCCGGAGAAGGACGTCGACGGCGTGGTCGGGCGTTCGCTGGAAAAATACTGATCGATTGATGGCAGACGCTTTGGAATTGCAGGCCCGTTCGCTGCTCAGCGCAGCAGCGGTTCGCGCGCGTGCCGGCGAGATGTTTGGGATCGGCCTGAACGGCGGGCTGACGCATTTCACCATCGATCTCGATCGCATGGATGGCGTTGCCGACGCCGTTCTCGCCGTGACGCGCGAGGCCTATCCGACGCTGGAGATTCCGTTCCATGCGCGCTGGCGGCATTTCGTGCTTGATGGCGTCGACCGTTGGGCGCGGCTCGCGGACGCGACGTCATGGCCCGACCGCGCGGCACGGGCGCGCGCGGAGTTCGACCTTGCCATCGTCAGCGTGCTGCTCGACGCCGGCGCGGGTGCCGCGTGGCGATACCGCGACGCGGTGACGGGACAGAGCATCGGCCGATCCGAGGGACTCGCGATTGCGAGCCTCGACATGTTCGCAAGCGGCCTTTTTTCCCACGATCCCCGCGCGCCCTTCAGGACCGATGCCGACGTGCTCGCGCGACTGCCACTCGCCGCGCTCACTTCGGCCTTTCAGGTGAGCGATGCCAATCCGCTGCTCGGGGTCGAGGGGCGGACCGATCTGCTGCGCCGCTTGGGCAAGCTGGTGGCGGAGCGGGCGGACGTGTTCGGCGCGCACGACACCCCGCGGCCGGGCGGGCTGTTCGATCACATCGCGGCGCAGGCGAAGGGCGGCGCGGTTCCCGCGCCCGCGATTCTCTCGGCGGTGCTGAATCAGCTCGGACCGATCTGGCCGTCGCGGCTGGAGCTTGCCGGGATTCCGCTCGGCGATTGCTGGCGCCACCCGGCGATCAAGGCCGATGACGCTACCGCGGGCCTCGTGCCCCTGCACAAGCTGTCGCAATGGCTGAGCTATTCGCTGATCGAGCCGCTGCAGCGCGCCGGCTTCGACGTAACCGACATCGACAGCCTGACCGGGCTTGCCGAATATCGCAATGGCGGGCTGTTCGTCGATCACGAGGTGCTGCGGCTGCGCGACGCCGCCGATGCCGAGCGCGCGCATGCGGTGGATTCCCTGCTCGTCGTCGAGTGGCGCGCGCTGACCGTGGCGCTGCTGGACCGGCTCGCCGAACTGGTCCGCGCCAAACTCGGGCGCACTCCTGAGACATTGCCGCTCGCCAGCATTCTCGAAGGCGGCACCTGGGCCGCGGGCCGCGCCATCGCCTTCGCGCGCCGGCCCGACGGTTCGCCGCCGCTCAAGGTGATCAGCGACGGCACGGTTTTCTAGTCTCTCGTTCGAATTCGCGGAAACAGACCCCTCATCCGGCGCTTCGCGCCACCTTCTCCCACAAGGGGGAAGGGAGAAAGCAAGAGCATCCCGTCATGCAAGGCGTCACGATCGTCGATCATCCGTTGGTGCAGCACAAGCTGACCCTGGTGCGGGACAAATCGATCTCGACCAAATCGTTTCGAGAGCTGATCAAGGAGATCGGCATGCTGCTGTGCTACGAGGTGACGCGCGACCTACCGCTCGCCGATACCGTTATCGAAACGCCGCTGGCGACGATGCATTCGGCCAAGATCGCGGGCAAGAAGCTGGTGTTCGTGCCGATGCTGCGCGCCGGCACCACTTTCGTCGACGGCATGATGGATTTGGTGCCGACCGCGCGCGTCGCCCATATTGGCCTCTACCGCGAGCCGCACAGCTTTGCCGCGGTCGAGTACTTCTTCAAATCGCCGTCCGATCTCAGCGAGCGCCTGGCCATCGTGGTGACGCCCGTGGTTGCGACCGCCAACACGGCTGTGGCCGCAATCGACCGGCTGAAGGAGCGCGGCGCCAAGGATATTCGCCTCGCCTGCCTGATCGCCGCCCCCGAAGGGCTCGAACGGCTGCGCGGACTGCATCCTGACGTGCCGATCTGGACGGCCGCAGTCGATGAAGGTCTCGACGAGAACGGCTTTATCCTGCCGGGCCTCGGCGACGCCGGCGACCGCGCCTACGGGACGAGATAGGCGCCGGCTTGCAAACCGCGTCACGTTAGGAACAGGTTCGCTCGCGCAAGGTTTTCCTGCTCTACGATGGAGAGCACGATGACCTATCAGGATGACCGCAGGGCAGACAGAGCACGCCGCAACAGCCCGGTGGGCTGGGCGATCGGCGCGATCTTCGTGATCGCCGTGGTCGCTGCCGTCTTCTTCTACAATGGACGCGACGTCGGCCCGCAGACCACGACCTCGAATCCGAATACGGCGCCAAACGTCACCACCGGATCGAATCCACCTGCTGCGCCCGCGAAGTGATGCGCTGAGGGCGGGCCGCTACACC
>NZ_JADPJQ010000073.1:100408-247713 GCF_023073515.1 Bradyrhizobium sp. 17 | reverse complement strand
AGCGCCCGCCACTCCGCATCCGTCAGCAGCGGCGGGCCGCTGGCGGAACGATCCTCCTTGGTCATGCGCGCGAGCCGGTCCTCGGTCAGCGGATGGCTCGCCGGGATCGACGTGAGGCCGCCGCCTTCCTTGCCGGTGATGCGGAACATCAATTCGGCTGCAGGCTTAGGCGAACGGCCGAGCTTGTGCATGATCTCGATGGCAAACGTATCCGCAGCGGTCTCGGCCTCGCGCGAATAGGAAGCCTCAACCACGCTGCGCGAGGCGAAGATCACGGCGCTCGAGCCAGTGACGTCGCCGAACAACAGGCCGATCAGGAACGAGGTGCCGCCGTTGTAGATCAGGCCGCGCATGTTGTCGTAATGCTTGAGATGACCGAGCTCGTGGGCGAGGATGCCGGCGATCTCGTCGGCATTTTCGGCCTTGTCGAGCAGGCCCTTCAGCACGAACACCTTGCCGCCCGGCAGCGCGAACGCGTTCGGCACCGGGGTCGGCAGCACGCCCGCGGTCATGGAATCGTCGTCGAGCCCGGCGGCATCGCGCAGCCGATTGACGAGCTTGACGAAGGCCGCTTTCCCCGCCCCATCCTGGCACTCGCTGCGCCCGAAGATCGTCTTCACCTGAACCTCCGACGCATCGCCAATGCGGCGCTCGATCGGTTTCGGCACCAGCGGCGCGAGGCGGTCGGCAGCGAGCGGCACGCCGAACAGCACGACGCAGACAATGGAGACGGCGGCAGCCATCGACCAGCCGACGATTTTTGCGACCCCGCGGCGCGAGGTCTGGTGCTCGTCGAGCCGCATGCAGCGCGCGGTCACGTCTGACGCGAGCAGAGCGTCGCGGATTTCCAGCCGGGCCAGCGGCGGCGCGGAAGCGCAGGCGAGCCGCAAGGTGCCGGGCGGGCTATCGGCGCGGCGGATGTCGGCATAGGCCCAGCGAACGGGCGTCGCACCCTCTTCGAGGATCTCGAGCGCGTCACCGAGCGTCAGCGCCACCTGCCGCCTGCGGCTCGACACGCCGTCGAAGAAGATCGTCGGCTTTGCGGATTGCGCCGGGACCTCTGTGGACAACTCACTCACAGCTCAGAATCCCGCGACATCGAGTCCATCGGCAAAGCCTTCGCCGAGCGCGCTGGCGAGCTCGGCGCTGCCGCGCACATCCGCCGCGGCTCCGATGTTGTGCACCTCGACAGTTTCCAGCACCTTGGCCCAGAGATCGCGCTGGAGATAGACCCGCATGACGATGTTGAGGGCGAGAGCGAGTGCGAAGTAGCCGATCACCATCATCACCAGCGTCGGGATGCTCTTGGCGGCATTGCCCGGCCCCAACGCCTGCTCGACCGAAAGACCGCTCAGCTTGACGACGAGCATGGTCGCTCCGCCGATATAGGCGGCGAAGATGGCCGAGAGCAGCATCCACCAGCCGATCACTTTCCAGTACAACCCGTAGAATGCGTTGTGCGGCAATTGCGAGGACAGGCTGACGTCGCCGATGCGGATACCGTCGAGCCACCAGCGCCACTCGCGCGCCTTGAACTCGGCATAGAAGAACGGCGCGAGCGGGAAGATCACCATCGCGATCGGGCTCAGCAGCCACAGCCACCAGCCGCGCTTGAAGAATGTCCAGCCGTCGCCTTCGAAATCGCCGCGTAAATCGCCGTAATGGGTGTGCCGCATCTTGTAGCGTTCGAGCGAGGCTTCGCGCCACGGCAATGCGAGCCCGAGCGTCAGGAACACGAGCAAGCCCCACAGCATGGCGCGGAACGAATAGGCCCAGCCCGATCCGTCCATCCAGAACCGCACGCCGCGCCAGACCGTGCGCGTCAGGCGATAGCGCCGCGCGCGAAAGATCGCAAACTGACCAAAGGCGTAGAAGCTGATGAACAGCGGCGTCGAGGCAAAGCCCTGCCAGCGTTCGAACTCGATACCGACAAGGAAGTAAGCGAGGTAGATCGGCACCAGGATCGCGAGCGCGAACAGGAAGCCGACCAGCAGCTCCTTGGCCCGCCCGGTATATTCGGCGGCGTCGCCATTAACCGCGGTGTTCGCCCACAGATGACGGCGGACGTCGGTGACGAGCCAGAACCGGTAGAAGCCGAAGGTGACGAGCTCGAGCAGGGCACCCTTGGTGACCAATTTGCGAAAGTCGGTACGGTTGCCGGTGAAATCGACCCGCGTGGGCGGCAGCGGCGGGGGTAAGGGTTCGGAGCCGATGGGGGCCCATTGCATGTCGTTCACGGCGGCAACCTCGGGGTGCGGACTTGGTTCGATCAAACTTATAGATCAGAGATTAGTCGATCCCCAAGATGGGCGGGTTCGATTTAGCTCGATTCCGGTCGATTTCTGGCACGATTCCACGGCCGAGGGCGTGCGCGAGATCACGTTGTTGGATCAATGGCCTCGTAGTCCGGATGGAGCGCAGCGCAATCCGGGACAGCGGCAGTGGCGGGCCGAATCCCGGATTTCGCTCCGCTCCATCCGGGCTACATCACACCCATGTGGCAAAACTCGCCCTTGCTCCGGCGCAGACAACCGGCTGTAATTGCAAATCAAATACCGCAGCGCAGAATTCAACGAGAACGCGCGGTTGATGTCAGGGAGAGCGATCATGCATGGGACCATCGAAAACGCGGCGAAGCTCGACGCGTTACGCGCACGCGCTACGTCACTGCCGCTGGAGCAGTTCGATCCGGGCGACCCAGAGCTGTTCAGGACCGATACGTTCTGGCCCTATTTCGATCGCCTGCGCCGCGAAGATCCCGTGCACTATTGCAAGGACTCGATGTTCGGGCCGTATTGGTCGGTGACGCGCTACAACGACATCATGGAGATCGAGACCAATCATTCGGTATTCTCCTCGGCCTCCTCGCTCGGCGGCATCACCATCCGCGACATCGATCCGGAACTGCGCCGCGAGAGCTTCATCTCGATGGACCCGCCGCGCCATGCGGCGCAGCGCAAGACCGTGGCGCCGATGTTCACGCCGACGCATCTGGACAATCTCGCGCTGAGCATCCGCCAGCGCTCGGCCGAGTGCCTGGACAATCTGCCCCGCGGCGAGGTGTTCGACTGGGTCGACCATGTCTCGATCGAGCTCACCACGCAGATGCTCGCGGTGCTGTTCGACTTTCCCTGGGAGGATCGCCGCAAGCTGACGCGCTGGTCGGACATCGCGACCACCATTCCCGGCCCCGACGGCCTCGTCGCCACCGAAGACGAGCGTCAGGCCGAGCTGACGGAATGCGCGGGCTATTTCACGCGACTGTGGAAGGAACGCATCGAACAGCCGCCGAAGAGCGACCTGTTGTCATTGATGGCGCATGGCGCCGCGACGCGCGACATGGACGCGAAGAACTTCCTCGGCAATCTCATCCTTCTGATCGTCGGCGGCAACGACACCACCCGCAACACCATGTCGGGCTCGCTCCACGCGCTGAGCCAGCACCCGGAGCAATATCGCAAGCTGCGCGAAAACCCAGCGCTTCTCGACAGCTTCGTGCCGGAAGTGATCCGCTGGCAGACGCCGCTGGCCCATATGCGGCGCACAGCGCTTGCGGACTTCGAGTTCCGCGGCAAGCAGATCAAGAAAGGTGACAAGGTCGTGATGTGGTACGTCTCGGGCAACCGCGACGCCGATGCGATCGAAAAGCCTTACGAATTCATCATTGACCGCGCGCGGCCGCGCACCCATCTCTCGTTCGGCTTCGGCATCCACCGCTGCGTCGGCTTGCGGCTTGCCGAACTCCAGCTCAAGATTATTTGGGAAGAGATCCTCAAGCGATTCGACCATATCGAGGTGGTCGGCGAACCCAAGCGGGTCTATTCGAGTTTCGTGAAGGGTCTTGAAACCTTGCCGGTGAAGATCGCGGCTTAGATTCGCAAAGATGAGTTCGACACGTCCACAAGGAAGCTGTGCCCCCTCTCCCGCACGCGAGAGAGGTTAAGCAAGCAACTGGAGCAAACCACCATGAACATCCAAGCGCCGGTTCAAGTGGACAAGGCCGAACGCATGCGCAGGGCGCGCGAGGAGGCCTATGCGACGCCGCTGGCGCAATTCCACCCGGGCGCGCCCAGGCTGTTCCAGGACGACACCCTGTGGCCGTGGTTCGAGCGGCTGCGCAAGGAAGAGCCGGTGCATTACTGCACCAATGCGCCGATCGAGCCGTATTGGTCGGTGGTGAAGTACAACGACATCATGCATGTCGACACCAATCACGGCCTGTTCTCCTCGGATTCAACGCTCGGCGGCATCGGGATCCGCGACGTGCCGGAAGGCTATGACTGGCCGAGCTTCATCGCCATGGACCAGCCGCGTCATTCGTCGCAGCGCAAGACGGTGTCGCCGATGTTCACGCCGACGCATCTGGACGAACTGGCAAAACTGATCCGCCAGCGCTCGCAGACCGTGCTCGACAATCTGCCGCGCAACGAGACCTTCAATTTCGTCGAGCGCGTCTCGATCGAGCTGACGACGCAGATGCTAGCCACCCTGTTCGACTTCCCCTGGGAAGAACGGCGCAAGCTGACGCGCTGGTCCGATGTCGCGACCGCGCTGCCCAAGAGCGGCATCGTGGCCTCGGCCGAAGAGCGCCGCCGCGAGATGGACGAATGCTACGCCTACATGTCCAAGCTCTGGAACGAGCGCGTCAACTCCGCGCCGCGCAACGACCTGCTGTCGCTGATGGCGCACAACGACGCCACGCGCTTCATGGACCCCGATAATCTCATGGGCAACATCATCCTGCTCATCGTCGGCGGCAACGACACCACGCGCAACACCATGACCGGCTCGGTGCTGGCATTGAACGAGAATCCGGAGCAGTACGACAGGCTGCGCGCCAACCCGGAACTGATCGATTCCATGGTGCCCGAAGTGATCCGCTGGCAGACCCCGCTCGCGCATATGCGGCGCACCGCGCTGCAGGACACTGAAGTTGGCGGCAAGCACATCAAGAAGGGCGACCGCGTCGTGATGTGGTACGTCTCCGGCAATCGCGACGAGGAGATGTTCGAAAAGCCGAACGAGTTCATCATCGACCGCCCGCGGCCGCGGACCCATCTCTCCTTCGGCTTCGGCATCCACCGCTGCGTCGGCATGCGCCTCGCCGAACTCCAGCTCAAGATCGTCTGGGAAGAGATGCTGAAGCGCTTCGACCGCATCGAGGTGGTCGGCGAGCCCAAGCGGATCTATTCGAGCTTCATCAAGGGATATGAGTCGCTGCCGGTGCGGATTCCGGGGTAGAGTGCTCGCTATACGGCAGGTGTTTCTCAACCTCAGCTGTCATGCTCCGCGACCCGGCTACGCCAAGGCTTCGCCGGGCTGAGGTCCAGGGGCGCCGAAGCTTTAGCGTAGGCGGCAAGCGGGGCATCCAGTATGCCGCGGCTTCTCGGCTCAAGCACTGCGGGCTCTGGAATACCGGATTTGCCCGCCTTCGCGGGCAATGACACCGAGGGTGGATTGAGAGCGGGCGACTCCACCCCAGCTATAAAATTCCGGCATGACAGCTCGTGCAACATGCGATGGGTCGCATACGGCCTTCTGTCCTAAACCGCACCGGCACATCTAACTCAACTTGATGTCCCACACGCCGTCCTTGCGGCAGGCGGCGACTTCCTCGCGCAGGAGGGCGGTGACGGCAACCGAGGCCGTCGAGACCGGACGGTCGATCGGAGAGGCGAATATGAGCTCGCGCGTCAACGGCTTCGAGACGACAGCCGTTTCCAGCCGCCCGTCCGCGACCTCGGCGTGGACGGACGAGGGCGGCAGCAGCGCGAAGCCGAGGCCTTCCTCGACGAGGCTCGTGAGCACGCGGAACGAATCCGCTTCGAGCTGGACGTTGAGCTTGATCTTGCGCTGGGCCGCCGCATGCTCGATCAGCGCACGGAGACCGTGGGAATGACTGGGCAGCACCAGCCGTTGCCGCAGCAGCCAGCCGACATCGACGCTCTTCTTGCGCGCGAGGCCACAACCGTGCGGACCCACCGCGACGATGTTGTCGCGCCCCAAGCTCTCCACGTTGAGATGCAGATCGGCGGAGCGGCCGTAGAGGATGGCGAGATCCATCTCGCCGCGATGCAGCCATTCGACGAGATGGCCGCTGTAGCTCTCGACGATGCGCAGCGAAATGCCGGGAAATTTTTCAACACAGCGCCGCGCGAAGCGCGCCGACAGCACGCAGCTCACTGTCGGGACCAGGCCGAGCACGACCTGGCCCGATGGCGGCCCCTTGGACGACTGGATGTCGTCGCGGATCTGGTCGATCTGCCGCACGATGCCGGAGGTGCGCGCCAGCAAGAGGCGGCCGGCATCCGTGAGCACCATGCCGCGGCCGTTGCGGGTGAACAATTCCGTGCGCAGCTCGTGTTCCAGGAGCTTGATCTGCCTGGAGAGCGCCGGCTGCGCCACGCGCAACGTATCGGACGCCTTGGAGAGGCTGCCGAGCTCCGCCACGCAACTGAAGGTCCTGAGCTGACGGAAATCCATGCTTGCCAATCCTGGAAGGCTACTCCATACGCTATAGCAAATGAGCATAGGGGGCTGGCAGTGTTTTCACAACGCCAGAGGATCGGCCGGCGTTATCTTAACTGCCGCACATACGGGAAACCCCATGAGTGAAGAACACCAAACCGAAGATCACGCCGACATCCGCGAAGCCGTCGCAAAGCTGTGCGCGCAGTTTCCCGGCGAATACTGGCGCAAGCTCGACCGTGAGATGGCCTACCCGAAGGCCTTCGTCGACGCGCTGACCGAGGCCGGCTATCTCTCGGTGCTGATCCCCGAGGAATATGGCGGCGCGGGCTTGAAGCTTTCAGCGGCCGCGGCGATCCTCGAAGAGATCCAGCGCGCGGGCTGCAACGGCGGCGGCTGCCACGCCCAGATGTACACGATGGGCACCGTGCTGCGGCACGGCAATGACGAGCAGAAGGCAAAATATCTGCCGAAGGTCGCGAGCGGCGAATTACGGCTGCAGGCCTTCGGCGTCACCGAGCCGACCAGCGGCACCGACACCACTTCGCTGAAGACCTTCGCGCGCAAGGACGGCAACGCCGGCTACGTCGTCAACGGCCAGAAGATCTGGACCAGCCGCGCCGAACATTCCGACCTGATGCTCCTGCTGGCGCGCACCACGCCGAAGGACCAGGTCAAGAAGCGCACGGATGGACTTTCGGTGTTCATCGTCGACATGCGCGAGGCCAAGAACAAGGGCCTTGAGATCCGCCCGATCCGCACCATGATGAACCACGCCACCACCGAAGTGTTCTTCACCGACATGAAGGTGCCGGCAGAGAATTTGATCGGCGAGGAAGGCAAGGGCTTTCGCTACATCCTCTCCGGCATGAATGCCGAGCGCATTTTGATTGCTGCCGAATGCGTCGGCGACGCCAAATGGTTCATCGCCAAGGCCACCAGCTACGCCAAGGAGCGCAGCGTTTTCGGCCGGCCGATCGGCCAGAACCAAGGCATCCAGTTCCCGATCGCCAAGGCCTACGCCGCGATGCGCGCGGCCGAACTGATGGTGAAGGAAGCGACGCGCAAATACGAGGCCGGGCTCGACTGCGGCGCGGAGGCCAACATGGCCAAGATGCTCGCGGCCGATGCGTCCTGGGAAGCGGCGAATGCCTGCGTCCAGACCCATGGCGGCTTCGGCTTCGCCGAGGAGTACGACGTCGAGCGCAAATTCCGTGAGACGCGGCTCTATCAGGTCGCGCCGATCTCGACCAATCTCGTGCTGTCCTTCATCGCCGAGCACGTCCTCGGCATGCCCCGCTCGTACTGAGGCAGCCATCATGGGAGCACTTGACGGGATCAGGGTGATTGCGGTCGAGCAGGCGGTGGCGGCACCGTTCTGCTCGTCGCGGCTGGCGGATGCCGGCGCGGAAGTCATCAAGATCGAGCGGCCTGAAGGCGATTTCGCGCGTGGCTATGACGCGGCGGCCAAGGGCCAGAGCAGCTACTTCGTGTGGCTCAACCGCGGCAAGCAATCCGCGGTGGTCGATCTCGCCACCAGGGAAGGTTGCGCCGAACTGGAGCGACTGATCGCGAGCGCCGACGTGCTGATCCAGAACCTCAAGCCGGGCTCGATGGACAAGCTCGGCTTTTCGCGGGAGCGGCTCTTGAAGGATTATCCCAGGCTGATTTCATGCACGATCACCGGCTATGGCGACGACGGCCCCTATGCGCACCGCAAGGCCTATGATCTCCTGATCCAGGCCGAGAGCGGCCTTGCCTCGATCACCGGCAATCCCGACGGCGCCTCGCGCGTCGGCATGTCCATCGTCGACGTCGCGACCGGCGCCACCGCGCATGCGGCGATCCTGGAGGCGCTGATCGGGCGCGGACGCACCGGCAAGGGCGCCGACATCCGCATCTCCATGTTCGACGTGATGGCGGACTGGTGCACCGTGCCGCTGCTCAATTCCGAAGCCGGTAATCCGCCCAAGCGCATGGGGCTGCGCCATCCCTCGATCGCACCCTATGGCGTGTTCACGTCCAGCGACGGCAAGGACATCCTGATCTCGATCCAGAGCGAGCGCGAATGGAAGACGCTTTGCGCAAAAGTGCTGGACCAGCCGGATCTGCCCGCCGATCCGCGCGTGGCCAACATGGTCGAGCGCGTGCGCAACCGCGACTTCACCGACAAGACGGTCGCGGATGCCTTCGGCAAGATGACGCGCGATGAGCTATTGAAGCGGCTGTCCGAGGCCGACATCGCCTTTGCCGAGGTCAACACCATGGCGGACCTCACCAAGCATCCGCATCTGCGCCGCATCGAGGTGGACACGCCGCAGGGACGCGTCAGCTATCCCGCGCCGGCGCCGATCATTGTCGGCGAGACGCGCAGCTATGGTGCTGTACCGGCGATCGGCGAAAATCCCCAATCCAAGAAATAACAAGAGCGAGGCGTCATGACCGAGAAGCTCGACATCGATCATCTCAGGCAATGGATCGGCCGCAGCGAAGAGGCCACCGACACCGTCACCGCGCAGCTCGTGAAGGGCCTGCGTGCGACGCTGTTCCAGGAGGTCGGCGCGCCCAAGCCGGGCGACGCGGCGCCGTTCACGGTGCATTGGTGCCTGGCGCAGCCGGTGTTTCCGATGTCGATGCTCGGCCCCGACGGCCACCCCACCCGCGGCGGCTTCCTGCCGCCGGTGCCGCTGCCGCGCCGGATGTGGGCCGGCGGCGAGATCGAGTTCCTGCAGCCGCTGCGCGTCGGAGACGAATCGACGCGGAGCTCGCGCATCGCCGACGTGCAGGTGAAGACCGGCTCGACCGGCACGCTGTGCTTCGTCTCGGTCGAGCACAGCATCTCCTCGCCGCGCGGCATCGCCATCCGCGAGCGGCAGGACATCGTCTATCGCGAGATGACGACGACGTCCGCGCCGGCAAAGGCGCCGCCTCCGCCGCCGAAGGCGCAGCATCGCCAGACGCATGTCTCCGATCCCGTGCTGCTGTTTCGTTATTCCGCGCTGACCTTCAACGGCCACCGCATCCATTACGACCGCGACTACGTCACCAAGGTCGAGGGCTATCCGGGCCTGATCTTCCACGGGCCGCTGCAGGCAACGTTCATCATCGAGATGGCGGCGAAGCTGCACGGCGGCAAGCCGCCGAAGAGGTTTACTTATCGCGGGGTGCAACCGCTGTTCGAGGGCAGCGAGTTTTCCATCAACGCCAACGAGACCGAGGCGGGCATGGAGCTGTGGACCGCGAACGCGGAGGGGCAGCCGACGATGAAGGGGACGGCGGTGTGGTGATACACTGCTGCTAGACCCTCACCCTGAGGAGCGCGCCCTTTGCGCGCGTCTCGAAGGGCGAGGCCACCAGCCGGGCCTTCATCCTTCGAGACGCGCGAAGACGCGCTCCTCAGGATGAGGAATTAGAGGAACGGAAACCATGGCGAAGAACGGCAAGACCGGCAGCAAATCCGTCACCGTCAAGCAGGCGACGCTCGACCTGCTGCGCTCCTTCGGTATCAAGAAGGTATTCGGCAATCCCGGCTCGACCGAGCTGCCGTTCCTGAGCGACTGGCCCGACGACATCGACTACGTGCTCGCGCTTCAGGAAGCCTCCGCCGTCGGCATGGCCGACGGCTATGCGCAGGCGACGCGCAATGCCGGCTTCGTCAATCTGCATTCGGCCGCCGGCGTCGGCAACGCGCTCGGCAACATCTATACCGCGCATCGCAACCAGACGCCGCTGGTGATCACCGCGGGCCAGCAGGCACGCTCGATCCTCCCCTTGCAGGCGTTCCTGTATGCGGAGCGTGCGTCCGAATTCCCGAGGCCTTATGTGAAGTACAGCGTGGAGCCGGCGCGGCCCGAGGACGTTCCGGCCGCCATCGCGCGCGCCTATTACACCGCGATGCAGCCGCCATGCGGGCCGACCTTCGTCTCGATCCCGGTCGACGACTGGGCGCATGCGACGGCTCCCGTCGAAGCACGCAAGGTTAGTCGCGAGATCGGGCCCGAGGCTGACGCGATGAAGGCGCTGGTCACCGCGCTCGGCTCGGCCAAGCACCCTGCCGTCGTCGTCGGCCCCGGCGTCGATCGCGCCGGCGCGGTCGACCTGATGGTGCGCGTCGCCGAGAAGGCCAGGGCCAGCGTCTGGGTCAGCCCGTTTTCGGCGCGCTGCTCGTTCCCGGAACGTCATCCCCAGTTCGCGGGTTTCCTGCATGCCTCGCCGGCGCAATTGTCGGACGCGCTGCGCGAGCACGACCTCGTCGTCGTGATCGGCGCGCCGGTGTTCACCTTCCACGTCGAAGGCCATGCCGCGATCTTCGACGGCGGCGCGACGATCTTCCAGATCACCGATGACCCCGATGCCGCGGCGGTGACGCCCGTCGGCACCAGCATCATCGCGACGATGAAGCCGGCGCTCGCAATGCTGCTCGACCTCTTGCCGGAGAGCAAGCGCGCGGCACCGAAGGGGCGAACGCTGCCGCCGACGCCGCAAGCCGCCGATCCGCTGCCGGTCGAATTCCTGCTGCATTCGCTGTCGCAAGCGATGCCGGACCGCGCGTCGCTGGTCGAGGAAATCCCCTCGCACCGGCCAGCGATGCAAAAGTTCATGCCGATGCGCGGCCAGGACAGTTTTTACACCATGGCGAGCGGCGGCCTCGGCTACTCGCTGCCGGCCGCGGTCGGCATGGCGCTCGGCAAGCCGACGAGCCGCACGGTGTGCCTGATCGGTGACGGCTCGGCGATGTATTCGATCCAGGCGCTGTGGACCGCCGCGCAGCGCAAGCTGCCGCTCACGATCATCGTCATCAACAATTCCGGCTACGGCGCGATGCGCTCGTTCAGCCAGGTGATGCAGGTGAGGAACGTGCCGGGACTCGAGTTGCCGGGGATCGATTTCGTGCGGCTGGCCGAGGGCATGGGCTGCCATGCGGTGCGGGTGAGCAAGGCGGCCGAACTGGGCGAGGCGCTCAAGCGCGGGATGGCATTCGAAGGGACGAGCCTGGTGGAGGTGGTCGTGGATTCGGCGGTGCCGGTGCTGTACGGGCAGAAGCATTGAGGGCCGACCGTCGTCCTGGCGAAAGCCAGGACGACACCGGAGGTCGTGGCAGGCCCCTTCCTACGTCCCGAAATCTTCCCGCATCTTAGCCTGGATCTTGGCCATGCCGCCGATCCAACGGTCGTAATTCTCGGTCTTCTTGCGCATGTAGCCGAGCACCTGCGGGTGCGGCAGGATCAGGAACGTCTCCTGATCGAGACCGGCGAGCACGTCCTTGGCGACCTGCTCGGGCGAGAGGTCGCCGTCGCCGGATTGCGGGCCTTTGGGGATCGAACGCAGCATGTTGGTGTCCACGCCCTGCGGGCAGAGGATCGAGACACGGATGTTGTGCGCCTTGTGCGAGATCGCGAGATTTTCGGCAAAGCCGACCGCGGCATGCTTGGTGGTGGAGTAAGCCGGGCTGCCGACCTGCGACAGCAGGCCGGCGGCCGAGATCGTGTTAAGGAAATAGCCGCCGCCGCGCGCCTTCATGCGCGGGATCAGATGCCGCGCCGCATAGACATGCGCCATGACGTGGATCGCCCAGCTACGCTGCCAGGGCTCATCCGAGGCGCCGCCGGCATTGACCGACATCGGGTCGAAGCCGCCGCCGATGCCGGCATTGGAGCAGAACAATTCGATCGGGCCGAACTGACGCTCGGTCTCCTCGATGACGTGGGAAATATCCTTTTCCTGCGCGACATCGCATTTGAAGGCCGCGCCATCCACCGTGGCCGCGACCGCCCGCGCGTTGTCCGCGTCCATGTCGGCGACGACGACCTTGGCCGCACCCGCCTTGTGAAAGGCTTCGCACAGCGCCTTGCCGATGCCGTTGGCGCCGCCCGTGACGACCACGACCTTGCCGGTCACCTGCATGCGACGTCTCCTCTTGTCTTATACCGTTTTGGCTTATTGCGCTTCGCGGAGCTTGCTCAGCTCAACACGAGGTCGAGCACCGCGGTATAATGGCACGCCGCGCCGGCCAAGACAAAGCCGTGCCAGATCGCATTCTGGAAGCGCAGCCGCCGCCAGGCATGAAAGATCACGCCGAAGCTGTAGAGCAGTCCACCCGCAAGGACGAAGCCCAGCACCAGCGCAGGCAGCGCCTTGACCACGGAATCGTAGAGCATGATGCCGCTCCAGCCCATCGCTAGGTAGATCCCGACCGCAACGCGGTCGAACCGGCCGGGGTAGAGAAGTTTCAGCACGATGCCGAGGAGCGCCACGCACCAGACGCCGGCGAGCAGCACCAGCGCGAACCCACTGTCCTTCACCTCCAGGATGAACGGCGTGTAGGTCGCCGCGATCAGGAGATAGATCGCCGAATGGTCGAAGCGCCGCAGCAGCCATTTGGCCGGCGAGACTGGCCACAGATTATAGGTCGCCGACAACACCAGCATCGAAAGCAGGCCGGCGACGTAGATCGAGACGCCGACGATGTCGGTCGCGTCGGCAAAGAGCACCGTCAGCACCACCAGCACGGTCGCGGCAATGATGCCGCAGAGCACGCCGATCGCGTGGATCACGCCGTCGGCGATCAACTCGGCGCGGTCGTAATGCCAGCCGACCGCGTCGGCGGCTGCGTGGACGGAGGAGGATGCGAGCTGTTTCAATTGGAAGACGGTCATGGCAATCCGCAAGGTGAGTTAATACCCTCTTGTATGGGTGTTTCGGGATCGGCGCGTCGTTCAAACGGCTGATTTGCCGACAAAGACGGTGGAAGTATGAAGCTTGATTTTCCTCAGGCAGTTGCCAATTTTGTGATTAGTCCTTTTTGCCTATCCGCCCTCGCCCGGGATTCCCAACGTTCATATGGCATTTAGTTTCCAGGATATGATCGAGGAGGCGCGCCTGTCGGCTCGGGCGCTGATCGACTACGGCGAGCATTTCTTCAATCCGACGGTACGATTGGGGGTTACCGGCCTGTCCCGGGCCGGCAAGACGGTGTTCATTACCGCGCTGATCCACGGCCTCACCCGTGGCGGCCGGTTTCCGGTGTTCGAGGCCTATTCATCCGGGCGGATCGCGCGGGCGCATCTGGCGCCGCAGCCGGACGACGCGGTGCCGCGCTTTGCCTATGAGAGCCATCTGCGCGCGCTGATCGAGGAGCGGCGCTGGCCGAACTCGACTGTCGACATCAGCGAGCTCAGGCTCGTCATCGACTACCAGCGCCAGAACGGCGCCGACCGCACGCTGACGCTCGACATCGTCGACTATCCCGGCGAGTGGCTGCTCGACCTGCCGCTGCTTCAGAAGAGTTTTGAGCAATGGTCGGCCGAAAGTCTCGCCTTGTCACGCGAGGCGCCGCGCGTCCATCTTGCCGCGGATTGGCACGCGCATCTCGCAACGCTCAAGCCCGAGGCGCGCGAGGACGAGCAGGCGACGCTGACGGCCGCAAAGCTCTTCAGGGGCTATTTGCAAGGCTGCCGCGATGAGCGGTTTGCGATGAGCCTGCTGCCGCCCGGCCGCTTCCTGATGCCGGGCAATCTCGCCGACACACCGGCGCTGACCTTTGCGCCGCTCGACGTACCCGCGGGTGGCCAGGCGCCGGAGGGATCGCTGTGGGCGATGATGGTGCGCCGCTATGAGGCCTACAAGGACGTCGTGGTGCGGCCGTTCTTCCGCGATCATTTTGCCCGGCTCGATCGCCAGATCGTACTGGCCGACGCGCTCGCCGCGTTCAACGCCGGCCCCGAAGCGCTGCACGATCTCGAAGCCGCACTCGCGGGCATTCTCGACTGCTTCAACATCGGCCGCAGCACATTCCTCTCCGGCCTGTTCCGGCCGCGGATCGACCGCGTGCTGTTCGCGGCGACCAAGGCGGATCATCTGCATCATTCCAGCCATGACCGGCTCGAGGCCGTGCTGCGCCGCGCGGTCACCCGCGCCGTTGCGCGCGCCGAAAATACCGGTGCGGCGATCGACGTCGTCGCGCTCGCCGCCGTCCGCGCCACGCGCGAGGCGCAGGTCGCGCATGGCCGTGACAAATTGCCGTCGATCTTGGGAACGCCCGCCGCGGGCGAAAGCGCCGGCGGCGAATTCTTCGACGGCAGCACCGAGGTGGCAACCTTTCCGGGCGACCTGCCCTTGGATCCCGAGCCGTTGTTCAACGGCACCGACGCATTCCGCGGCCTCTCGACCGAGGCCGCCGGGAAGAGCGATTTTCGCTTCCTGCGCTTCCGTCCGCCGAAGCTCGAACGTGAGGGGGCCGACCACCCGGCGCTGCCTCACATCCGCCTCGACCGTGCCTTGCAGTTCCTGATCGGAGACAAATTGTCATGAACGACCGATCGAAGCCACGGCGACCGGCGACGTTCCGGCTCGACGACCCCGGCGTCGTCGTCACCGAGGCCGACGAGACGACCCGGCTCGGCCGTACCACCATCCAGATCACGCCGGAGCCCGATCCGGCGAATTTGCCGGTGCCAATCGCAGCGACGCTTCCGGCGCGGCGCGGCTTTCCCTGGGGCGCAATGTTCTGGTCCGGCGTTGCCGGGCTGACGCTGCTCGGGGTCGGGCTCGGCGTCGTCCGTCTGATCGAGGATCTGTTTGCGCGCAGCGACAGCCTCGGCTTCGTCGGACTGGCGCTTGCCTTCGTCACCGCGCTTGCGCTCGCGGTGGTGACCGGACGCGAGGCTTTCGGGCTGGCGCGGCTGGCAACGATCGAAAAGCTGCATCAGCGCGCAGCCGCTGTTCTTGCCAGCGACGATCGCAAGGAGAGCCGCATCATCGTGCAGGATCTGCTCAAGATCGCGCACCAGAACCCGCAGCTCGCGCGCGCCCGTGCCGCCCTGGAGAGCCACGCCGGCGAGATCATCGACGGCGCCGACATGATCCGGCTCGCCGAGCGCGAATTGATGTCGCCGCTGGACATCGAGGCGCGGCGGCTGGTGTCGTCAGCAGCGCAAAAAGTCTCGATCGTCACGGCGGTGAGCCCGCGAGCGGCGATCGACGTGATGTTCGTGTTCATCGTGTCGCTGCGCCTGATCCGCCAGCTCGCTTTCCTCTATGGCGGCCGGCCCGGCGCGCTCGGCATGATCCGCCTGCTCCGCCATGTCATCGCTCATCTCGCCATCACCGGCGGCATGGCGGCGAGCGACAGCCTGGTGCAGCAGATGCTCGGCCACGGCATTGCGGCGAAGCTGTCGCAGCGGCTGGGCGAAGGCATGCTAAATGGATTGCTGACGGCGCGGCTCGGCCTCGCCGCAATCGACGTCACACGACCGCTGCCGTTCGCCGCACTGCCGCCGCCGAAGCTGTCGGACCTCGCGACGGATCTGCTGCGGAAGAAGGACGAGGAAGAGTAGAACGCCATCTTGCGCGGCGGACTCGTTTTCCCCTCTCCCCTTGCGGGAGAGGGCGGCTCGCCGCAGAGCGGCGAGACGGGTGAGGGGTTCTCTCCGCGCGCGCCTCTCGCAGTCGTCTTAGCGGATAGAGACCCTCATCCGGCGCTTCGCGCCACCTTCTCCCGCAAGGGGAGAAGGAAGAAGGCCGCCTTGCTAGGCGAGCGTACGCCGCTCAAACTCGCCCGCCAGCACGCGCCACCGGAACAGCGGCGAGTCTTTCGGCGGCGACAGCTCCGGGGTCCAGCCGGTGAGCTTTTCCAGCGTGTACGTGTCCATCACGAGACCGCGCCAGCGGCGCTCGACCTGACCGAGCGGCTCGCGCTTGGCGGGGATGTTCTCCCACAGTGATGAGCGATTGTCCGGCTCGCGCCCGACATAGATGCCGACGTGGCCCTTGATCCGGTCCATGCCCGGATCGCGAAAGTCCTGGAAGCGGCCGCGCTCGTTGATCTCGATCACGGGCACCCGGCCCCTGAACAGCCAGCGCATCATGGCATAGGTGCGGTAGTCCGTGGTGGCGATCCAGGTCGCGCCAGTCTCGTCCAATGCGGCCTGTGCGCGCGCGGCGACCTGCTCGTAACCGGACTCGGCACCGATCGGATCGATCTTGCCAAGTAAATTCCAGGGCGCGGCGACGTAGTAGAGGAACACGATGACGACAAAGGCGATGCCGGAGACCACCGCCGTGTTGACCCAGAACAGCGACGATCTGATCATCCGCGCCGACCATTTTTCACGCGACAGCATGGTGAGGTTGACAGCGGCGGCGGCGAAACCGACCGGCCACATGAACATCGGCCAGGTGTCGCCGACGCGGAGGGTCAGCGATTTCCCCAGGAAATAGAGAAACGGCACCAGGACCGCGGTCGACAGCAAAATCGCGACCGGCTCGCGCGTGCTATAGCCGCGCCACGCCGTCAGCACCACCCCCGTCAGTACCACCGGCAGCATGACGAAGCCGACCAGTCCGAATTGCAGGCCGATGTAGTCGCCGAATGTGCGGAGCGAGATGCCGTAGCTGGTGGTGGCGCGCACACCCTGGAAGCGAATCGCGGCCCAGTCGTGCTGCACGTTCCAGATCAGGACCGGCGAGAACACGGCGATTGCGATCAGGACCGCGAGATAAGGATAGGGGCTGCGCAACCAGCGCCAGCGCCAATCCGGCACCAGCAGAAAGGCGGCAACCGCCGGTGCGAACATGATCACGGTAAATTTCGACAGCATCGCGAGCCCGGCGAACAGGCCGGCCGCGAGCCACCAGCGGCCGTCGCCGCCCTGCGCGAGCCGCACCAGGCACCACATCATTGCCACCGCAAACGGGATCATGGCGACATCGGGCGCGACCTTGGCCATCAGCAGTCCGTAATAGAGCGCGGCCTCCGGCATCAGCACCGCGAGCACGACGGCGCGCACATCATGAGTGAGGCGGCGGACGATGTCCGCGAGCAGGAGCTGCGTCACCAGCATCGCGACGATGCCGCCGAAGCGCACACCGAGTGTGGTGTCGCCGAAGATCGCAGTACCGAACCGGATCAGCCAGGCGATGCCGGGGGGATGATCCAGGAAGCTGAGCGCCGTCTCCTGCGACCAGGTCCAGTAATAGGCCTCGTCCGTGCGCAGCTCGATGGCCGAGGCGTAGACGATGCGCAGCAGCGTCATCGCGGCGATGATCGCCGCGGCCATGACGAGCGGCCGGCGCGCCGCGCCGGCGGGGAGCATCGTGATGTCGAGAGCTGTCCTCACGGCGGCGCTTTTCGCCAACCTGAGAGGGGGAGTCAATGTTGGGTACCGTCGTCCCGGATCCGCGTGCGCCCCCGGGGGTGCTTGTCCAGGACGACACGGAGATTGCGGCAGCTTGCCGCGCATGTGATCGGGCGCGCTATCCACCCCCGGAATTAAACGCGACGCTGGCTGTTCTCCTTCATGAACTGATACAACAGAATCATGGCCGCAACCGCATCCACACGATTTTCCGATCTTTCCCGCGCCATCAGCGTACGCCAGGTGCGGCTGGTTTGCGGTGTCATCCTGTTCGCCTATGTGGTCAGCCATTTCCTCAACCATGCGCTCGGCAACATCTCGGTCGATGCCATGGAGATCGGGGTCTACTACCACATGCTGTTCTGGCAGTTCCTGCCGGTTGCGATCGTGTTCTACACGGCGGCGCTCACGCATATGGGGCTCGGCATCTACGCGTTGTATCAGCGCCGGCAGTTCCGTTGGCGGACGGTCGAGCCGCTGCAGCTCGTGCTGGGCTTGAGCATCCCCGCGCTGGTCATGGCGCATGTGATCGGGGTGCGGCTCGGTCAGACGCTTTACGGACACCAAAAACTCTATCCGCAGGAACTCTATCTGTTCTTCGTCGCGTCGAACCGTATCTGGACCATGACGATCCTGCTTCTCATCGCCTGGGTGCACGGCTGCATCGGCATCTATTTCTGGCTTCGCCTCAAACCGTTCTTCACGCGCGCGGCGCCCTATCTGCTCGCGGCTGCCGTGCTGATCCCGACGCTGTCGCTGCTGGGTGTCTACCAGGGTGGCCGCAGCGTCGAGGTCGAGGCCGACGACGGGGAATGGCGGACGCACAATCTCACGCGCCGCCAGCTGGGCACCACGGCAGAGGCCGCGATGCTCGACCGCATCACCGGCGGCCTCACCGCCGGCTATCTCGGACTGCTCGCTTTGGCGCTGCTGGCGCGTGGCGCGCGCGCCGTGCGCGAGCGGCGCGGCGGCATGATCGCGCTGTCCTACGGCAACGGCAAGACGGTGCGCGTCCCCAAGGGCCTCTCCGTGCTGGAAGCGAGCCTGCGCCACAATGTGCCGCATGCCAGCGTCTGCGGCGGCCGCGCCCGCTGCTCGACCTGCCGCATCCGCATCATCGGCGATCATGGCGCCCTGCCCGAGCCGTCGCAGCGCGAGGCGTTCGTGCTCACCCGTGTCGGCACCAGTGACCCCTCGATCAGGCTGGCCTGCCAGCTGCGGCCGACGTCGGATCTCTCCTTCTTCCAGCTCTTCACCGCGCATACCCTTTCGGCGAACACACAGGCCTCGACGCCTGCCAGAATCGGCCAGGAGCGCTATCTCGTCAGCCTGTTCGTGGATATGCGCGGCTCGACGCAGCTGGCCGAGAAGCGGCTGCCGTTCGACACCGTGTTCATCGTCAACCGCTTCCTCGGCGCCGTCTCGCAGGCTGTGATCGAGAATGGCGGCCAGCCGAACCAATTTGTCGGCGACGGCATGCTGGCGCTGTTCGGACTGAGCGCCGATCCGCAAACCGCCTGCCGGCAGGCGCTGAAGGCCGCCGCCGGCATCGCCAGGCATATCGATGAGCTCAACGAGCTCCTGTCCCACGATCTACGCCAGCCGATCCGCTTCGGCATCGGCATCCATGGCGGCGAGGTCATCATCGGTGACATCGGCTATCGCGATCACATCGTCTTCACGGCGCTGGGCGATGCTGTCAACGTCGCGGCCCGCCTCCAGGACATGACCAAGACGCTGGCCTGCGAAGCGATCGTCTCGGAGGAAGTCCGCCGGACCGCCGGCCTTGCCGACGATGCGCTGCCGCAGCAGGAGGTCGCGATCCGCGGCCGCGACGAACCGATGGCCGTGCGTGTGGTTGCGGACGCGAGGGAGCTGTCCGCGCTCGTCGATCGCGGCGAACGCGTCGCGGCGTAACACCGGCTTGCTGCAACGCAGCGGCATGGGCCTGCTGCGAAAGCACGAATTGACTTCATCTGAGTCGTTGCGACAGATGAGTGAGAGATCGCGGTGATGACCGTGATCCAACGAAAAGCTCCGGGAGGAGACCACATGTTCGATCGACGCGACCTGCTCAAAGGAGCGGGCCTTGCCGCTGTTGCGACTGCACTGAACTCGACCAAAGCGCTGGCACTCGACACCGTCGCCCTGCCCTTTGCCAATGGCGAACGGCCTTTGGTGAAATATCCGCAGAAGCGGCCGATGATCGGCCTGACCAGCCGCCCGCCGCAGCTCGAGACGCCCTTCGCGGTGTTCAACGACGGCCCGATCACGCCGAATAACGCGTTCTTCGTGCGCTATCACCTTTCCGACCTGCCCTACAATCTCGACCCCGACAAGTTCACCCTCGAGGTAAAGGGCAAGGTCGACAAGCCGCTCAAGCTGTCGCTGAAGGACATCCGGAAGATGAAGGCGACCGAGATCGTCGCCGTCAACCAGTGCTCCGGCAACAGCCGCGGCTTCCTGGATCCGCGCGTGGCCGGCGGCCAGCTCGCCAACGGCGCGATGGGCAATGCGCGCTGGCGCGGCGTGCCGCTGAAGGCCGTGCTGGCGATGGCGGGCGTGCAGAGCGGCGCCAAGCAGGTCACCTTCAACGGCATGGACGGTCCGGTCAGCGACAAAACGCCCGATTTCGTCAAGGCGCTCGATATCGATCACGCCAACGACGGCGAGGTGATGCTGGCCTATGGCATGAACGGCGAAGACCTGCCGTTCCTCAACGGCTTTCCGCTGCGCCTGATCGTGCCCGGCTATTTCGGCACCTATTGGGTCAAGCACCTCAACGAGATCACCGTCGTCGACAATGTCTATGACGGGTTCTGGATGAAGTCGGCCTATCGCATTCCGGACACGCCGAACAATGCGGTCGAGCCGGGCACCGCGCCGAAGGCGACGATCCCGATCAACCGCTTCACCATCCGTTCCTTCATCACCAGCGTCCCCGACGGAGCCAAGCTGAAAGCAGGCGGCACGACGCTGCGCGGCATCGCCTTCGACGGCGGCAAGGGTATCAAGGAGGTCGCGGTCTCCACCGACGGCGGCAAGACCTGGACCAACGCCAGGCTCGGCAAGGATCTTGGCAAATACTCATTCCGTGAATGGACGCTGCCGGTGAAGCTCGCGGCGGGCTCCTACGAGCTCAAGGTGCGCGCCACCGGCAATGGCGGCGAAACCCAGCCGGATACGCCGCGCTGGAATCCGGCGGGTTACTTGCGCAACGTCGTCGAAACCGTCCGCGTCACCGTGGCTTGAGGGGAATGATCATGCAGCGCACCGTTTTCCTCGCCATCACGCTCGCCCTCGCCGCCGTGGTGGGTTCGGCACTTGCAGCACCGGTCAATTACAAGACCCCCGATGAGGTCGCGGCGTTCAAGCCCGGGCCCAATCTCGAAGTCGTGCAGGGCAATTGCAGCGCCTGCCACTCCGCCGACTACATCAACACGCAGCCGCCGATGAAGGACAAGAAAGGTTTCTGGCAGGCCGAGGTGACCAAGATGATCAAGGTCTATGGCGCCCCCATCGACGATGCCGATGTCAGCAAGATCGTCGATTATCTGGCCGCGACTTATTGACGGATGGCGCGCGGCGCGCCGACCAAGTGACCGCGAAAAGGGCAAATCCGGCAAAAACGCCGCGAAGTTGAGCGGAATTCGCCGAAATGCCGATGTGGTTTGAGCTACCAAGCCAGCCACATTCCGCGTATCGTATTAGGACCGAACCGGCCGGTTGGCGGGGACTGGCGGTTCGAGATCTCGGAGGAAGACCCGCGGAGAAGTCGTGATGGCTAAAGGTACGGTCAAGTGGTTCAACCCGACGAAGGGTTATGGATTTATCCAGCCTGCGTCGGGCGGCAAGGATGTGTTCGTGCATATCTCGGCAGTGCAGAAAGCCGGTCTGTCGTCCCTGAACGAAGGACAGACGGTGGAATATGAAGAGATCGCAAACCGAGGCAAAAGCTCCGCAGAGAACCTCAAAGTATAAGCCCGCCGGCTTTTGCTAACTCCCGGATCAATCCGGGAGCCGGGCCAAGAAATTTTAGAAGACGGTCAGTGCACTCGACGACAGGCGTTGCGATTGCACACGGCAAGCTATTTGCCCGCGAAGACCGCCCATTGGACGCCACAGCAATGACAATCGCGACGGCACTTCGTTAGTCCACCGGCAATGGTGCGTCGCGCTTGATCTCCTCCATCACCGCATAGGTTCGCGTTTCGCGCACGCCGGGCATCGACAACAAGGTCTCGCCGAGGAAACGTCGATACGCAGCCATGTCTGCCAGCCGCGCCTTCACAAGATAGTCGAAGCCGCCGGCGACCATGTGACACTCCAGCACCTCGGGCGCGAGCTTCACCGCGCGGGCAAAACGCTCGAAATTGTCGGGCGTGGTCTTGTCGAGCAGCACTTCGACAAACACCAGGAGGCCGAGGCCGAGCCGGTGCGGGTTGAGCCGCGCGCCATAGCCCTCGATAAAGCCCTCTCGCTGCAAACGCTTCAGCCGTTCGCCGATCGAGGTCGGCGACAGCCCAATGCGCTCCGCGAGCTCGACATTGGCGATTCGCCCGTCCTGCTGCAAAATCGAGAGTATCTTCCGGTCGGTTCGATCTAATTCCATATTCCGTAAGGTCAAATGACTGGGCGACTTCATTTTCTAAGCCGAATGAGCTAAATTGTCTATCGAGCTAAGGTAGCGTGGGCATTATCCTGAATTGAAGCCACAGGACACGCCATGCCGAACATTCCGCCTCCCTTCTCCGCCGCCTACGCGCCCGATGACGCCGATATCGCCGCGCGCCTTTTGCCGTCTGTGCATCTCGGCCCGCCGCAGGAGGCGCGGATCGATCGCACCGCGACGCGGCTGATCGAAGCCATCCGCAAGCGCGACGACCGGCTTGGTGGAGTCGAGGATATGCTGCGGGAATTTGCGCTCTCGACCAAGGAAGGGCTGGCCTTGATGGTGCTGGCCGAGGCCCTGTTGCGCGTGCCGGACGCGCGCACCGCCGACCAGTTCATCGAGGACAAGCTCGGCGAGGGCGACTTCATCCACCACGAGACCAAGTCCACCGCCTTCCTGGTCAACGCCTCGGCCTGGGCATTGGGCCTCTCGGCGCGGGTGATCCAGCCCGGCGAGACGCCCGACGGCACCATCGGCCGGCTGGTGAAGCGGCTGGGCGCACCCGCCGTGCGCACCGCCACGCGCCAGGCGATGCGGCTGATGGGCAATCATTTCGTGCTGGGGGAGACCATCGCGCAGGCCCTGGAGCGGGCCCAGCCGCGCTCCGGCGAGAGGGCGCGCTATTCCTTCGACATGCTCGGCGAAGGCGCCCGCACCGCCACCGATGCCAGGCGCTATTTCGACGCCTATGCCAGTGCCATCGAGACGATCGGCAAGGCGGCGGGTCACCATCCCCTGCCCGACCGGCCCGGCATCTCCGTCAAGCTCTCGGCGCTGCATCCGCGCTTCGAGGCGATCAGCCGCGACCGCGTGATGGCTGAGCTGGTGCCGCAATTGCTGGACCTGGCGCAACGCGCCAAGGCCCATGACCTCAATTTCACCGTCGATGCCGAGGAAGCCGATCGTCTGGAGTTGTCCCTCGACGTGATCGCGGCAACGCTCGCCGATCCCTCGCTTGCCGGTTGGGACGGATTTGGCCTCGCGATCCAGGCCTATCAGAAGCGCGCCGGCGACGTGATCGACTATGTCGATGCGCTCGCCCGGGCGCATGACCGCAAGCTGATGGTGCGGCTGGTCAAGGGCGCCTATTGGGACACCGAGATCAAGCGCGCGCAGGAGCGCGGGCTCGACGGCTATCCCGTGTTCACCCGCAAGGCGATGACGGATCTGAACTACGTCGCCTGCGCTCAAAAGCTTTTGAGTCTGCGGCCACGCATCTTCCCGCAATTCGCCACCCATAACGCGCTGAGCGTCGCGACCGTGCTGGAGCTTGCCGGTGCGAACGGCGGCTTCGAATTCCAGCGCCTGCACGGCATGGGCGAGGCGCTCTACGAGCAGCTCGCCAAGGATCACCCGGAGATCGCCTACCGCACCTACGCCCCGGTCGGCAGCCATCGCGACCTGCTCGCCTATCTGGTGCGGCGACTGTTGGAGAACGGTGCCAACTCCTCCTTCGTGGCGCAAGCGTCCGATTATCGCGTGCCGGTTACGGCGCTGTTGCAGCGCCCGGCGGATGCCATCGTCCGGCCGCAGCACGCGGCCCATCCCAAGATTCCGTTGCCGGGCGACCTGTTCGCGCCGGAGCGGCGCAATTCGCGCGGCGTCGAATTCGGCGCGCGCGCCGCGCTCGACCGGTTGCTGACGGAGGTCAAAGCCGAGACGATCGACCTCAAGCCGATCGCGGACGCAACGCCGGATCAGGCCAATGCGGCAGTGGCTGCGGCGCGCGCCGGCTTTGCCGCCTGGAGCCGGACACCCGCAGCCACGCGCGCGGCGGCGCTGGAGCAGGCCGCGCATCTTCTGGAGAACCGCGCGCCCCATTTCATAGCGCTGCTGCAACGCGAGGGCGGCAAGACGCTCGACGATGCGCTGTCGGAGCTGCGCGAGGCCACCGACTTCTGCCGCTATTATGCCGCGCAGGGTCGCAAGCTGTTCGGCAACGATGTGGCGATGCCGGGCCCGACCGGCGAGAGCAATGCGCTGGCCATGCGCGGCCGCGGCGTCTTCGTGGCGATCTCGCCATGGAATTTTCCGCTGGCGATCTTCCTCGGCCAGGTCACGGCGGCGCTGATGGCCGGCAACAGCGTGGTGGCCAAGCCCGCAGAGCAGACCCCGCGCATCGCGGTCGAGGCGGTGCGGCTGCTGCACGAGGCCGGCATCCCCGCAAGCGCGTTGCACCTCGTCACTGGCGACGGCCGCATCGGCGCCGCACTGGCCGCGCACCCCGATATCGGTGGAATCGTCTTCACCGGATCGACCGAGGTCGCGCGCAGCATCAACCGGGCGCTGGCAGCCAAGGACGGGCCGATCGTGCCGCTGATCGCGGAGACCGGCGGCATCAACACCATGATCGCGGATGCGACCGCGTTGCCAGAGCAGGTCGCGGACGACGTCGTCACCTCGGCGTTTCGTTCCGCCGGCCAGCGCTGCTCGGCGCTGCGGCTGCTGTTCGTGCAGGAGGACGTAGCCGACCGCATGATCGAGATGATCCCGGGCGCGGCGCGCGAGTTGAAGATCGGCGATCCAAGCGACGTCGCGACCCATATCGGGCCGGTGATCGATGTCGAGGCCAAGCAGCGCCTCGATGCGCACATCGCACGCATGAAGAGAGAGGCGCGGCTGCACTTTGCCGGCACCGCGCCGGAGGGCTGCTTCGTGGCGCCGCACATCTTCGAGCTTGGGGATGCCGGCCAGCTCACCGAGGAGGTGTTCGGCCCGATCCTCCACGTCGTGCGCTATCGTGCGGAAAATCTCGAACGCGTCCTGCAAGCGATCGAGCGCACCGGCTACGGGCTGACGCTCGGCATCCACTCCCGCATTGACGATACGATCGAGGCGATCGTCGACCGCGTCCAGATCGGCAACATCTACGTCAACCGCAACATGATCGGTGCCGTGGTTGGCGTGCAGCCGTTCGGCGGCAACGGCCTGTCCGGAACCGGCCCGAAAGCCGGCGGCCCGCACTACCTCGCGCGCTTTGCGACCGAGCAGACCGTGACGATCAACACCGCAGCAGCCGGCGGCAATGCTGCCCTGCTCGCAGGGGATGAGTGAGGCGCGGCGAGGAGCGTTGCATCCCGCCGAAAGATCGGTCTAATGCTGCCGTGACGTGGCCCTCGCCAATTCCAGCGCGCGGGATACAACACGAGTGAGGGAGCAACGCCGCAATGGAAAAGGGCATTTTTGCAGGGCTCAAGGTGCTGGATTGCGCGAGTTTCATCGCAGCACCAGCGGCCGCGACCGTGCTGTCGGATTTCGGCGCCGATGTCGTCAAGATCGAGCCGCCCGGCGCCGGCGATCCCTACCGCAATCTGCCCAACATTCCGGGCTATCCGACCAGCGAGCACAATTTCGCCTGGCTGCTGGAGGCCCGCAACAAGAAGAGCATCGCGCTCGACCTCGCAAAGCCCGAGGCGCAGGCCGTGCTCTACAAGCTGGTCGAAGAGGCCGACGTCTTCATCACCAACATGCCGCCGCCGGTGCGCACCAAGCTCGGCATCACCTATGACCATCTCGCCCATCTCAATGATCGCCTGATCTACGCCTCGTTCACCGGTTATGGCGAGAAAGGCGAAGAGGCCAACAAGCCCGGCTTCGACAGCAACGCCTATTGGGCGCGCTCCGGCCTGATGGACCTCGTCCGCGCCGACACCGACACGACGCCAGCCCGCTCGGTCGCCGGCATGGGCGACCATCCCTGCGCCATGGCATTCTACGGCGCGATCGTCACCGCGCTGTACCAGCGCGAGAAGACCGGCAAGGGCTCGCACGTCGCCTCCAATCTGATGGCGAACGGCGTGTGGGCTGCGAGCGTGCTGGCGCAGGCAAAGCTCTGCGGCGCAAAATTCGCCGAGCGGCGGCCGCGCGAACGCGCATTGAACGCGGTCGCCAACCACTACCAGTGCAAGGACGGCCGCTGGCTGATCCTGTCGCTGCTGAGCGAGGAGAAACAGTTTCCAACGCTGGCCAGGTGTCTCGGCCGCGAAGATCTCATCACCGACCCGCGCTTTGCCACCAAACCCGACCGCCACGCGCGCTCCGTCGAGCTGATCAAGATCTTTGACGAGACCTTCGCGACCAGGGATCTCGCCGAATGGCGCAAGATCCTCGACGGCAACGGACTGGTGTTTGGCATTGTCGGCATTTTGGACGACATCCCGAACGACAAGCAGATGCTCGATAACGAGGTGCTAGTGCCGTTCGAGAACGACACCATGCTCACCATCTCCAGCCCGATCTGGATCGACGGCGCCAAGAAAGTGCAGCCGCGCAAGCCGCCCGGCGTCGGCGAGCACAGTGACGAAATTTTGCGTGGCGCGGGATACGACGACGCCGCGATCAAGCAGCTGCGGTCGCAGGGGGCTGTGGGGTAAGAGAGGCGGCGGTGCTACATCCCACGCTGTCGTCCCTGCGAAGGCTGGGACCCATATCCCAGAGTGAGAGTTGTCGCGCAAAGCCGACAACTCCGAGTCCTCGCCAAACCACATTCGGTGGTTATGGGTCCCGGCCTTCGCCGGGACGACGACGTAGATCGTTTCAACAATCACAGTCATCGCGAGGTCCCATGCCCAGCTACCGCCTGCACTACTTCCCCGAATCCGGCAACAGCTACAAGCTGGCGCTGATGCTGACACTTTGCGGCGAGAGATTCGAGCCGGTCTGGACCGACTTTGTCGGCGGCGTCACGCGCACGCCGGAATGGCGCAAGAGCGTGAACGAGATGGGCGAGATTCCCGTGCTCGAAATCGACGGTGTGAAGATGACGCAGACCGCGCCGCTCCTGCTCAAGCTTGCCGAGCAGTTCGGGCGTTTCGGTGCCGAGACCGAGGAGGAAAAGTTCGAGCTGCTGCGCTGGCTGTTCTGGGACAACCACAAGCTCACCGGCTACATGGCGGCCTACCGCTTCATGCGCGCCTTCACACAAAACAACGATCCGCAGGTGCTGAAACATTTTCGCCGGCGCCTCGAGGATTTTCTCGGCATTCTCGACGGTCATCTCCAGCACAATCAATTCGCGATCGGAACCAGGCCGACCGTCGCCGATATCTCGATGATGGCCTATCTGCACTATCCGAGCGACGAGCACGGCTTTGATTTCGCGGAAAGCTATCCCGCCATTCACGCCTGGCTTGGCCGCATGGCCGCGCTGCCCGGCTGGAGGCCGGCCTACGAGCTGCTGCCCGGCAAGCGGATGACGAATTACGCGAAGTGAGGGCGCCGACTACTTCAGCGCCAGCCAGCCGAGCGTGAACAGGATTCCGCCGATGATGACGACGACCGCGACCGCCCAGGTGCTGACGCGGATGCTGCCGGTAACCTGCTTGGCCTCTTCATTCTGCGCGATCTCGCGATTGCGCTCCTTGTTGGCTTCGCTGGAGTCCGTCATGGGTCATCCAAACCGGTTCGAGACAGCCTAACGCGTCTTGATGAAGCACATGCCGATGCGGCGCGAAGCCGCGGCAGCCTGACAGGTCAATCCTTTAGCACAGCTCCATGACGTAAAACTCCTGTCGGTCGATCGCGATCCCGCATTTTCCAGGGAACAATGCGCGCCCCAGCCGTCCTGATATTCGGTCCCCGCCAGCTCAGTGCTGCCGCGGGTCTGCGGCCGGCTGGCAAATCCACGTGAGAAATCAGGACGTTTGCCTGCGGCCATCGCGGTCAGGATGTCACGGCGGCGGACCTGGTCGCCAAGAAAATGCGGCGAGGCCGGCACGATGGTCGAGTTGGACGGCTTGTCCGCAAGCCAATCGACGCCCGGGAAGTGAAAGCCGCCGATGCCGCGGGTCTGGTGGCAGCCGGCGCAGGTGACGTCATTGAGGCGGCGCTGGAAGCCCGCGACCGAGCGGACGTTCTGCATGTCCCCGCGCGCGGCAGCTTGCTTCAACGCACCAACCACGTCGTTGTCGGAGAAGACCGGCTCGCCCTGTCCCTCTCCGTTGCCCTCCCCTTGCACCATCCCGAACTCCGGCTGCAACGGAGAAGCATCGAGGCCGGCTGGCGTGGGCACGATTGCAGCCTTGGCCAGGAATTTCTCGGGGATCAGCACCGTACCGCGATCGAAGTCGCGAAGATGATCGGGCGCGAGCAGCCAATCCCTGAAGTCGCGCCGGAGATCATTGTCAGCGAGAATGCGGTCGCGGTCGATCTGGTTCTCCAGCGTCGATTCCTCGAACGTCTTCGAGGCGGCGTCGTACTTGAACACCTTGAGCAGATAGTCGGAGCGGAAATCGTGCAGCGCCGATTTCGCCGCAACTGAGATCTGAATGTTGGTCTCGATGCGATCGAGCATCGCATCGTAAGGGAAGAAGTCGCTGCCGATCAGCCCCTGCCAGTCGCCATTGCCGAGCCAGCGTCGCGCGACCTCGGCGCAGGTGATCGGCTTGCCGTTCCCGTCCATCTGGCGCACGTCGCGCGCCTTCATCACCAGATTGAGCGTCATCGGCAGCCGCGTGGCTGTCCTGCCGCCATCCGGTTTGGTCTCGAAACGCACAAGACGATAGATCAGCCTGATCTCGCCGCAGGAGTCTTCCGAGACATAGGCCCGGTCCATGCGGTTGACGATGCCGGCCAGCACGAAACGGGTGTCGCGGGATTTCAGATTGGCGCGATCGAACAATTGTACGTCGAAGCCCTCGCCGACGCCGATGGTCTCGGTCGGATATGCCGCCTTCTGCTGGGCGACGTAGCGATCGATCTCCGCCTCGATCGCGGGAGGAATCTCCTTGAGCTGCGACAACCACGAAAACATCAGATCGGTCGTCAGCGGAAAGTTCGCGTTCCGCTCCGGCCACAACAGGCGCGAGATCGTGAGCGCATCGTGCTGGTCGAGCTCGCGCAGGAGATCGGGATCGGTGATCGCCGTGCCGCGTGCCAGTTGCGCGTTCTCCGCGGCCAACAACGACACGATGCCGCCGAAAAATACGGCGGCGGCAACGAGAATTCGCAAGGCGCGGCTCATGCCTCAGGTAACACCGCGCAGGGACGGCTATTCAAGCAAAAAGGCGCTTCACATCGTGGTGAAGCGCCTTTTCGGAAATCGGATATGGGCCGCTCAGCGCGCGACGATCAGCCCCTTGCTGGTGACGACCACCCAGCGGCCGTCCTGACGGCGGATCGCATCGACACGGCCAACCCCTGGGATGGGGTCACCGGCATACACCTCGTAGAGGCCACCGCGGCCCTCGACCAGTGCGCCGCCGTTGGAGACGTCGCGCAGCACCCAGCCTTCGACCGTCGGCAACCGGCCGACCTCGGTCTTGGGTGCGACGGGAGCCGGCGCAGCTGCGGCGGTTGCAACCTGGGTCGGTGCGATCGAACCAGTGGTCTCCTTGGCGGGCACGGCGGCTGCGGCCTGGACGGGCGCCGCGGGCGGGGTGGCGCGGAGCTTGTCGACCGTCTCGGACAGCTTTGCGATCTTGGCCATTGGCTCGGCCTGCGCCTTCTCGAGCTTGTCGAGGCGGTCGTTGGTCCGGTTGAACTGGCCGAGGCCGGTCTTGGAGGTATGCTCGACGTTGGCTTTGAGCGCGACGACATCGGCATCAATCCGGGCGACCGAGGATTCCAGCGCGCTGGTGTCGGCAACCTGTGCCGGCGCGGAGCTTGCGAAGTGCATCATCCCTGCGGTCGCGAGCGCGCCGCTGATGGCGCCGACACTGGCTGCAATCGCCACTACCGCGGCCATCGCCGACAGGCGGCGCGCGCCGCCGCTCTCGCGCGGCTCGTCCGCCTTCACATGCGGCGCAAACTCCTCACGGTCCCAGGACCGCTCTGCGGGTGCCATGACGATGAGCTTGCCGGGCTTTGGCTCGGACTTGGTCTCGGCTTTGGGCTCAACCTGGGCCTCGAACTTCGGCACCTCGATCCGCGGCGGCTCAATCTCGATCGGATCAGGCTTGGGCGGCGCCTCGTGGTCAGGGGCAATCGAAGGGGCCTCGATTCCCGCAGACTCGACGGCCTGCGGCGCGGTCGCGGCGGCTTCCACGACGCTCGTCTGCTCACCGGTCGTTTGGGCAGCCTGCTCAGCCATTGGTTCGCTCACAGCTCAAATACTCCACTCTGGATTGACCTTTTGGTAACTTTCATTGCTTGCGAAATCCTTACTTCGGGACCCGCTTACCGAAATTTTAGGGAGTCATCCGGGGCCGAATTGGGCCGGGAACGTGGAACCGGTGTGGCGGGTATGAAGCAATTTGTAACCGGGCGAAGATGAACGGCCGCGCAACGGACAGGGTCTGCCGCCCCCACGTGGTCAACGACGGGCGTGGATGACGCCCGCTCTGTCCACATCACTGTCCGTCACATCAGCACCGGTGCATCCGGCAGCTCGTTGGGGTGCGGGCCGCTTGACGGAAAGTGCTTTGTCAGCTCCCGGGACACCGCCTCGATGCCGCCGATCACGCCGCGCTCGAACTGCCCCGACCTGAACTCGACTTCCATGGCGCGGCAGATGCTCTCCCAACGCTCGCCACCAACCTTCGCATCGATACCGCGGTCGGCGATGATCTCGACATCGCGGTCGGCGAGCAGGAGATAGATCAGGACACCATTGTTGTGCGCGGTGTCCCAGATGCGCAGTTGCGAGAACACGTCGAGCGCGCGCTCGCGCGCCGGCTGGTTGCGAAACAGCGGGCCGCCGTCGAGCGCGCCTTCCACCACGAAGCGGAGCTGGCCGGAATGGCTGGCTTCGCCGCGCTTGATCGCCTGCTCGATGCGGTCGAGCACGCCCTTCGGGAACACCTGCTTGGCACGCCAATGGTGCTGGAGCAGATGCCGGGTGATGCGCCTGATGCTCATGACCTACCAGCTCCCCGAGGCGCCGCCGCCGCCAAAACTGCCGCCACCACCGCTGAAGCCGCCGCTCGACGACGACCCGCTGCTCCAGCCGCCGGATGACGAGCCGCTCGACCACGAGCCACGACGCGAGGACCCCGTGCCCGATCCCGCCCCAAACAGATCGGCGATAAACGTCAGGACAGCGCCGAGCACACCGACGCCCAGTCCGATGACCGCTGAGCCGATCACGAACCAGGCGAGGACACCAACGATCGCTCCCGTTATTCCCGAACCGAACAGCCGCCCGAACATGGAGCGCAGGATGCCTCCGATGACCAGCGGGCCGAACAGCAGGAAGTAGAAAAGCGGCTCGACGTCGTTCCAATCGCCGAAATTCACGCTGCGCGAGGGCGTCGGCAGCGGCTCGCCGTCGATGACGCGGATCATGCGGTCGACGCCCGCCGTGATGCCGCCGGCGAAATCGCCGCTCCTGAATTTCGGCGTGATGGCTTCATCGATGATGCGCCGCGACGTGACGTCGGTGAGCGCGCCCTCGAGGCCGTAACCGACCTCGATGCGCAAATGCCGGTCGTTCTTGGCCACAACGAGGATGGCGCCGTCGTCGACCTTCTTGCGTCCGATCTTCCAGGCCTCCGCGACGCGGATCGCGAATTGCTCGATGGTCTCCGGGTCCGTCGTCGGCACGATCAGGACGGCGATCTGGCTGCCCTTGCGCATCTCGAAGTCCTGCAGCTTTTGCGACAGCGCGGCGATGTCGCCGCTGGAGAGCGTGCCCGTCTGATCGACCACGCGGCCGGTCAGTTGCGGCACGGCGACATCGGCTGAGGCGGGGAGCGCAAAGGTGAACAGGAGCGCGAAGACGAGGACGAATGCTGAGAAGCCCAAAACGGCACGCCACAACATCGTTGTCATCGCCCGCGAAGGCGGGCGATCCAGTATTCCAGAGGCAGCAGTGATTGAACCGTGAAGCCGCGGCGTACTGGATTCCCCGCTTTCGCGGGGAATGACGGTGGTGGGTGGGGCATGCATCGGGGTCGAAGGCACTTACTTCGACGGCGCGGGCGCCGGATTGAAATCGACCTTCGGCGCGGTCGAGATTTCCTTCTCGTTCCCGACCGTGAAGTTCGGCTTTTCCTTGTAGCCGAACATCATCGCCGTGACGTTGCTCGGGAACGAACGGATGGTGACGTTATAGTCCTGCACCGCCTTGATGTAGCGGTTGCGCGCCACCGTGATGCGGTTCTCGGTGCCTTCGAGCTGCGACATCAAATCCTTGAACAGCGCATCCGACTTGAGCTGGGGGTAGTTCTCGGTGACCACGAGCAGCCGCGACAGCGCGCCGGAGAGTTCGCCCTGGGCGGCCTGGAATTTCTGGAATGCGGCGGGATCGTTCAGCACCTCGGGCGTCGCCTGGATGCTGCCGACCTTGGCGCGGGCATTGGTGACGCCGAGCAGCACGTCCTTCTCCTGCTGCGCAAAACCCTTCACCGAGTTGACGAGGTTGGGCACGAGATCGGCGCGACGCTGATACTGGTTCACGACCTCGGACCAATTGGCCTTGATCTGCTCGTCCTCGCTCTGGATCGCGTTATAGCCGCAATTGGTGAGGCTCAACGAGGCCAGCGCCGCCAGCACGGTCAGGATCTTGCGCATCAAATTTCTCCCGGTGGAATCGGGCGCAAGCTACCAGATTGCGCGCGCGAGATGCCAGACATCTTGCGTCCCGGCCGTGGCCTGTGAAAAGCAGCCGATGTACGCAAGCCTCTTGCTTAATCCTGGCTGTAATAGTCAACTTGAGGGAACAATAATGCCAGGTCGGGAACGCCAGGGGAACGCGATGAGCTCGTTCGAGACCATCCTCGTGGAGAGGCCGGAGCCGGCGATTGCCCGGGTCGTGATGAACCGGCCCGACGCGCGCAACGCGCAGAACCTGCAAATGACCTACGATCTCAACGCCGCCTTCGACGAGGCGGTGCAGGACGACGCGGTCAAGGTGATCATTCTCGCCGGCAATGGTCCGCACTTCTCCTCAGGCCATGACCTGCGACCCGGCAGCAAGAATGAAGCGGGCGTGGATTTTCCGCCGATCGGAAATTGGGGCGGCTTCGCCGAAGCAAACGCCCATGGCCGCTTCGCGCGCGAGCAGGAGATCTATCTCCAGATCACCCGGCGCTGGCGCAACCTCGCCAAGCCGACCATTGCAGAGGTTCACGGCAAGTGCATCGCCGGCGGCCTGATGCTGGCCTGGGCCTGCGATCTCATCATCGCGAGTGACGATGCGCAGTTCTGCGATCCCGTGGTCACCATGGGTGTCTGCGGCGTCGAATGGTTCGTGCATCCCTGGGAGCTCGGCCCGCGCAAGGCCAAGGAATTTCTGTTCACGGCCGACGCATGGAGCGCGCAGGAGGCGCATCAACTCGGGATGGTCAACCGGGTCGTGCCGCGCGCAGAGCTGTCATCCGCCGTGCTGGCGCTGGCGCGCAAAATCGCGTCAAAACCGTCCTTTGCGCTGAAGCTGACCAAGGAAGCCGTGAATCGTTCGGTTGACGTGATGGGCCAACCGGCTGCAATCGACCAGGCCTTTGCGCTGCATCAGCTCTGTCACGCGCATAATCTTCAGGAATTCGGCATGATCGTCGATCCATCGGGCCTACACCCCTCCGTCCGCAAGCCGCCGGCCGCCGCGGAGTAGACAGGATGGATCTCAATCTCAGCGACGAGCAACGCCTGCTGCGCGAAAGCGCGGAGCGCTTCGTGGCCGAAAGCTACGATGCCGATCACCGCCGCAAGATGGCGAACGATCCGCTCGGCTTCAGTCCGGCGGTGTGGAAACAATTCGCAGAACTGGGCTGGCTGGCGCTGCCGATCGCGGAGGAATGTGGCGGGCTCGGCGGCAGCGCGGTCGAGATCGGCATTTTGATGGAAGCCTTCGGCCGCGGGCTTGTGTCGGAGCCGTATATCGCGTCGGTCGTGCTTGGCGCCGCGTTGATCGAGCGATGCGGCAGCATGGCGCAGAAGCAGGCCATCCTGCCGAAGATCGCGGACGGATCGTTGAAGCTCGCGCTCGCGCATTCCGAGCGCGCGGCGCGGTTCGATCTTGCCAAGGTCGCAACCACCGCCCACAGCACGGCGCAAGGCTGGCGCCTGGCCGGTCGCAAGATTGCCGTGCTCGATGGCCACGCCGCCGACGAGATCATCGTCTCCGCGCATATCCATGATCATCAGGGCTCCTCCGGCCGCATCGGCCTGTTCCTGGTGCCGGCGACAACTCCGAGTGTTGCGATCTCCGACTACGAGCGCCTCGGCGGCGGGCGGGCCTGCAACATCGAGCTGTCGGACGTGCAACTGCCGGAGGATGCCTTGCTCGGCAACGGGCATGACGCGCTGCCGGCAATCGAATGGGCTGTTGATCGCGCCATGGCTGCGCTTGGCGCCGAGGCCGTCGGCATCATGCAGGTACTGCTGGATACTACGCTGGAGTACACAAAAATCCGGAAGCAATTCGGCCGGCCGCTCGCCGCCAACCAGGTGATCCGCCACCGCCTTGCCGACATGGCGGTGCAGGTCGACGAAGCGCGCTCGATGGCGTTGCGCGCCGCGCTGAAGCTCGACGCCGATCCGGTCGAGCGCGCGCGGGCCGCGTCGGGCGCGAAGGCGAAGATCGGCAGATCTGCGCGCTTCGTCGGCGAGCAGTCGATCCAGCTTCACGGCGGCATGGGCGTCACCGAGGAGCTCGAGGTCGGCGCCTATTTCAAGCGGCTGGTCGCGTTCGACACGCTGTTCGGCGGCAGCGCCCACCATTATGGCCGCCACGCCCGGCTTGGCCGCGCCAGCGTACCGGCCTGATACAAGGAGCGCATCATGGACCTGTCGTTCAATGCCGAGGAGCGCGCCTTCCAGGACGAGGTGCGCGGCTTCATTGCCAGAAACCTCACCGAGGAGATGAAGCGCGCGACGGCGCTGACGCCGTCGGTGTTCTCCGATCCCGATATCGGCATGGCCTGGCAGCGCACGCTGCACAAGCAAGGCTGGGGCGCGCCGGGCTGGCCGGTCGAGCATGGCGGGCCGGATTGGACCCCGGCGCAGCGCTGGATCTTCGAGACTGAAAGCGCGCGGGCCGGCGTGCCCAATGTCAATGTGATGGGCGTGAAGATGGTCGGGCCCGTCATCATCGGCTTCGGCTCGCCCGAGCAGAAGAACTTCTACCTGCCGCGCATTCTGTCCGGTGAGGATTATTGGTGCCAAGGCTATTCCGAGCCGGGCTCCGGCTCCGATCTCTCCTCGCTGAAGACGCGCGCGGTGCGCGATGGCGACGACTACGTCATCAACGGCACCAAGATCTGGACCACGCATGCCCACCACGCCAACCGCATGTTCGCGCTGGTGCGCACCAGCGACGGGCCACGGCAGCAGGACGGCATCAGCTTCATCCTGATCGACATGAAGACACCGGGCATCACGACGCGTCCTATCCTCACCATCGGCGGCGACCACGAGGTTAACCAGGTATTCTTCGACGACGTGCGCGTTCCCGTGGCGAACCGCGTCGGCGAGGAAGGCAAGGGCTGGACCTACGGCAAGTATCTGCTCGAGTTCGAGCGCGGCTCCGGCATCGCCTCGGCGAAGCTGCGCGAGGGGCTGAAGGCGATCGCGGAGCTTGCCGAGTCCGATCTGACGGGCCGCGCGATCGACAGTCCCGACATCGCGACGCGCATCTCCGAAGTCGAGGTCGACATCGACGCGCTGGAGATGACCGAGCTGCGCGTGCTGTCGGCGCTGCAGACCGGACAGAATCCCGGTGCGGTGTCGTCGATCCTGAAGCTGCGCAACAGCGAGATCCGCCAGGCCGTGACCCGGCTCGGCGCCGACGTGATCGGCCATGACGCCCTCGCGGTCGAGCCGATGCGCCCGCTCTACAAGCTCAACCACGAGCCGGCGATGCCGGAGGAGATGCTGACGGTGATGCCGGAATATCTCAACGGCCGCGCCTATACGATCTTCGGCGGCACCTCGGAGATCCAGCGCGATATTATTGCGAAGATGATGTTGGGGATCTGAGGGGCACTGGCGCTACATTCTCACTGTCGTCCCGGTCTCACTGTCGTCCCGGCGAAGGCCGGGACGACGAGTTGGATTTGTGGCGACAGCCAGCACGACAATGGCCGCTAACCGCCCACCTTCGCATCCCGGATCGCCTGCCAGATCTTCTGCGGCGTCAGGGGCGTGTTGAGCTGGGTGATGCCGAGCTCGGCGAGCGCATCCATCACGCCGTTGGTGACGCAAGGGGGGCCACCGATGGCGCCGGATTCGCCGCAGCCCTTGGCGCCGAGCGGATTGGTGCGACAGGGCGCGGAATCGTCGAGCGTCACCACGATCGGCGGAACGTCGTCGGCGCGCGGGATGCAATAGTCCTGGTAGCTCGCCGTGAGCAGCTGGCCGTCGGCATCATAGGACACCCCCTCATACAGCGCCTGGCCGATACCCTGCGCCACGCCACCATGGATCTGGCCGGTGACCAGCATCGGGTTCACGGCGACACCGACGTCGTCCACGGTGGTGTAGCGCACGACCTTGGAGACGCCGGTCTCGGGATCGATCTCGACCTCGCAGATATGGGTGCCGTTCGGCCAGCTCGGACCATCGACCTCGCCTTCGGAATCGACGCTGAGCTTTGCGCCGCCTTCCTTCTCGGCCAGATCGAACAGGCTGATGCGGCGGTCGGTGCCGACCACGGTGAGCATGCCGCCCTGGTATTCGATGTCCTCGATCGAGGTCTCCAGCACGTTTGCCGCCTTCTCACGCGCCTTCTGAATCAGATCGTTGGAGGAGACAGCGACCGCCGTGCCGCCGACGAACAGCGAACGCGACCCGACGCTGCCGAAGCCCGTCGCCAGATCGGTGTCGCCCTGGACCACGTCGATCTTGTCCATGGCAATGCCGAGCGTGTCGGAGATCATCTGCGTGTAAGTGGTCTGCAGCCCCTGCCCCATCGCCATGGTGCCGGAATGCAGGACGACGCGGCCCTGCGCGGTCGCGTGCAGGCTGACCTTCTCGGTGTGGGCGCGGCCGCCGGTCCACTCGATATAGGAGGTGAGCCCGCGGCCGTAGAGCAGGCCCTTCTTCTTCGCCGCTTTCTTGCGCGCGGCAAAGCCGTCCCAATCCGCAAGCTTCACGGCGCGATCGAGCATGTGCGCGAAGGCGCCGGAATCGTAAACCTGCCCCGCAGCATTCGTATAGGGCAGTTGCGCCGGCTTGATGTAATTCGCTTTCCGGATCGCGCGCGGATCCATGCCGATTTTTCGTGCAGCCGCGTCGAACAGGCGCTCGACGATGAACACGGCCTCCGGGCGGCCCGCACCGCGATAAGCGCCGACCGGCGCGGTGTGGGTCATCACCGACTTCACCTCGAAATGTACCAGCGGCAAATCGTAGACGCCGGTCTGCACGAACGGCCCCAGCACCAGCGGGATGATGTTGGCCGCGCCTGAGGAATACGCGCCGGTGCAGCCGATCGAGCTGACGCGGTAGGCCAGCACCTTGCCCTTCTCGTCGAGCGCAAAGGAAGCTGTCGAGGTAAGATCGCGGCCGTGGGTGCCACCGACGAATTCGTCGGTGCGGTCGCCGCGCCAGCGGATCTTCCTGTTCAGCTTGGTTGCGGCATAGGCGACGATGCCGTCCTCGGGATAGAGGTTGGTCTTCTGGCCAAAGCCGCCGCCGATATCGCCGACCAGCACGCGAACGCTGTCCTTGGGACGCTTCAGCACGGCCTCGGCCAGCACGTCGCGGGTCGAGGCAGGCGTCTGCGACTGCACATGCAGCAGGAGACGGCCGGACGTCTTGTCGATCTCGGCAATGGTCGAGCGCGGCTCCATCGCCGAGGGCACCAGGCGCTGGCTGACGAGATCGAGCTCGACGGTATGCGCCGCCCTGGCAAAAGCCTCGTCCACCTTGGCGGCATCGCCGTAAGCCATCGCGCCGACGATGTTGTCGGGGGCCTCCGGCCACACCACGGGCGCGCCGGGCTTGACCGCCTCGACGGGATCGACCACCGCCGGCTGCACGTCATATTCGACCACGATCGCTTCGGCTGCGCTCTGCGCGTCGGCACGCGAGGAGGCCACCACGGCAGCCACGGCCTCGCCCGCATAGCGCACGATGTCGTGCGCCAGCAGACGGCGTGGCGGCACCGTCATCGGCTTGCCGTCGGGGCGCTTGAAGATGCTCAAGGTCGGGATAACGCCGATGTCGTCCTTGACGAGGTCGGCGCCGGTATAGACCGCGGTCACGCCGGGCATCGCCGTGGCGGCGCTGGTGTCGATCGAGACGATCTTCGCATGGGCATGCGGCGAGCGCAGCAGGTACAACCACAGCGCGCCATCTTCCGGCTTGTCGTCGATGAACTGCCCCTTCCCGGTGAGCAGTCGCTGGTCTTCCAAACGCTTGACGGGCTGCCCCGCTCCGAAACGCAAATTGCCGGGAAGAATGTTCATTCCACCATGTCCTTGAAACCCAGAAAACGACCGCGGGGGTTTTAGCCGATTTTGCGGTCGATACAACCGAGCCGCGGCACATCTGCATTGCGTGTCACGTCCGCTTTGGCCGCAGATTGCCGGGTCAGGAGCGCTCTATGTCGATGATGCCCACATTGATATCACGGGTGTCCGAATCCCGCTTTACCGTGAGGCGAACGGTCTTACCGGCACCGGCCTGCTCGAGCGCATCAGTCAGGTCGGAGAGCCGCCGCACCGGCTTGCCTTCCACCGCGGTGATGATGTCTCCGACCGTTCCAGTCGACAAGTTGACACCGCGAATCCCCGCCTGTTCCGCAGGGCTGCCGGGGGCTGTCCGGACCACGATCACCCCTTGGACGCCAAGCCGCGTCGACACATCCTCGCTGGCGGCGACGATGCCGATGCCGGGCGTCGGCACGCGGCCATTGCGAATAAGCTCGGGGACAATCCGGTTCACGACGTCCACCGGCACCGCGAAACCGATGCCTGCATTCGAGCCGGACGGCGATATGATCGCAGTCGTGACGCCGATCAGCCGGCCGGCGGAGTCCAGCAGCGGCCCGCCCGAATTGCCCGGGTTGATTGCGGCATCCGTCTGGATGACATTGGCAATCTCCCGGCCGCCATGGGTCGGAAGCCTCCGCTTGAGGGCACTGATGATGCCGCTCGTCATCGACTGATCTAGCCCGAAAGGATTGCCGATCGCAAACGCGGATTGCCCGACTTTCAGGTCGGTCGAGCTGCCGAGAGCCACCTGCGGTGGAAGCTCGCGCACGCTGCGGATCCGCAGGACCGCAAGATCGTAATTGGGGGCGGTGCCGATCAGATCAACCCGAGCCACCTCTCCCGACGCAAAGCGCACCGCGATCTCGCCGCCATTGGCCACGACATGGTTGTTCGTGACGAGATGCCCGTCGCGGTCCCAGACAAATCCCGTGCCGGAAGCGCCGCCCTGCCCCTCCTCTCCCATGACAGGAGTAGCGGCCGATCTCACCGCAACCTGGACAACCGAGGGCGACACTCGTTCGAAGATGTCGATGGTGGCCCTTTCGGCCTCGGACAGCGGACCACGTTGCTCGACGGCGCGCGCGGAGGGGGTTGTCCATGGCGCATGCTGGACCTTCACGGCAGTTACCACGAGCAGCAGGGCGGCAAAAGCCGCCGCAATGATTGCGTAGCGACGATTCATCAGTGATCACCGTGTCGTATGCTGAAGACGATCTCTCGAATGCACATGCCGGGAGGTGACAGAGCCAGCTCACGCAGCAACGTCGAAAATGAATGGAAGTTTCTCGAATCGGGCAGCTAAGGACGGTTCCGCTGCCCGTGCCGGGGCCCATTGCCGCGTGACAAACCGCTACGCCAGCTCCCGCAATGCCGCTTCTACGACCTTGCGCGCATCGGCGGTGAGAGCGGCCTGCGGCGGGACAGGATCGCCGACGTCGTACCCCTGGATGGCCAAGCCGGCCTTGATGCAGGCCGCCAGGTTGAAGCGGGCAAAAGCTTCGTTGATGCGCCACAGCCTGCGCTGGAGCGCCATCGCCTCGTCCCAGCGGCCGGCCTTGCAGAGGTCGTAGAGCGCGACGCTCTGGCGCGGAATGATGCAGGCGGGGCCCGCCATCCAGCCGAGGCCGCCGATCAGCATCACCGCGGCCGGGATATGGGCGGAGGCGGAGAACACCCGCAAGGCATCGCCGCAGCGGTTCATGATCGAGAGCAGCCGGCCGGTGTTGGTCGAGGCGTCCTTGATGTAGCCGATGCGCGGATGTTCGGCGAGGCGCGCGATGATTTCGAGGGTGAGATCGGAGCGCTGGAATTGCGGATTGGTATAGATGACGACGGGGATGTCCACGGCATCCGCGATGGCGCGGAAATAGGATTCGATCTGGGCGTCGGCGAGCGGGAAATACGCTTCCAGGATCGCCAGAATGCCGTCGGCGCCGAGCTTCTGATACGCCTTCGCCTGCGCCACCGCATCTGCCGTCGAGGTGGAGGCGACGCCCGCGACAACAGGCACACGTCCCCTTGCCGCCTCGATCGTGGTCTGCACGACCGCGGTGCGTTGGGCGGCGTTGAGATAGGCGAACTCGCCGGTCGAGCCGAGCGGGGTCAGACCGTGGACGCCCGCGCCGATCAGATCGTCGCAGAGCTTTGCGAGGACGTTCGTCCGCACCGCGCCATCGGCAGCGACGGGAGAGACGAGATAAGGGAAGACGCCGCGAAAATCGGACATGTCAGGTGTGAATCCCGGAAACTGGCTAGCGCCTGACGGTCTTACCAACGCTCGTGCCGGCGATCAAATCCTGATCAGCCGCACCCGCGTGCCCCAGGGATCGATCGCCTCAACGCCGTCCGCTAGCGCCGTGACTTTCGCGCCGCCCTTGCGCAGGCGCTCTTCCTGCGCGGCGAGCAGATCCTGCTTAGCTGTCACCAGCGAGAACCAGGCGAGCCCCGTTGCCTGATCGTCGCGTTGGCCGGCGCCCTGGCTCTGCCAGACGTTCATGCCGAGGTGATGATGGTAGCTCCCGACGACAGGAACGCGGCGCCGTTGCGGCTGCGGGTCGGGTCGAGTCCGATCGTGCCGTGGTAGAAATTCTGCGCCTGCGCGAGGTCGCCGACGCGCAGATGCATGTGGCCGATGCGCATTCCGTCCGGTGCCTTGGCATAATCAGGCACGCGCGTATTGGTCAGCGACAGCAGGTCGGGAATGTCGAGCTCGTCGGCCGCCATCTTCACGCTGCCTTCGCTCCACTGCCATTGCGAGGGATCGCGGTCGGCATAGACCTCGATGCCGTTGCCTTCGGGATCGTCGAGATAGACGGATTCGCTGACGAGATGATCGGCAAAGCCCGACAGCGGCACGCGATGCGAAGCGGCTGCTACCAGCCAGCGGGCCAAGTCCTTGCGGGTCGGCATCAGGAAGGCGGTGTGATAGAGGCCGGCGGCGTTGCGCGGCTCGATCTCGGCATCAGGACGGGCCTCCAGCACCAGCAGCGCGATGCCGGCCGTGCCGAGCTTGGCGGCGCGCGCCGAGCGTTCCATCACGGTGAGCCCGATCACGTCGCGTAGTAGTCCGCAACCTTGTCGAGATTTTTCACCCGGAGCGTCACCATGCCGACCCGCATCGGCGTGCGGCTGGCATAGGTCGGCCCGCCGCCCTGCGGTGTCCCCTCGGCGCGCGCTGCGCCCGCAGCCGCCATTGCGAGCGAGCTGGCGCCGGCGAGTTTAAGCAGGGTGCGGCGGGTAAGGTCGATGGTCATCAATCAGGGCTCGCAAAAAAGGCTTGAGGCCGTACGGCACAAAGTTGAGCCGATTGCTACACGTTCCCGTGAGCGGCTCCAATCACATGTTCGTCGGCCGTGGTCTTCCGGACCAGCTTCCCTGCTTATTTCCTGGCCATGCGGCCAGTTACGCGATCGCCCGCCACATCCCAGATTGAGGACAGCTTTACAGGAGCCTGCCATGACCGACTCAACTCCCCTGACTTCGCTGTCGTCCGCGCTCGCGGATATGGTGTCCCGCACCGCGCCGTCCGTCGTCGCCGTCCATTCGCATCGTTCCCGCGCCACCGGCTTGGTCTGGAAACCCGGCCTGATCGTCACCGCCGACGAGGCGCTGGCCGACGAGGGCGACGTCGAGATCGGCCTCCCCGACGGCAGCACCGCGGCCGCCACGATCGCCGGCCGCGACCATACGACGGATATCGCACTGCTGCGCGCCGATACGGCGATTGCCCCGGTCAAGCTGGCCACAATTGTGCCGCCCCTTGGCGCGTTGTCGGTCGTCGTCGCCACCAACCGCGATACGCCGAGCGCCGCGCTCGCGATGGTGTCGCAGTCCGGCAAGAGCTGGCGCTCCCTGCGCGGCGGCGACATCGACGCGCGGATCGAGCTCGACGTCCGCTTGCGCTCCAGCCAGCAGGGCGGCCTCGCGCTCGACGCATCGGGCGAAGCCTTCGGCATGGCCGTGCTCGGCCCGAGGCGTGTGCTGGTGATCCCGACAGCGACGATCGAGCGGGTCGCGGCCCAGTTAGAGGCGCGCGGCCGCATCGCACGCGGATATCTCGGCCTCGGGCTGCAGCCGGTCCGGCTCGACGACGGCGTCGGCGCGATGGTGATGAATGTCGACAAGGCCGGCCCTTCGGCGGCGGCCGGCATCCGCCAGGGCGACGTCATCGTCGCGGTCAACGACCAGAAGTTGTCCGGCGTGCGCGCGCTGTCGCGGACGCTGGGTCCGGCGAGCGTGGGCGCGGTGGTCGATATCGCGGCGCGCCGCGGCGGCGAGCCGGTCAGCTTCAAGGTCACGATCGGCGAGAGGCCGGCGGCGTGAGCGAGGACATCGCGCCCGAGATCGTGTTGGCTTTGGAGATCGACGATCCCGCCCTCGCCGATCGCCTGGCTGCTCTGCTCGGCAATATCGCCGGGCTTCGCCTCGCCGAACCCGGCGAGAAGGCCGCCGCGACGATTGTCACTCGCGATCCGCGCATCATGCCTGAGGACATTGCGCTGACGCAGCGTGAGCTCGACGTGCTGGCGTTGATGGCGGAAGGCGGCTCCAACAAGATGATCGCGCGTCAGCTCGGCATTTCCGTCCACACGGTGAAATTCCATGTCGGCTCGCTGCTCGACAAGCTCGACGCTACCGGCCGCACCGATGCGGTGGCACATGCGGCCCGCCGCGGCGTGATCGAGCTCTAGGTCGGGTGCGGCGGGAAGCTGAGCTGGACCGTCAGGCCCGGCGCGTTGTCGTGCAGGGCAATCTCGGCACCATGGAGGCGAGCGACCGCGGCGACCAGGCTTAAGCCAAGGCCGTTACCCGGGGTGTAGCGGCTCTGCTCGAGCCGGTAGAAGCGTTTGAACACGTGATCGCGCTGATCCGCCGGAATGCCCGGGCCGTCGTCGGCGATCGCGATCGTCGCACCGCCGTCGGTGCTGCTGCAGGTGACGGTCACCTGCCCGCCTTTGCAGCCGTGCTTGATCGCGTTGTCGACGAGATTGGCGATAGCGTCGAACAGCAGGTCGCGATCGCCAATAATCGCCACCTCGCGATCGCCGCCGAGGCTGAGCCGCGTCGCAACCTGTTCGGCGGCGGCATCGTAGAGCTCGACGACCTCGCCGGCGATTTCGGCGAGATTGAGGGTGCGAAACGCACTACGGCGGGCGCGGGTCTCGATCTCCGAGATGCGCGTGATGGAGGCGAACATGCCGAGCACGGCGTCGAGATCGGCGATGGTGTCACCGATCAGCGCCGCGTCGGCCTCGCCATTGCGCGAGGCGTGATAAGCCTTTTCCAGCCGACCCCGCATGCGCGTCAGCGGCGTACGCAAATCATGGGCGACGTTGTCGCTGACCTGCTTGACCTCTCCCATCAAAGTCTCGATGCGGTCGAGCATCTGGTTGAGGTTTTCGGCGACCCGGTCCCATTCGTCGTGACTGCCGCGCAAGGGAATGCGCTGGTCGAGGCCCGACATCATGATGGCGCGGCTGGTGGCGTTGATCTCCTCGATCCGCCCGACCGTGCGGCGCGTCACCAGCACCGCGGCGAGCCCGGCGAGCACCAGCATCAGCACGGCGACAGCGGCCATTGCGAGCTCGATCATCGCGGTGAAGCCGCTGTGGTCGCCGGCATCGCCGACACGGCTCTGCACATAGGCGATCGTGCCGAAATAGACATAGGCCATGATCGCCGCGACGATCAGCCCGAACGCCGCGATCGCGATCAGCGCAAGGCGGAAGGTCGAGGAGCGGAGCGTTTTAGCCAGGAGCACGGAGACAATATCCGATGCCGCGGATGGTGTGGATCAGCGGATAGGCCTGGGCATCATCGACCTTGCGACGGACGCGTCCGACATAGACGTCGATGATGTTGGTGGAGGGATCGAAATGCAGATCCCAGACATGCTGGAGCAGCATCGCACGCGAGACGACGCGGCCCTCGTTGCGGACCAGATATTCGAGTAATTGGAATTCCCGCGGCAACAGCGGAATCTTCCGGCCGCGGCGGCTCGCGCTGCGTGCGATCAGGTCGATGGCGAGATCGCCGACCCGCAGGATCGTCTCCTTGGCGACGGTGTCGCTGCGCCGGCCGAGTGCCTCCAGCCGCGCCAGCAATTCGGTGAAGGAGAACGGCTTGACGAGATAATCGTCGCCGCCGGCCCGCAAGCCGCGCACGCGGTCGTCGACCTCGCCAAGTGCGGAAATGATTAGGAACGGCGCGGCGATGCCGTCGTCGCGCAACTGGCGCATCACGCTGATGCCGTCGATGTCGGGCAGCATGCGGTCGATGGTGATCACGGCATAGTCGCGCGCGGCGCCGTGGCTGAGCGCTTCGCGCCCGGTGGCGGCGAGATCGACGTCGTAGCCGGAAGTCGTCAGCTCCTCGACGAGCTGGCCTGCGGTTTCCGCGTCGTCCTCGACGACCAGAATGCGGCGGTGAGCTCCGGTCATGACAAACTCCGCGCGACGATCGCCACCAGACTATCCCGTTCCGGGGCTGAGCGGAACCGTCCGATGACGATCGCGCAATGGTGCGGTACGGCGATGCTAGTACCAAGAGTCTCCGCACACATTGACCCATTGCCACCCATAGGGCGTCAAGCTCCTGCGCCAGCAGCCGTCATAGTAGCCGGCATAGATGAAAGGTGCTCCGAAGAAGAAGCGATGGTGGTGCCGGAAGAAGGCGTGGCGGCCGATGAAGGGCCTGCCGTGCCAGCCGGAGCCAGCGAAGCGCGGCCCGATCGCCGCATGCGCGAAACGTGCACCGCCAAAGCCCGGGCCGCCGAAACGGGCGCCGCCCATGCCGCCGACGTGCATACCACCGAAGCCACCGGTGTGCATGCCGCCGCCGAAGCCTCCCGTGTGCATGCCGCCGCCACCGAAATGCCCACCACCGCCGAATCCGCCATGACCGCCACCGCCACCGCCACCCCCTCTGGCAAGCACCGGTGAAGCGAGCGCCATCACCGCTGCGATCGTCACCGCGGTGAGGCCTTTGAGAATCCTGTTGTCCATCGAAGCATCCTCCGTGCTGCGCGACAATATTCTGCCGCGCGAGGAGGATCAGATGAGAGAAAGGGACAGGCGCCTTCAACTTACAAACGCGCCAGATTCTGACGCGGAAGTTAGGGAGACGCTGCTCTCTCACTCCCTCGCCCCGTTCTTGCGGGGGGTGGGGTGAGAGCGGGGAGAGGTTAGAAGCTACGCCCGCTTGCCGCCGTTTTTCTCGGCCGCGCGGCGCAGCGCTTCGGCGAGCGCACCGCCGCCGGAAGACTCCTGCTGGCGCGGGGCCGACGACGTCATGCGGGACGGGTTGCGTGAGCTGTTATCCCGCTGCATGCCGGGCGCGTCCTTCTTGGCGCCGACCTCGTCGTCAAGCCGTAGTGTCAACGAGATACGCTTGCGCGCGACCTCGAAGTCCAGCACCTTCACTTTGACGATGTCGCCGGGCTTCACCACTTCACGCGGATCCTTGATGTAGGTCTTGGACATCGCCGAGATGTGCACGAGGCCGTCCTGGTGCACGCCGATATCGACGAAGGCGCCGAACGCCGCGACGTTGGTTACGGTGCCCTCGAGGATCATGCCCTTCTTGAGGTGCTTGATCTCCTCGACGCCGTCCATGAACACAGCTGCCTTGAAGGCCGGACGCGGGTCGCGACCGGGCTTCTCGAGCTCGCGCAGGATGTCGGTGACGGTCGGCAGACCAAACGTCTCGTCCACGAAGTCTTTCGGCTTCAGCGTGCGAACGATGTCGCTGCTGCCGATCAGCGCCTTGATGTCGCTCTTGGTGGCGCTGAGAATCCGGCGCACCACCGGATAGGCTTCCGGATGCACACCGGAGGCGTCGAGCGGGTCCTCGCCGCCGAGGATGCGCAGGAAGCCCGCGCACTGCTCGAACGCCTTGGGGCCGAGCCGCGGCACGTCCTTCAACGCCTTGCGCGACTTGAACGGCCCGTTGGCGTCGCGGTGTGCCACGATGCTCGAGGCGAGGCCGGAGCCGACGCCCGACACGCGCGCGAGCAGCGGAGCGGACGCGGTGTTGACGTCGACGCCGACGGCGTTCACGCAGTCTTCGACCACGGCGTCGAGGGATTTGGCGAGCTTGGCCTGGCCGAGGTCGTGCTGGTACTGGCCGACGCCGATCGCCTTGGGTTCGATCTTGACGAGCTCGGCGAGCGGATCCTGGAGCCGCCGCGCGATTGACACCGCGCCGCGCAGGGTGACGTCGAGGCCCGGCAACTCCTCCGAGGCGAACGCCGAGGCCGAATAAACCGACGCGCCGGCTTCCGACACCACGATCTTGGTCATCTTCAAGTCGGGCAGGCCCTTGACGAGGTCGGCCGCGAGTTTGTCGGTCTCGCGCGAGGCGGTGCCGTTGCCGATCGCGATCAGCTCGACACGATGTTTCAGCGCGAGCTTGCCGAGGATCGCAAGCGCCTCGTTCCACTGCCGCTGCGGCTCGTGCGGATAGATCACGGCGGTATCCACCACCTTGCCGGTCGCGTCGGTGACGGCGACCTTGACCCCGGTGCGGAAGCCGGGATCGAGACCCATGGTGACGCGGGTCCCGGCGGGCGCCGCGAGCAGCAAGTCGCGCAGGTTCGAGGCGAACACGCGCACGGCCTCTGTCTCGGCCGCATTCCACAGCCGCATGCGCAGGTCGATGTTGAGATGCACCTGGATCTTGGTGCGCCAGGCCCAGCGCACGGTATCGATCATCCAGCGGTCGCCGGCGCGCTTAAGGTCGGCGATGCCGAACCGCTTCATGATCTTCAGCTCATACACACTCGGCACGCCCGGGGGCGATGGTTCGGCCTCGGCCTGGATCTGGAGATCGAGGATTTCTTCTTTCTCGCCGCGGAACATTGCGAGGATTCGGTGCGAGGGCAGCTTCGTCAGCGGCTCGGAGAACTCGAAATAGTCGGCAAACTTTTCGCCCTCGGTTTTCTTGCCGTCGCGCACCTTGGAGGTCATGCGCGCATTGGTCCACACCTCCTCACGAAGCGCACCGATCAGGTCGGCGTCTTCGTCGAAACGCTCGACCAGGATGGCGCGGGCGCCGTCGAGTGCCGCAGCGGCATCGGCAACGCCCTTCTCGGCATTGACGAAGGCTTCGGCGACCACCTTCGGATCGTTGGTGGGCTCGGCCATGAGCTGATTGGCGAGCGGCTCGAGGCCGGCTTCCTTGGCGATCTCGGCCTTGGTGCGGCGCTTCGGCTTGAACGGCAGATAGATGTCTTCGAGGCGCGCCTTGCTGTCGGCGGCGAGAATGGAGGCTTCCAGCGCCGCATCGAGCTTGCCCTGCTCGCGGACCGATTCGAGGATGGCCTTGCGGCGGTCCTCGAGCTCGCGCAGGTAACCCAGGCGCTCCTCCAGCGTGCGCAATTGTGCGTCGTCGAGCGCACCGGTCGCTTCCTTGCGGTAGCGGGCGATGAAGGGAACCGTGGCGCCGCCGTCGAGCAGCGCCACTGTCGCCTCGACCTGCTCCGCCCGAACCCCAAGCTCCTGCGCAATTTTCTGGTTGATATTTACCACGCGAGAACCCCTCTATCCAAGCACGCATCGCGGAGGCGAACCACCGGCTGCGGGACGCCGCTTATGGACCAATCGGGGTTGATTCATCAAGGTGCGGCGGACGACCGTCGACAAGGGATTTTTTGTCGAAGCGATGCGATCTCGCCACAATCGTGGGTGCTACGCAGACGGCGCACGTCCTGCTGTCGTCCTGGCTTTCGCCAGGACGACGACGGGGATTGCCTCGACACCTTGACAGGCGCCCCGGTTCAGCGGCTGTTTTGTCTGCCGGACTCCTGAACTTCATGTGAGGATTATAATGCGGACGACATCGGTCGGCGTCTTCAAGGTCGCCACCAGAGGCCCCGGCGACGTCTCCGGATTGATGAGCATGATCGGCTCCGGCGCGATCGATCCGGCATCCATCCTGGCGATCCTCGGCAAGACCGAAGGCAATGGCGGCGTCAATGACTTCACCCGGGAATATGCCGTTGCCGCGCTGTGCACGGCGCTGGCGCCGCAGCTCGGGCTGTCGCCGCAGGAGGTCGAGCAACGCATCGCTTTCGTGATGTCGGGCGGCACCGAGGGCGTGCTCAGCCCGCACATCACGGTGTTCACGCGCCAGGACATTCTACAGCGCCCGGCAGGCCTCTCCGGCAAGCGCCTGAGCATCGGCATGGCGTACACGCGGGATTTTCTCCCTGAAGAGCTCGGCCGCTCCGCTCAGATCACGGAGACAGCCAAGGCCGTGAAGGCCGCGATGGCGGATGCCGGGATCGCCGATCCCGCCGACGTCCATTTCGTGCAGATCAAATGCCCGCTGCTCACCAGCGAGCGCGTCGAAGCGGCGAATGCGCGCGGTCACAAGACAGCGACGACCAGCGCCTACAGTTCGATGGCCTATGCGCGCGGCGCTTCCGCGCTCGGCGTTGCGGTCGCGCTCGGCGAGATCGCAACCGGCGTCGTTCGTGATGAGGACGTGCTGCGACGCTACGATCTGTTCTCGAACGTCGCCTCGACCTCGTCCGGGATCGAGCTCATGCATAACGTCGTCATCGTGCTCGGCAATTCGATGTCCTCGACGAGCGAATTCGAGATCGGGCATGCCGTGATGAGCGATGCGATCGACGCCGCCGCGGTGCTTGCGGCGCTGGAGAGCGTTGGGCTCCGTGCCGGGCAACAGACGACGACCGGCAGCAAGCTTGTCAACATCTTCGCTAAGGCCGAGGCCTCCCCTGATGGCAGCGTGCGCGGCTTCCGCCACACCATGCTCGAAGATACCGATATCAGCTCGACACGCCACGCCCGGGCTGCCGTTGGCGGGTTGATTGCCGGCCTCGCCGGCACTGGTGCGGTCTACGTCTCCGGCGGCGCCGAGCATCAGGGCCCAGCCGGCGGCGGGCCGGTCGCGGTGATCGCAAAGTTCTCCAATTGATGCGCGCGCATGCAATTCGGGATTACCTCTCCATCCGGCGCAACCCTGCCCTTCGCGCCGCTCAGTTGATTAAAGTGTTCCTGTGCGAAACTAAGGTGGCGCCGCACGAAGAGGTTTGGATCGCATGACTTTCCCGATGAGCTGGAACGAATGGGCGCAGCACGACGGCGTGGGGCTGGCCGCGCGCGTCCGCAAGGGCGAGCTCACGGCAAAGGAGTTGGCGCGCCAGGCCGCCGCGGGCGTTGCCAAGGTCAATCCGGCACTGTCGGGCGTGGTCGAGCTGTTCGATGACGTGATCGCCGATCCGGCTAAGGACGGCGCCAATCTCGCCGGCCCATTCGCAGGCCTTCCCTTCCTGATGAAGGACCTCGGCCCGACCATGAAGGGGCGGCTCCAGGAGATGGGCTCGCTGTTAATGCGCGGCAATCGCGCCAGCGCCGACACGTTCCTGACCGGCAAATTCCGCCAGGCCGGACTGAACCTGATCGGACGCACCACGACACCGGAGTTCGGCGTCTGCAGCTCGGCCGACAATCCGGCCGTCTATGTCACGCGCAATCCCTGGGACACCGACTACACCACCTGCGGCTCGTCGGCCGGGAGCGCCGCAATGGTCGCGGCCGGCGTGGTGCCGATCGCACACGCGACTGACGGCGGCGGCTCGATCCGCATTCCCGCCGGCGTCAACGGCAATGTCGGCTTGAAAGTCTCGCGCGGCGTGTTCTCGCTCGCACCGCACATGTCCGATCTCACCGGCCTCGTCTCGATCCAGGGCTGCCAGTCGCGCTCGGTGCGCGACACCGCCGCCTTCGTCGACCATGCAAGGGGAGCGGCGCCCGGCGAATTCATGCCGTTCTGGACCACGGCGCAGCCTTATTCCGAGATGATCAAGCGCGACCCGTCAAAGCTTCGTATCGCGCTGTCGCACAGCTGGGGCGACTACACCGCGACGCCCGAGATCGCGGCCGAGCTGGCGAAGGCCGGCCGCTTCCTCGAAGGCCTCGGCCATCACGTCGACTACGCCCTGCCCGAAATCGACTTCCGCGCCGCGTTCGAGGCGCAGACCACCTGCTACATCTCGAATTTTGCCGTGGTGATCTCCAACATGCTCGCCGCGCGCGGACTGGAACGGCCGCCGGAAGATCTCATCGAACCCATGAATATCCGGATCTGGGAAGCCGGCCGGCATACGAGCTTCGCCGAGCGGGCGAAGATGCAAGGCGTGTTCAACACGACCTCGCGCGCCTTCGGCGCCTTCTTCGAGCAGTGGGACGTGATCTTGACCCCGATCACGGCGCTGCCGACGCCGAAGGTCGGCACCCGGGAATATCTCACCATCTCCGACAACCCCGACGTGCTCGACTGGTTCGGCAATCTTTGGCGCTTCTTCGCCTTCACGCCGCTCGCCAATCTCTGCGGCATGCCGGCGATCTCGATGCCGATGGCCACGCAGGACCACGGCCTGCCGCTGGGCATCCAGGCGATTGCGAAGCAGGCCAATGACGGCCTCCTGCTGCAACTCGCCGCCCAGATCGAGCGCGCGCTCGACGGCAAGTGGAACGACGGCAGGAAGCCGAAGGTGCATGTGAGCTGAGCGAGTTGATCGCATTAACTTGCGATCCGCGAACGGCCTCAGTTCTTCACCGAGGGAATTTCCTCCGGCCGGGGCTGCTGCTGGCCCTGCCGGTACATTGCCAGCGCCTTTTCGAGCGCTTCGCGCAGAGCCAGCGCCGCGGCCACGCTGCAACGCAGATGCGCGGTCTGGACCACATCAACCCTGACGGCGGCGCCGACCGGCATCAGAAGGTTCGCCGCAAGCTCGATTTGAATCGCGCCGTTGTGGTGGCCGAAGCAGGATGCACCGTCGAAATAGATGATCGGCGCCCGCTCCGAGCTCGATGTCGAAATGATGACGGGCCCCTGGCTGGTGACGGGCGTTTCGGGATCGGCCATGGGCACTCCTTACGGCTGGTCGAACGAACGAGGCGCCCACCATCGTTGCTTCGGCCCGCCCTGTCGAGGCCAAACCGCCCCCGGCACCCACCGTGGGACGCGCATTCGGGGTTTTGCGCCGCGCCCGCCACTGGTCTAGAACGTCCTCATGTCCAGCTCACCGACCACACTTTCGTTCGAGGACCTCGCCGAGGCGATCAAGGGTCGCCGCTCCGATTACGGCCAGATCAGCGGGCTCCAGCTCGACCGCTTCGCACCGCGCGAAGCCTGGTCCAGCCTGCCCTACCGGCCGGTCTTTGTCGGTGACACCGAGACCGGCGTCCTGCATGGCGGGGTCGTCACCGCGATGCTGGACGAGAGTTGCGGCATGGCGGTGCAACTCGCGCTGGACGGCACAAGCGCGATCGCGACGCTCGATCTGCGCATCGACTATCAGAAGCCGGCAACGCCGGGCCTCGACATCAAGGCGCATTCGGTCTGCTACCGCACCACGCGTTCGATTGCCTTCGTGCGCTCCACCGCCTATCAGGAGTCCGAGGACGATCCGGTCGCGACCGCGACCGCCTGTTTCATGATCGGCGCCAACCGCACCAACATGCTCGCGGATCGCAGGATGGATTCGCCCGGCATCCCGAGGCTGGAGGCGCCGGACGATCCGGAAGGCCCGTTCGCCAACAGCCCGTTCGCACGCTGCCTCGGCATTCGCGTCAACGACGACGGCACACTGACGATGCCGTTCTCGCCAAAGATCATCGGCAATCCGATTCTGCCTGCGATCCATGGCGGCATGACCGGCGCCTTCCTCGAAACCACCGCGATCTTCGGAGTGGCCCGTGAACTCGGCGCCACCGCACTGCCCAAGCCGATCGGACTGACCGTCAACTATCTGCGCTCCGGCCGCGCGCTCGACACGTTCGCCAACGTCTCGATCGTGAAACAGGGCCGGCGCATCGTCGCCTTCGAGGCACGGGCCTGGCAGGACGATGCGAACAAGCCGATCGCCACAGCCTTCGGCCATTTCATGCTGCGGCCGACGCCCGGAAACGACGAGGAATAGGCGCATTTTCCCTTGACGGCCAAGGTCTGGGCCACAACGATAGCGCGTCCCCTCACGAGAGGTATTGGCTTGCGGCATCCGCTCGACATCATCGCCATGTTCGCCGCGCTCTGGCTGCTGGCAGCGATGGTGCTCGACGCGCTGACGCCGAAGGAGCTGACGACGGTGATGATCGGCATCGCCATCGGACCCGCCGTCGTCATCACCGCCGTGTTCTACTATCTGCGCTGCCCGCGCACCGATTTCGCGGTGATGTTCGCCGCGCTTTGGCTGATCTCCGACATCGGCATCGCGTTCATCTCGCCAACGCAGCTGCCCCACTTTCTGATCGCGCTCGGCTTCGTGCCGGCGCTGCTGATCGGGATCGTGCTGCACTGGCAACGCTTCCAGCGCCGCCATGAGCGGCTGCCCGTGCCATCGGTCAAGCGCGGCTAGCGCGGCAGCAAATTGGTCTTGGCGAGATCGACGACCTCGTCGCCGCGGCCGTTCATCACGGCGCGCAAGACCCAGAGGCTGAAGCCCTTGATCTGTTCGGGCGTGATGGTCGGCGGCATCGACAGCTCCTGCTTGGCGGTGACCACATCGAGCAGCGCCGGTCCGTGGTGGGCCAGCATCTCCTTCATCGCACCTGGAAGCTCGCCGGGATCCTCGACCCGCCTTGCGAAGATACCCATCGCGCGCGCCATCGCCGCGAAGTCCGGATTCTCCAGATCGACATTGGTGTCGACGAAACCGGCCGCCTTCATCTCCAGTGCGACGAAGCCGAGCACGCCGTTGTTGAAGATGACCACCTTCACCGGCAGCTTCATCTGCGTCAGCGTGATCAGATCGCCCATCAGCATGGTGAAGCCCCCGTCGCCGGAGAGCGAGATCACCTGCCGGCCGGGCTGCGCGGCCTGCGCGCCGATCGCCTGCGGCATGGCGTTGGCCATCGAGCCGTGCACGAACGAGCCGATCAGCCGGCGGCGTCCGTTCATCTCGAGATAGCGCGCGGCCCACACCGTCGGCGTGCCGACATCGGCGGTGAACACCGCATCATCGCTCGCATGGTCGCTGATGACCTTTGCCAGGTATTGCGGATGGATTGGTTTGCTGCCCGGCGTGCCCTTGGCGAGCGAGTCGAGGCCTTCGCGCGCCTTCTTGTAATGCGCGATCGCATCGTCGAGGTGCTTGCGCTGCGTCTTGGATTTCAGAAGCGGCAGCAGCGCCTCGAGGGTGAGCTTGACGTCGCCGACCAGGCCGAGGTCGATCTTGCAGCGGCGCCCGAGATTTTCCGGACGGATGTCGATCTGCGCGATCTTGGCATCGGTCGGGAAGAACTGCTTGTAGGGAAAATCGGTCCCGAGCATCACCAGCGCGTCGCAGGCGTGCATGGCGGCATAGCCGGAGGAGAAGCCGATGAAGCCGGTCATGCCGACATCGTAGGGATTGTCGTATTCGACATGCTCCTTTCCGCCCAGCGCATGCACGATCGGGCTCTTCAAGGCTTCCGCAAGCTGCATCAGCGGCGCATGCGCGCCGGCGCAGCCGCGACCGCAGAACAGGGTGATGCGTTCGGCGCCGTTCAGGAGATCCGCAAGCGCCTTCAACTCATCCGCCTGCGGCACAACCTTCGGCGCCGACAGCGCAAGGCCACGCGCCGTCGACAGCGCGCGCTTGGGTGGGCTGCGGAAGGCGACGTCGCCCGGCATGGCGACAACGGCGACGCCGCGCATGCCGACCGCCGCGCGGATCGCGTTTTCCAGCACGTAGGGAAGCTGACTCGGATCGGAGACCAGCTCGCAATAATGGCTGCACTCGCGGAACAGGTTTTGCGGATGCGTCTCCTGGAAATAGCCGCTGCCGATCTCGGCGGTCGGAATTTGCGCGGCGATCGCAAGCACGGGAACGCGGCTGCGATGGGCGTCGAACAGGCCGTTGATCAGATGCAGATTGCCGGGACCACACGAGCCCGCGCACACCGCAAGGCTGCCCGTCATTTCCGCTTCCCCGGCGGCGGCGAAGGCCGCGACCTCCTCGTGCCGGACATGGATCCATTCGATCGTGCCGCGCCGCCGCAGCGCTTCGGTCAGCGCATTGAGACTGTCGCCGACGATGCCGTAGATGCGCTTGACGCCAGCCTGTTCGAGCGTTGCCACGAACAGATCGGCCACGTTGTTGATTGCCATGTCGGTCTCCTGATCTCGCCTCTGCGGCAAGATAGGATAACGCGCAACCGTGACGGCATCACGGCTTGTTTATTGCTGCTTCAGTCTTTCGCAATCGCCCGATCGTAGGCCGCGATCGTCAATTTTGCGCGAGCGGCAACGTCCGTTACCGTCATGCCGGGCTTGTAGAGGTTGGAGCCCAGCCCGAACGCCGTCGCGCCACCCTCGATGTACTCCGCGAAATTCTGGTCGGAGACGCCGCCGACGGCGGCGATCATCACGCCGGCCGGCAGCACGGCGCGGATCGCGGCGATGCCGGACGCGCCGAGCACGCTTGCCGGAAAGAACTTCAGGCCAGAGGCGCCGGAGCGCGCGGCCAGCAGCGCCTCGGTCGGCGAAAACACGCCCGGCAACGTGACCATGGCGTATTGGTGCGCACGTGTGAGCACCTGCGTATCGACATTCGGCGAGACCATCAGCTTGCCGCCGACATCCTTGAGCCGATCGACATCCGCTGTGGTCAGCACCGTGCCGGCGCCGATCAGCACGCCGGCCGGCGCGAGCTTGACGGCGGTGGCGATGGAGCGGAACGGATCGGGCGAGTTTAGCGGGATCTCGATCGCGGTCATGCCGGCCTCGATCAGCACGCCGACGATGGCCTGCGTTTCCTCGGGCTTCACGCCGCGCAGGATCGCAAGCAGTGGCCGCTTCATCGCCGGAAAGGGAACGCTCATTTCAACAGTCCTCTCATTTCGTCCAGATCGCGGCAGCCGCCATCGACAGACCGCGGCGGACCGCTTCATCGGCATCGACGGGGTTCACGGTGACCGACAACGCATCGAAAGCCAACTTGTACAGCATCGCGAGCCGCCCCGAGGCAATCAACGTAATGCCTGCTTTCGGCACGGCGCCGGAGAGCCCGGCGGCCAGCTCGATGCCGATCAAAGTGCCCGACAACGTTTCGCGCGCCGCGGCCGGTGTGCTCCCGAACAGAAGCTGACGCGAGCGCGCGCTGAACAGAAAATTGGCCGCGAACGACGGCGCCTCATACGCAGCTCTCACCGCCGCCTTGAAGCTCGCGACGTCCTCGGCGTCTTCGGCGCCTGCGACCGCAAGCGACAAGATCGTCTCGCGCGACACAACGCTGAAGAGCTCGCCGGTCATGAAGGTGGAGAAATGCGCGATCGTATCGTCCTTCAGGCGTACCCATTTCGAATGCGTGCCGGGCATGCAGACCAGCGCCTCACCTGCGGCATCGAGACCAAGCGCGCCGAGCAGCTGCGTCTCCTCGCCGCGCATCACGTCCGGCGCTCTTGTATCGCGCTGCGCGATACCCGGCAGGATGCGGATATCGTGTGCTTCGCCCGGCACGTGCGCGGCCTGCTCCAGGACGGCCGCGAGCGGCGCGGGTGTATCGACATATCCGGCTTCGACCCAGCCCGTCTTGGCGCCGGCCATGCCGCAGACCAGAACCGGCAGATGAGCTGGTGCTTCGACGGCGGCAAGATGGGATTGCAGCACGGCCGCGAAGCCGGTCTTTGCCGCCGCCAGCATGCCCTCGCCGCTGCGGCGTTCGGCCAGCACTACGCCGGTACGATCGATCAACCAGAGCCGGAAGCTGCTGGTGCCCCAGTCCACCGCGACGTAAGCGGGTTCGGTCATCTCGGTTCTCGTCCTCGTCTCACCGGCAAGACGCCGTCTCGCGACAATGAGACGACGGCCCGCAAATTCGCCACGGGATATCGGCTATTGCCGCCGCAAACCAGCGTTTTCTCGCGGGACTGAGCCGCTGTAGCGCTGGCACACCGCTTGCGGAGCGGTGGCACACCGCTTGCTCAAGCAACCCTGCTCACGTCCGTGAACCGCGCAATAAGACGCGTCAACATCAGATGAGGAAACCCATGGAGATCGGCTATTTCACGATGCCTTCGCACCCGCCGGAGTGCGGCCTGAAGGAAGGGAACGACTGGGACCTGCAGGTCATGCGCTGGCTCGACGAGCTCGGCTATCAGGAGGCCTGGGTCGGCGAGCACCATACCGCGCCCTGGGAACCCAATCCCACGCCCGATCTGCTGATCGCGCAGGCGCTGATGCAGACCAAGAATATCCGTATCGGGCCGGGCGGCTTCCTGCTGCCCTATCACCACCCGGCCGAGCTCGCCAACCGCGTCGCCATGCTCGATCACCTCTCGGGAGGTCGGCTCAATTTCGGCGTCGCGGCGAGCGGCCTGCCGAGCGACTGGGCCATGTTCAATGTCGACGGCATGAGCGGACAGAACCGCGACATGACGCGCGAGGCGCTGGAGATCATTCTGAAGATGTGGAGCGATCCCGCGCCCTGGACCTACAAGGGCAAATTCTGGACGGTGACCAAGCCGGACACGATGTTCGACTTCTTGAAACCCCACATCAAGCCGTTGCAGACGCCGCACCCGCCGATCGGCGTCGCTGGGCTCTCGAAGAACTCGGACACGCTGAAGCTCGCCGGCGAGCGCGGCTTCATTCCAATGAGCCTCAACCTGAACCCGGCCTATGTCGGCAGTCATTGGGATTCGGTTGTAGCCGGTGCCGCCAAGACCGGGCGCAAGCCGGACCGGGCCGATTGGCGGCTGGTGCGCGAGGTGTTCGTCGCCGATACCGACGAGGAAGCGTGGCGGCTCTCGACCGGCGACATGATGGGCCGGATGATGGGCGAGTACTTCCTGCCGCTGCTCGGCCATTTCGGCTTCAAGGACTATCTGAAGCACGCGCCCGACGTGCCCGATAGCGACGTCACCGTCGAATATTGCGCCAAGCGGAACTGGATCGTCGGCTCGCCAGCGACCGTCGCCGAGAAAATCGAGAAGATCTACGAGGAGGTCGGCGGCTTCGGCGTGCTGCTGGTGTTCGGCTTCGACTACAAGCACAAGGCTGAAGCCTGGCATCACTCGCTGTCGATGCTGAAGAACGAGGTGATGCCGCGCCTGAAGCATCTCGGCTCCGCGAAGAAGGCGGCTTGACCCGGCGCGGGTGCGGCGCGATCGTGCCGCACCCGCATCCATTTCGGAGATTTCCGCGTGAGGGTGGACGCCAGTGCTTTCGACGCTAAGGATTTCAAGCAGGCGATGCGCCAGTGCGCCGGCGCGGTCGCGCTGGTGACGGTCGGCGCCGAGCACGGCAAGCGCACGGGGCTGACGGTGACCTCGGCCTGCTCACTGTCGGACTCGCCACCATCCCTGATCGTGTGCGTCAACCGCAACGCCAGTGCGCACGCGCGCATCCGCGAGGAAGGCGCGTTCGCGATCAACTTCCTGCATGAGGACCACGCCCTCCTGGCGCTCACCTTCAGTGGCCAGAAGGGCGTCAATGGCGACGACCGTTTTGCGTTCGGGGAGTGGACGCGCGGGGTGACCGGCGCGCCGGTGCTGAGCGATGCGGTCGCCGCATTCGACTGCGTGCTGGCGCAGGAATTCGAGACCACGACGCATTCGATCTTCGTCGGTGAGGTGCGCGGCGCATCGCATTCCGACGGCGCGGCGCCGCTCGTGTATCTGCGCAGCAGCTTCCACGCCCCGCGCGAAATCCGCGGCACCGTGACAGTCGGCGACCTCGACTCGCGACATCTGAGCTGGAGCGATTTTTCGTAGAGAGCGCCAGGAGGCTCGCTGCCGCTCCCGTCTCCCCTTGCGGGAGAAGGTGGCGCGAAGCCCCGGATGAGGGGTATCTCTCCGCGGACTCAGAAGCAAGAGAGTCAAGTGCGGAGAGATACCCCTCGCCGTCTCGCCGCGTTCGCGGCGAGCCGCCCTCTCCCGCAAGGGGAGAGGGAAGAAAGATCGTTACTGCGTCGTCTCGATCTTCAACTGCTTGATCTTGCGATACAGCGTGGCGCGGCTCAGCTTCAGCGCGCGCGCTGTTTCCGTCACGCGGCCGCCATGCTTGCGCAAGGCTTCGACGATCGCCGCGCGCTCCGCCGCTGCGAGATCCGGCTCCGCCCTTCCACCAAACGGCGGCAGATCGAGGTCGGCATCGGTGATGACGTCGTCCTCCGCCGTGCAGCCGGCGAGCCGCAGCACATGCCGAAGCTGGCGCATGTTGCCGGGATAGGGATAGGCCGCGAGCCGCGCCCAGGCCTCGTCCGAGAGCGAGCAATTCGGCGCCTCCTCGTGAGCGATCTGGCGGATGACGTCGTCGCGGTCGGCGCGCTCGCGCAAGGCCGGCAGCCGCACCTCCATGCCGCGCAGACGGAAATAGAGGTCGGTGCGGAAGGCGCCCTCCTCGGCCATGCGGCCGAGATCGCGATGGGTGGCGCTGATCAGGCGAATGTCGACCGGCACGGGCTTCAGCGCGCCGAGCGGCCAGACTTCGCGGTTCTCCAGCACCCGTAGCAGCCGCGTCTGCAGCGCGATCGGCATGTCGCCGATCTCGTCGAGGAACAGCGTGCCGCCGTCGGCCTGCACGATCAGGCCCTTCGAGCCGTCGCGGCGCGCGCCGGTGAAGGCGCCGGCCTCGTAACCGAACAGCTCGGCATCGATCAGGCTTTCCGGCATCGCCGCGCAGTTAAGCGCGACATAGTTGTGGCGTGCGCGATTGCCGCCTGCGTGAATGGCACGGGCGAACACATCCTTGCCGACGCCGGTCTCGCCATGCAGCAGCACCGGCAGATTGCGATCGCCGATGCTTCTAAGTCGCTTCACGCTCCTGATCAGGCTGGGATCGCGTCCGGCGAGCCGCTGCAGCGCATCGAAGCGATCGACCGGTGCATCGCGGCGCGGCGCGAGCGGACGGGTCGAGGCCCTCGCCCGCAGCGGCGGCGCGACATGGCCGTGCCCTAGTGAACTGCCATCGGCCCGGCGCAGCTCGACGAGATCGTCTGCGTCGCGCGCGGCGGGATGGTCGAATTTGACATAGCGCGACAGATCGATGCCGGCTGCGATCAAGCCGTCGGTGAGACCCAGCAGTGCGCGCGCCGAACGGCAGGCGCCGACGATTCGGCGATCGTCGTCATAGGCGAGCAGGCCGCTGCCGCCGTCGCCCGGCACGGTCGCGATCCAGGCGTTGCGGAAATGACTGCGGAAGATCGCGCCCTCCATGCGCCGCGTTGCCTCCATCGTCACCGCGAGCGCAAGCTGATGTGCGGTGCGTTCGAGGTCCTCGCGGCAGGAGGTGATGTTCACGGCGCCTGCGAGCCGTCCCGCCTGGTCAAACAGCGGCGTCACGGCGCAGGAAAACATGTGCCACTGCGCGCGAAAATGCTCGTCGCGATGCACCAGGATCGGCTTCTGCTCGGCGAGCGCGGTGCCGAGCCCATTGGTGCCTTCGGAGGCCTCGGAAAAATTCGAGCCTGTGTAGATCTTCCAGTCCATGAATAGTCGTGCGTCGGCCTCGCCGGGCAGGCGGCTGAACAGCATGGTTGCGTTCACGTCTGCCAGGTTGACGCAATAGCCGGCACCGCGCAGTATCCGGGCGAGGTCGTCGAGCTCCGGTGTTGCAAGCCGGATCGTCTCCTCCATGGGTTCGGCGACGTGACGGATCTCGGCTTCGGTGAGCGTCTGCGGCGGCCCCTGACGGCCGGGATCGAGCTTGTGGCTGACCAGGCAGCGCCGCCAGGAATTGGCAATGCGCGAAGAGGCATCGACGTCGGCCAAGCGGTCTGTAACCTGATTGGCGACGGACAAGACACGGGCGACATGGTTCGAGGCCGAAAGGCTGGCCATCGCGGACGTCTCCACCCTGCGTTATTGTGCAAAGTCTGGCACCGCAGGCGGGGATGTCAATCGGGAACCGGGAACGCGGCGAAGCGCAATCAGAATTGCTGCACCGCCCTCACCACGTATCAATACAGGGCCGCTTCTTCCCAGTCCGCGCCGGCGGCTTCGGCACCGAGCGCAGGCCCGCCATGATCCAGCGCCTGGTCTCGGCGGGGTCGATGACGTTGTCGATCTCGAACACGGAGGCGATCGAGACCGCCTTGCCGTTGGCATAGAGCTCGGCGACCTTGTTGCGATAGTAAGTCTCGCGCTCGACGGGGTCGGCGATCGCCTCCATCTCCTTGCGGAAGCCGAGGCGGACGTAACCCTCCAGGCCCATGCCGCCGAACTCGCCGGTCGGCCACGCCGCGGTGAAGAATGAGGCGTGGAAGCCGCCGCCGATCATCGACTGTGCACCCAGCCCATAGCCCTTGCGCAGCACGATGCCGAACAACGGCACAGTCAGGCTCGCGCCTGTCACGAACATGCGCGAGACGTGACGCACGATCGCCGTCTTCTCGGCTTCCGGGCCGACCATGAAGCCGGGCGTGTCGCACAGCGAGACGATCGGCAGATCGAAGGCGTCGCAGAGCTGGAGGAAGCGCGCGGCCTTGTCGCCGGCATCGGCGTCGATCGCGCCGCCGAGATGGCGCGGATTGTTGGCGATCAGGCCGAACGGTTTCCCTTCGATGCGAATCAACGCTGTGATCATGCCGACACCGTAGTCGCGGCGCAGCTCCAGCACGGCCTCCTTATCCGCGACGAGGTCGATCACGCTGCGGATGTCGTAGACGCGCAGTCGGTTCTCGGGGATCGCGCGGCGCAGCAGGCGCTGGTCGGCGGCCTGCCACTCCGTCACCGCGCCCTGGAAATAGGATAGGTATTTTTGCGCAACGGATGTTGCCTCCTCTTCGTCTTCGACGAGGATGTCGATCACGCCGTTCGGCGACTGGAACGTAACAGGACCGACCTCGGCCGGGTGATAGACGCCGAGCCCGCCGCCTTCGATCATCGCGGGGCCCCCCATGCCGATCGAGGCGTTCTTGGTCGCGATGATGACATCGCAGCAGCCGAGCATCGCGGCATTACCGGCGAAGCAATAGCCGGAGACGATGCCGATAACCGGCACCAGACCCGAGAGCCTTGCGAACTGCACGAAGGACGGACCATCAAGCCCGGTCATGCCGAGCCGGTCGGTATCGCCGGGGCGGCCGCCGCCGCCCTCGGCATAGAACACCAGCGGCACGCGCCAGTCTTCCGCGAGCGTCAGCATGCGGTCGATCTTCTTGTGGTTCATGTGGCCTTGCGTGCCCGCGAGCACGGTGTAGTCGTAGGCCACGACGATGCAGCGCCCGCCTTCGGGACCGAACTTCTCGGCGTTCACGGTCGCGACGCCCATGACGAGGCCGTCGGCCGGCGTGTTCTTGACGAGATCGTCGAGCTTGCGCCGGCGCCGCTGCGCCGCAATCGCAAGGCTGCCGTACTCCATGAACGAGTCGTCGTCGACGAGCTGCGCGACATTCTCGCGCGCGGTGCGCTGATTGGTGTTGCGGCGGCGCTCGACGGAGGCAGGGCGATTTTCGTCGAGCGTGTTGGCCTGGCGGGCGATCAGTTCGGCGAGATCAGGACGGATGTGGTCGAGATCGACATCGGTTTCCGTTGCCGACGCGTCCGCCGCAACGTCGAGCGGCTCCAGATACATGATCGGCTCGCCATGCATCAGCGTGATACCGTCGCCGGCGAGTAGCTTCGTGACGCGGCCGCCCTGCTCGGCCATGACCAGATGTTCCATTTTCATGGATTCGATCACGGCGAGCTGCTGGCCCGGGCGCACGACCTCGCCTTCCTTCACCTGAATAGTGACAATGGTCCCCTGCAAGGGTGCCGCGACCATCACTGTGCCTTCGGGCACGGTCTGTGCCGTATGCGCCTCGGTGCCGGGACCGCCGTTTCGCTCCGTCGCTGCAAAATAAAGTGGTTTGGCCGCGCCATCCGCGGCTTCGACGAGCTTGCCCATGTTGCAATCGATGAAGTCGGTCGCGATGCGGTTGGACCTGAAGTCGGGATGCGCCAGCACCGCCTGGAGGAAGGCGATGTTGGTGATGACGCCGTCGATCCGAAACTCGCGCAAGGCGCGCGAAGCCTTGGCGACCACGTCGTGCCAGGCTTCACCGGGCGTATGCACGATGACCTTTGCCAGGAGCGAGTCGAAGGCGGCGCTGGTCTTGTAGCCGGCATACCCGAAACTATCGACGCGGACGCCGGGACCCGACGGCGGTTCGAACACGGCGAGCACGCCGCCGGTCGGGTGCGTCGCCCCCAGCTCGTCCAGCGTCTCCATGTTGACGCGCAACTGCATGGCATAGCCGCGCGGTTTCGGGATCGAGCCTTGCGCCAGGCCGATCGAGGCAAGCGAGGCGCCGGCAGCAACCGCGAGCTGGGCGCGGACGAGGTCGAGGCCGAGCACCTCTTCCGTCACGGTGTGCTCGACCTGAAGCCGCGGGTTGGCCTCGATGAAGGCAAAACTGTCTTCGGCGGCACCGTCGACCAGGAACTCGAACGTGCCGAGATTGTCGTACGACGCGGCCACGGCGAGTTGCTTCGCCGCCGCGATGATACGGCCACGCAAGCCGTCGCTGAGCGACGGGCTCGGCGCCACCTCGATCAGCTTCTGGTGTCGGCGCTGAATGGTGCATTCGCGCTCCCAGAGGTGGGAGATCGCGCCGTCGCGATCGCCGATGATCTGCACCTCGATATGGCGCGCCTGCCGGATCAACCGCTCGGCATAGACGCCGTCGAAGCCGAACGCGGCCTTGGCCTCGGACTGGCAGCGCGCATAGGCCTCCGCGAGATCGGCAGCGCGCTCGACCACGCGCATGCCGCGCCCGCCGCCGCCGGCCATTGCCTTGATCACGATCGCCGCGTTGCTGCCGAGCGAGGTGAAGAACGCCGCGATGTCCTCCAGCGAGGACGGCCCGCTGGTGCCGGCGATGATCGGGACGCCGCAGCGCTTTGCCAGTTGCCGTGCCGCCACCTTGTCGCCGAACAACTCGAGCGCCGCGGCTTGGGGCCCGACGAAGGCGATGCCTGCATCGGCGCAGGCCTTCGCGAACGCAGCGTTCTCGCTGAGGAAGCCGTAGCCGGGATGCACGGCGTCGCAGCCTGCGCTCTTCGCCGCCTTGACCACGGCCTCGATGTCGAGATAGGCCCGCGCGCCGCGACCGGGGATTTCGACGGCCTCGTCGGCAACCCGCACATGCAGCGACATCGCATCGTCCGCGGGATGGATCGCGACCGTCGCGATGCCGGAATCGGCGGCGGCGCGCGCGATACGGATGGCGATCTCGCCGCGATTGGCGATCAGGAGCTTCTTGAACGACATGCAGCGTCTCCATGCCCGCGTGCCCAAGCGCGGGTCGGCAGGTCCCATGGTTCTGCTTCGTCACTTTAACCGAGGCCGTCAAGGGCAAGAACGCGGTCCCGACGACCGTTCCCGCGGGCCGGAATTTCAGTCGGTCGCGCGCGCCGTGATGAGGCGAATAATCCGCGCCACGGCAGACGGGATCGGCGCGATGATCGGCACGGTGAACATCGGCTGAAGCTCGCACGCAGCTTCGCCCAGCGGGCCGCCACCGATGATGACCGCCTCCGCGCCATCCTGTGCGATGCAGGCCTCGACCGCGCCGGCAAGCGCCGCACGCAATCGCGCCGGATCGCCCATCAGGTCTTGCGGATCGCCTTTGGCGAAGCGGGCGCCGGTATAACGCGATCGCAACCCCAGCGCGTCCGGCACGGCGTCGATCTTCGATTCCAGCAGCGGCGTCGTGGTCGCCACGCCGAAGCGACGGCCGTTCTCGGCGGCTGCCAGCATGGAGGACTGACCGATACCGACCGCGGGCCGTTTAACCGCGGCTTTGATCCCGGCCAACCCAGGATCGCCGAACGCCGCGACGATGATGCCGTCGCATGCATGCCGGTTCGACTGCGCGATCTCCAGAACTTCGATGGAAGCTGCATCCAGCGCATCCGGCGTCACGATCATTTGCGGCGCGCGCGTTGCGGTCGCGCCGTCGATGTCGAAGCCGTCCACGGCGGCCGACCTCGCGATGGCGACCATCATCTCAGTGGTCGCCACAGAACTGTTCGGATTGATCAGGAGAATGCGCGCGCTCATTCTCCTGCTATACTAGGCCGCCCGTACCCCCGCAACGAAAGCACTGACCTCGTCTTCCAGCGATTGCAGCTTCTGCGACAGCCGGCCGCTCGATTGCAGCACGAGGCCGGCGGCCTGGCCGGTCTCCGCCGTCGCGTCGGTCACACCCGAGATGTTCTGCGAAACCTGGTCGGTGCCGGAGGCGGCCTCCCGTACGCTGTGCGCGATCGCCGCCGTCGCGGCGCCCTGCTCCTCGACGGCTGCGGCGATCGACGAGGAAATTTCGTTGACCTCCATGATGGTCTTGCGAATGCTGTCGATGTTGCCGACCACCTGGTTGGTCTCGGCCTGGATCGCCGATATCTGCGCGCCGATCTCGTCGGTCGCCTTCGCGGTCTGGCTCGCCAGCGACTTCACTTCGCTTGCCACCACTGCAAAACCCTTGCCGGCCTCGCCGGCGCGCGCCGCCTCGATGGTGGCGTTGAGCGCGAGCAGATTGGTCTGCGAGGCGATCTGGTTGATGAGGTCGATGACCTCGCCGATCTTGTGCGCGGCTGCAGCAAGTCCCTGCACGGTGTCGTTGGTGCGTTGACCGTCGGCGGCGGCCTTGTCGGCCACGCTTGCAGCCTGCGCGACGCGCTGGCTGATCTCGGCGATCGAGGACGACAGCTGCCCGGCGGCGGAGGCCACCGTCTGCACGTTGCTCGAGGCCTGCTGACAAGCGGTGGCGACGAGGCTCGCACGGTCGGTGGCCTTGTCGGCGGTCTCGGACATGCCCTGCGCGGCCTGCTGCATCGCGCGCGCCTCCTTGAACACGTCGCGGACGACGGCTTGAACGTTCGCCTCGAACTTGCCGGCGAGGTCGGTCATCGTCTTGCGCTTCTCCTCGTCGGCCTTCTGCTTCGTCTCCTGCTGTTCGGCGTGCATGCGGCCGACCGCAGACGCATTGTCCTTGAACACGGCGAGCGCCTTGGCGAGCCCGCCGATCTCGTCGCGACGATCGGTATGGGGCACGTCGAACGCGCTGTCGCCCGCGGCGAGGCGGTCGGTCAGTGCCGTGATCTTCGCCAGCGGCCGGGTCACGCTGCGGCCGATCACGAAGGAGGCGCCGAGCACGAGCACGAACACGACCAGGCACACCAGGGCGAAGGTCATCGCATTCTGGCGGAAAACGGCGTCGACGTCGTCGAGATAGATCCCGGTGCCGATGATCCAGCCCCAGGGCGCAAAGCCCTTCACATAGGAGATTTTCCCGACCGGCTGGTCGAAGCCGGGCTTCGGCCAGAGGTAGCTATAGAAGCCCGCGCCCTGCTTTTTGACGACGTCGACGAAGCCGACGAACAGCGCGTTGCCGGACGGATCCTTCATCCCGGAGAGATCCTTGCCATCGAGCTCGGGCTTGATCGGATGCATGACCATCTTGGGGGTCATGTCGTTCAGCCAGAAATACTCGACCTTGTCGTAGCGCAGGCTCTTGATCTCCGCGATCGCGCCGGCCTGGGCCTGCTCGCGCGGGAGTTTTCCTTCGCTCTCGAGCTTCTGGTAGTGCGCCAGGATGCCGTAGCCGACGTCGACCATGTGCTGCGTCTTGGCCTGACGATCCGCGATCATCTGCGCGCGCAAGGTCGAAAGCGCGATCGGCGCCAGCGCGATCATGCCAAGGAGGCTGATGCCGACAATCAGGACCAGCTTGAAACTGATGCGGGAGAAAAACATCGGTGCTCGCAAGATTTGGAAGGGCTGATATGCCAGTTTATCCCGCGCCCCTTAGCAAAGCTTTAAGCATTCGGGTTCCCCCACCCCGCAAAACTCCATAGCATCCTACCGGCATGCCGCAGACGGCTCGCAGGCTCGCGAAGCTGGCTGCATCCGAGATGCGAACTCTTCAAAACTAGAAGACCTCGACATCGCCCCTCCGAGCGTTGACTTGCAGGGGGCTCTGACGGAACGATCGATGCAGATCATCGGCGCCTGCCGGGACGTGGGCGCAGCCAGAGACCAGAGGCTCAATGCATCGATCGACAGCCACAGTCTCTCTCGACCTTCCGGCGCTAAGCGCAGCGGAACGGCTCTTCATTTGGGGATTTCGGGCCAAGGCACGCAGCGGAAGCGCCGTTCCGACCGCGGCCGACATCCAGCAAGTGTACGACCATTTTGGCGTGGGCGACGCCGTGCCTTCGCTGGAATCCATCATCGAGATCTTTGCCTGCACGGCGCATACGGCGATCGCGGTGCACTGCCCGACCTGCCCGCGCATGTCCGACAGCGAGCACGGCATGTTGCGGGCGATCGCCGCCGCGCAGAAGAGCGTGACGATATCGCGCGCGAGCAATTCGAATGCTGGTTGCCGCCGGTCGGCGCCGATTGGGCTCTCGCGCCCGTGCGGGGGCTTGCAACGATCTTCCGCATGGCGGGCCTCATCCTGCCCGACCGGCACGTTCCATCTTTGGACCATGACCAGACGATGGCGATGAAGAGCTGGCTGGTCGGAAGCCCCACGTTGCACTGACCGGGATCGCGCATGATGCAGGATAGTTGCGGCTCTGTGCCTGTCACGGAAGCCGGCCAGGCGCGGCTCTGTCCGCTTCAGGCCGCGCTTGCGACGCGGCCTGACGTCGAGAGTTACGATGATTTTGGCCGCGTCACGCTCTCGCTGTTCCGGTTCATCGCTGCCGCCTATGCGACCGGCGCGTCCGATTGCTGGGAGGCGGCCTATCGCTTTGCCGACGAGGCGCCTGGCATCACCGACAGTCCGCTGCTGGTCGCACGCGTTGCCGCGCTGGTCAGAATCCTGCGCAGCGGCCGGCCTTGCCAATTGTGCTTCATGCCGCCATCGTGCTGACGCCTGTCGAAGGACGAGGCGGAATTGATGCGGCTGCTGGCGGTCGCACGCGGCAAGCAGCCGGGCGAGCTCCAAACTGTCGTCTGCCAGTTCGTCGGCAACGAGAACGAGACCGTGATGACGCGGGCGGTCAACGCGCTCGCGGTCTGCTGACCCCTAGCCGCCCTTCCTGCCGAGCACGAGATCGATGGTGTGGGACGCGATCTTGCGCAGCTGGGGCTCGTCGCCGAAGGCACGTTCGAGCACGGCGAGGCCGCGCGTCACCGTGATGATGTGCAGCGCTGCGGACGCGGAATTGCCGTTGAATTCACCGCGCGCCGCACCCGCCGACAACGTCTCCTGAACCAGAACGGTGATGCGCGAGATGAGGTTCGCGAAGGCCTGCCGCGCCTCCTTGTCGAGCCCCTCGCCTTCGGCCGCGCCGAGCTCCATCAGCCCGCGCGTCGTCGGACATCCGCGCGGGGGCGTGCCGGCGCGGAAGTTGCTGATGGTCAGGTCGAAGAACGCGGTGAGGCGTTTTCGCAATGAGCCCGCACCCAGCGCCTTTTGCAGGGCGACGAGATAATCGCCCGCGTAGCGCTCGTAGGCCTGGAGGAACAGCGCCTCCTTGCTGCCGAAGGCGTTGTAGAGGCTACCGCGCTGGACACCGGCGTCGCGCGCGATATCCGACAGCGAGGTGCCGCGGACGCCCTTGCGCCAGAACTGGTCGAAGGCGATACGCAGGACATCGTCGTGGTCGAACTCGCGCGGCCTCAAGCTTTGCTCCTACCAAGCATATTTGACACGATGTCAAAAACATGATTTCTTGACGCCGCGTCAAAAACAAGCTGGGGCCGATGCGCCCTTTCGTCAATGAGGATTTCGCGATGCCTCTCCTCCACATTTCGATGCGCGCCGGAAAGCCGGAAGTCTACCGGCAGGCGATCCTCGACGGCCTCTACCGCGCCATGCGCGAAGCGCTGAACGTCCCTGAAGGCGACGAGTTCATGACCATCAGCGAGCTTTCGCCCGCGAACTTCCGCTGCGGCAATGCCTACGGCGTCACGCGCAGCGACGATGCCGTGCTGATCCAGATCACCGTGTTCGCCTCGCGCACCCCCGAGCAGAAGAAGGCCCTGTACCGGCGGATCGCGGACCTGCTCGGCGAAAAACCGGGCCTCCGCCCCGAGGACGTGTTCGTCAACGTCCTCGATGCGCCCGCGGAGAATTGGTCCGTTGGAAACGGCATCGCACAATTCGCCTGAAGCGGCAGCTTCAACGATCCGCAACGCAGGTCTCCATGATCCCGTCGAGCTCCGCCTTCGAGAGCACGCCTAGCTCGACGATGAAGACAATCCGCGCGCACGGCACGCCCGGCGTCGGCGCTTCGCCTGGGGCCAGCGTGGCGCGGCCGGCGGCGAGTTGAAACACCATCTGGCGCCCCGGCTGCTCGACGGTCTCGAACAGGCCTTTTGCCCGCGCGAGTTTTGGCGCCAGTCGGCCGATCGCCTGCTGCAGGCGGGCCAGCGAAAGTGGCTGGTTCGAGGTCCAGCTCAGCGTTTCGAAGCGTTGCTCTGCCGGACGCTTCGGTCCGGATTTGCGCGGCGCGGGCGCACGATCGACGGTCGCGGGAAACAGCAGCGCGGACGGAATCTCGCCGTGCTGCGCGTCGACGACCACGGCAGGAACGCGCTGCGCGCGGATGGCCTCGCGGATATGCGCGCCCGCACCCTCATCCGCCAGATCCAGCTTGCTCAGCGCCACGATGTCGGCGACGCGCAGCTGCGAACGGTGCAGCGCGTCGTCGAGAGCGGCCGGCGGTGTCGCCGTGTCCATCACGCAGAGCACCGTTTCCAACGGCGCTTCGCGCAGGATCACGGGATCCATCAAATTGCGGACGATCTCGGCGGGATCGGCGACGCCGCTGGTCTCGATGACGATGTATTCCGGCTTCGGATCACGCCGCAGCAGCGTCGCAAGCGTGCGCAGCAGGTCGCCTTCGAGCGAGCAGCAGATGCAGCCATTGGCGAGGCTGACCACGCCGTCGCTCGCGCCCGCGATCAGCTCGGCATCGATGTTGATCGCACCGAAATCGTTGACCACAGCGGCGATCCGCCGCCCCTCCGCATGCGCCAGCAGATGGTTCACGACAGTGGTCTTGCCGGCCCCCAGAAAGCCCGTCACCAGGAGAATGGGGACCGGCATGTCTCAGCTCCCGACGACGGGACGGCGCACGGGACGGCCGGGCCGCACCGCGACGTCCAGCACACCATCTGTGATTAACGGCTGGCCGCTGACGATCAGATGCCGCACGCCTTCGGAGGGACGGTTCATCGCCGTGAAGGTCGCGCGGTCCGAGAGCTTCTCGTAGTCGAACACGACGATGTCGGCATCGGCATCCTTCGCGAGCCGACCTTTTGCGCGCATCGCGGGCGTGCTCTGCGACAGGATCTCCGCCGGGATCAGCGCGCATTTGCGCACGCCTTCGAGCAGCGACACGGTCTTGCGCTCGCGCACCCATTCGCGGATGAATTTCGTGAAGCAGCCCGCCGAGCGCGGATGCGAGGTGGCGTCATCCGGCAGCGGCCAGGCATCGCCGGTGTAGGTCTTGCCGTCCGACGCCGTCCACGGCATCGCGTCGGAGGCGATCGCGCCGCCGGGATAGAGCACCGACATGTCGAGGAGGTCGCGGTGATGCGCATTGTTCTCGGTGTCGAGGATGTGCCACAGCACCAGCGAGGACGGCTCTTCCGCCTGCGCCTTCAGGAGCTCCTCGCGATCGCTGAAGCGATGGCCGTCGGTGACCCGCTGCACGGAATCGTAACCGGTGCCGTTGCGCTCGACGAATTCGGGGTCGCTGAAGAAGGCGGCCGCCAGCACGGTCGAGCCGGTGCCGTAGGGATAGGCCTCGACCGTGATGGGCAGGCCCTGCGCCTGCGCTTTCGCGATCAGCACGCGGCAGCGCTCGACGTCGGTCTTGCTCGACGAGTTGAAATGGCAGATGTGCATGTGCGCGCCGGTGGCTCCGGCATAGCCGATCAGGCGGATATAGGCTTCCGCCGCGCTCTCGGGATCGATGCGCGACATGTAGGCGACATGGGTGAAGGTCGGCACGTCCTGCGCGGCCGCGAGCTGGCAGACCGCGGTCAGCTCCTGCACGCCGGCGCCCGGCGCATAGGCGTTCAAGATCCCGATGCCGATGCCGCCCTCGTTCAGGCCGCGCGAAAGGCGCTCGAGGATGCCGGCAACCTCCGCATCGCTCGCCACGTTGTCCATCCAGCGGCGATCGCGCATGGCGTTGCCGAACGCCTCCAGCGAGCTCTCCGCATTGGAGCCCGTCATCGCGCCAATACGCGCGAAAGCCCAATTGGTGGCCGCGCCGTAGTTCAACACGCGCCCCTTCCGCGCCTGGCGCTCATACCAGGACCCGACCGGCAGCACGCCCGCTTCGAGATCGAGCGTCGTCGTGACGCCGTCGAACGCCTGCATCCGATCCGCGGGGAGCGACTGGCCATGCGCGTGCAGGTCGATGAAGCCGGGGGCGACCACTAGCCCCGTCGCGTCGATTGTCCGCTCGGCGCTTCCGAGCGAGGCGCCAACCGCGGCGATCCTGCCGTCCACGACCGCCACATCCCCGATGGCGTCCATTCCGCTGGCGGGATCCACCACCCGGCCGCCAGAGATCACCAAGCCGCTCATGTCAAAATTCCTCCGCGCTGAATTCGCATCAAGGCAGATTCCGGGAGGGACGACCACCTCCACCGATGCCGACGCATCATGCTCGCAAGGAAGCTCGAAAGGGAGGCTCGAAAGGGAGGTCAGTTTGCATGCGGGTCGCGGACACGCGCTCGCAGCCTCGCGGCATGTTTTGCCCGAGCTATGCTTCTCGCTTCACCCCCTCGAAAAGAAAGGGCGCAGGGAAGACCGGGCGCCGGCTGGCACCCATAAAAACCCCCATGCGAACTGATTGCACACGCAATGCACAGGGGAGACACAGGGCAGCCGAGACCAGGCCTTCCCTGCGCGATGGTTTGACGGCCTATGCCGCGCTCTCCCCGGAGACGAGTTCCTTCTTGCCTCCGTCACCTCCGCGAAATGCACGGCACCGCGCCGGTTGACGCGATGACGCCTTCGCAAAGGCTTGACCGTAGCAACGACGGCCAAGACCACACGGTTTCGCCGTACGCAGGCATCCTGCTTCGCCCAAGCTTCGCAGGACATGGCCCTGCTTCGCCAGAGGCTTCGCGAGGTTTGAGCGCCGTCCGTCAATGCGGTTCGTGCCATGCTCACGAGGTTCATCTCGCCCTGCACGCACAAGCCCGCCTTTAACGCCGCCCGCGTCCACCGCAACTCCCAACCCGCGTTCGTGACGACGTACGACCGCCCCTTTTGTGGGCTGGGATGGCCGACACATACGATATTTCCGAATTTCGGTAAACTGGAATATTTTTGCGGAGAGGGATTGACTTGCGTTTGTGGCTGTTTCGCTCTACCGGCGGAGACGATGGACTGCACGACCATGCAATGGACCGCAGAGCAGCTCCGCCGTCTTCTCGCCCCCATTGTCATTCAGAGATGTAGCGGGGCGCTACGGTGGGCAAAGTTCCCAAAGGTTTCGTGTGATCGCTCGACGTCTCCTGCAACGCGACCCTCGTCATTCTATTTCGCGCCGCGCTCTCCTCGGCGGATTTATGTCGGCGGGGACCGCCCTCGCGCTTGGCGGATGCGCCGGCTTGGGTGCGACCGGGGCGCGTTTCGACGCGTCATCGCTATCCCTTGACCCCACATTGCTCGTCACCACCACGCGCAAGCCGGTGAACGGCGGTCGCACGAAGCCCTGGTTCGGGCCGGAGCGCGCGACGACCATGACAATCGCGCGGGCGAAGCTGGGGGCGCCGGACGAGAGCCGCCTTTCTCTGGCCTCGGTTGGACTTGGCGATTGGCGCCTTGACCGGGTCGAACCGGTGTCGGCCGACGTTGGCGATCTCGTTGCGCAGGCCGGCGGAGGAGACGTGCTGATCTATGTGCACGGCTTCAAGCAGACGTTCGAGACGGCGGTGCTGGATGGCGCCCATCTCTCCGATGGGATCAAGTTCCGCGGCCGGACCATGGTGTTCTCCTGGCCCTCCAAGGCAGGACTGTTCGACTATGCCTATGACCGCGACAGTGCGATGTGGTCCCGCGACGAGTTCGAGCGCGTGCTCTCCACACTCGTGTCGGCGCCAGGCACCGGCCGCGTGAACATCGTTGCGCACAGCATGGGAACCATGCTGTCGCTCGAAAGCCTGCGTCAGCTCTATGCGCGATACGGCGACACAGTGACGAGCAAGATCGGCGCCGTGGTGTTTGCCGCGCCCGATATCGACATGGACGTGTTCTCGTCAGCGATCCAGCGCATCGGTCCGCTTGCGGGCAAAATCACCGTGATCGCCGCGACGAACGATCGCGCACTGGCGTTGTCGGGACAGATCGCAGGTGGAATGACCAGGGTCGGCGCCGCCGAAAAAGCCGTCATCGCGCGCCTCGGCGTACGCGTGGTCGATGCGTCAGCGGAAGGCTGGGGCATCATCAACCACGATCTTTTTCTGTCGAATGCCGAAGTGCAGCGGGTGATCCGCCGCTCGATCGACGGCACGATCGCTTAGGAGAGCGCCTGCGCCAGGTCGCTAGAAGCTTGCTCGTGCGCACGAAACGGTTTGGTTTTGCAGTGTCGCACGCGAATGGCGCGCCCTGGTTGGTTTATATCGGCTGTGCGGCAGCCCACATGGTACGGTAGCTGTCCAATTTTAGAATCGGCCGCCTCTGACTCGAATCGCGTTACGGAGGCCGGCGCCCGTTCCGCCAAATGAGCGAACGACTGAGTGACTATCCAAACTTCTTTGTCGTCAACAATGATCAGGCGATCATGCAGTTGGCGAGGCGAAGTTAAACGCGCCTCCAGTGGCCGATTTTGAAACTGGCTTTGCCAGCGCTCGACGGCGGGCTTAAGGGACGATTTCACATAAAACGGATCGACCAGAATCTTAAGCAGAACATTTTCCGCCGCGAGCGGTGCAAAATCACGCAACAGCTTCTCATCAGAATAGGGATCGACAATGAATAGCTCAGTCGTCGCTAAGCTGAAAACTCGAGCGATAGCGGCGAGTGCATCAAACGAGTTGCCGGCGGGAATATAGGCGCCTTGCAAGTTGGGAGTCGATTGTGACTCTACACGCGCAAACGTTCGAAAGAGAATGCTAGCCGCTTTAGAGACCGCTTGCCCATGCCTATAGGAGTTCGATTCCCCGATGACGGCGTCCATCGCGAGTACGAACCCCGCTGCATCGAGCGACGATCCGCCGGCTTCGACCATAGCCGCGGCACGACCGAGCCACATTCGCCCTTCCGGGGTGTTGGATGCCGAATTGTGAAAGTTTGGCATCGTATCGATGAGGTTGCGTAGCTCGAAAAGTACTCGCTCGATTTCCACTCGGCAAAATCCGGCAGGGGATGAACGGAGAACATACGCGATCCCACTCTATCGGGAGTGGGACGATTGCCTGAAAAAAAATCGAAGGAAATCAACCGAAACTTGGCGCTCCCTAGGGGAATCGAACCCCTGTTTCAGCCTTGAGAGGGCCGCGTCCTAACCGCTAGACGAAGGGAGCGTTGAGGGAGAGGACATAGCCTCGAATTTTGCCGGCGGCAAGCGGGGATCGAGGGGTTTCGGATGCTCGCTCTCCGCTGTCGTCCTGGCGAATGCCAGGACCCATTACCCCGTATGCGGATGGTTAAGGCATATCTGAACGACGATCTCGTTCGTGCAACCGGATTCGGTGGTTATGGGTCCTGGCCTTCGCCAAGACGACGATGGCGGCGAGTTCCGAGGCCGTACTCACGGCTCATTGGCGAATTTCAGCTTTCCAGCCGGCTTCAACGTGTGGGCATCGAAGGTGCGGATCTCGGTGACGCCGCCGATGTCGAGCGTGATCACGAGCCGGTCGCCGGCGACGCCGCTCGAGACGATTTTGGCGCCCTTCGGGAGAGTCGCGGTGACGTCGCCTGCCGGCTCGGGCGCCCTTCCCTCGGACTTGAAAAGGCGGTAGCCCACCGCGATCAGCACGGCGCAGATTGCCAGCGCCGTGGTCAACCCCGCGATCAGCATCATCCGCCGCACCCGCGCGAACAGCGCGGCCTGCTCGGGGCTCGGTTCGGGAACAACGGTATCAGACGTCGTCATGGAAAATTCTGGCTCTGCGCAAAGGTTGGAGGTTGTCGTCGAAGGCTCCGAGGGCTCGACCCGGCTCGACCGCGTGCTGGCGCTGCACCTTGCCGAGCTATCGCGATCGAGGCTGAAAGCCCTGATTCTGGGGGGCGCGGTGAGCCTCAGGGACGCCGCGATCCGGGACCCCGCTTATCACGTCGCCTCCGGCGATACGATCACAATCGACGTGCCGGAAGCGGCCGCGCCGGAGCCGAAAGGCGAGGATATCGCCCTCGACATCGTGTTCGAGGACGACGACATCGTCGTCCTCAACAAGCCGAAGGGGCTGGTGGTGCATCCCGCGGCGGGCCACGAGACCGGTACGCTGGTCAATGCGCTGATCGCCCATTGCGGCGGCTCGCTCTCCGGCATCGGCGGGGTGCGCCGGCCCGGCATCGTGCACCGGCTGGACAAGGACACCACCGGGTTGATGGTGGTCGCTAAGAACGACCTCGCGCATGCCTCGCTCACCGCGCAATTCGCCGATCACGGCCGTACCGGGCCGATGCGGCGCGGCTACATGGCCTTCGCCTGGGGGCTGCCGGGCCGCCATCGCGGCACCGTGGACGCGCCGATCGACCGTCACCCGCATGCGCGCGAGAAAATGGCGGTGCGCCAGGGCGGCCGCGAGGCCGTGACGCATTGGGAGCTTCTGGAGAGTTTTGCCGGACGCGACGGCAAGCCGATCGCGACGCTGCTCGCCTGCGAACTCGAGACCGGACGCACCCATCAGATCCGCGTCCACCTCGCCCATATCGGCCACCCCCTGATGGGCGACGCCGTCTACGGCCCGCATTTCAAGACCAAGGCGAACCAGCTGGGCCCCGAGTCGCAGGCCGCCCTCGCCGCGCTAGGGCGGCAGGCGCTGCACGCCTACCTGCTGGTATTGGAGCACCCGAGGACTGGAGAATTACTTCACTGGGAGACGCCTCTGCCGGAGGATTTGCTTCTCCTTCAGGGGGCCTTACATTACAAAAAGTTATAGCTGCCACACGGGGACGTGACGTCAGCAATCCTTCCCTTTTTGCCTTCCGATGGAGTATATTGCGCTTGCGTTGAAGACCAACGCGGAACATCGCAGCACCGATCGGCTTTAACCAAGCGGTCGTCTGCCTGGCCCGCCGCTATCGGGGGCCTGAACCTGTTTGGAGGGCGCACTATGGCCCGTACAGCTACCCTGCCGGTCCTTAATGGCGAATCCGGTCTTTCCCGTTACCTCGGCGAAATCCGCAAGTTTCCGATGCTGGAACCCCAGCAGGAATACATGCTCGCCAAGCGTTGGCGCGAGCACGATGATCGCGACGCCGCGCACCAACTCGTCACCAGCCATCTCCGTCTCGTGGCCAAGATCGCCATGGGCTATCGCGGCTACGGCCTGCCGATCTCCGAGGTCGTCTCGGAAGGCAATGTCGGCCTGATGCAGGCGGTGAAGCGGTTCGAGCCCGAGAAGGGCTTCCGTCTCGCAACCTACGCGATGTGGTGGATCAAGGCGTCGATTCAAGAGTACATCCTGCGTTCGTGGTCGCTCGTGAAGATGGGCACCACCGCGAACCAGAAGAAGCTGTTCTTCAACCTGCGCAAGGCGAAGAGCAAGATTTCCGCTCTGGACGAAGGCGATCTTCGCCCCGACCAGGTGGCCATAATCGCAAAGCGTCTCGGCGTCACGGCTCAGGACGTGGTCGACATGAACCGCCGCCTCGGTGGCGACGCGTCGCTCAACGCTCCGATCCGCGACGACGGCGAAGCCGGCGAATGGCAGGACTGGCTGGTCGACAATTCGCCCAACCAGGAAGCCATGCTGGCCGAGCACGAGGAGTATGATCACCGTCGTGACGCCCTGAACGGCGCCATGGGCGTGCTCAACCCGCGCGAACGCCGCATCTTCGAGGCCCGCCGCCTCGCCGACGAGCCGATGACCCTGGAAGACCTTGCCGCCGAGTTCGGCGTGTCGCGCGAGCGCGTCCGCCAGATCGAGGTCCGCGCCTTCGAGAAGGTGCAGTCTGCGGTCAAGGGCACGATCGCAAAGGCCGAACAGGCCGCGCTGGAAGCCGCGCTCTAAGCGCGAGGTTTTGGCGCCAGAGATTGGCGGATCGACAAGAGACAGAAAGCCGGCGGCGACGCCGGCTTTTTGTTTGCGTGTGAGGCGCAGCATGTTCGCGGGGACGCGGACCAGGCATCTTGAACCCGCGCTGCCGGTTGACCGACCAAAGGGATCGGGCCGACAGCATCAAGAGAACGGACACGCGCCGTGTCGATCATCCTGCAATCCACCGTGGGCGGCTTCTCCGCCCAGTTCATGCGCAAGCTGCCGCTGGTCGAGCAGGCGATGCGCGAGCACGGGCTCGAGCCGTCGGAGTTCGTGATCTCGAAGGACTATGCCTCGACCGCGACGATCCCGCTCATGGGCCCGTTCTTCTTCAATTACAGCGTCTATTTCGGCGAGGAGACATTCACCGTCACCGAGCCGAACGACATGGTGTTCCTGGACTACTTCTTCAAGCGCGTGCTGGCCGCGGACGGCCCGCCGGAACTGCCGCGGCGACCGGGCTTGATCCGGCGGCTGTTCGGGTGGATGTCGGAGCCGGTGTGATTGATCTTCCCCTCTCCCCTTGCGGGAGAGGGTGGCTCGCCGCGATAGCGGCGAGACGGGTGAGGGGTTGTCTCCGCGAGCACGTCTCTCACATCGTCATTCGCGGAGACAACCCCTCATCCGGCGCTTCGCGCCACCTTCTCCCGCAAGGGGAGAAGGGAAGAGCGCATCGTCGGCGCTTCGCTCACTCCTCCCATGTCCGCGCCAGCGTCGCGAGCCAGCAGCCTTCGCAATAGCGGGCATCCTTGTAGTCGATCCAGTTGTGCGCATAGACGTGGTCGAGCGGGATGCCGTAGCGCGCGCGCAGGATTTGGACGAGGATCTTCCACGCCGCGACCTGCGCCGCGGTCGGTCCCGTGGTGACGTCGGGATAGTTGCCGGCGAACTCGACGCCGATCGAATTGTCGCGCACCACCTGGCGGTAGGTCGGCTTGTTGTCGATGTACTTGTTGTCGTTGCGGTTGGCGCCGTCGCCATGGGTCGGCACCAGGTTTTCCGCGACCGCCCAATAGACGGTGCCGTCGGTCTCGACCCACAATGTGACGCCGCGACGCGTGGGATTCTTCGTTTGCATCTCGGCGCCGCCGCGCGCCGAGCCTGCCGGTCCCTCGGTCTGGTGCACGATGATGTTGCGCCAGGCTTTTGCGTTGCCGACATCGCCCCATGGCGCCAGCCACACCATCTTCAGGCCGGGAATGTCGGGCGTGCCGGAGGCGCGCGCGAGCTTTGCGAGCTCGGCGTCGGTCGCAGCGGCAGGTGCGATCAGAATGAGGGCGGCGAGAACGGCCGCGAGCAGGCGAGAGATCATCATGCGGGTCCAATGCGGACCTGACGTTAGCACGCCCTTACGCGAATTTGCGCAAGGCCTCGCCTGAACCGATCGGGTCAGGCATCAGCGGTGGCGCTGGATCGTGGACGGCAAAGTCGTTCTTGCCGTTCTTCTTGGCCGCATAGAGGGCGTGGTCGGCATGCGCGATCAGGCGGTCCGGAAACTGGCCGACGCCGCGGTCCCACTGCGCCACCCCGATCGAGATCGCAATCGGAATGTCGATGCCGGTGCAGCTGACGGCATCCTGGCGGCAGACCTCGAGCACGCGGCGGGCGATCGCAGCCGCCTCGCGCAAGGTCGACGACGGCAGCACGACGCAGAATTCGTCGCCGCCGGTGCGGGCGAGCATGTCGCCGGGCCTCAAGCGCGTCTGCGCCATCAGGGTGAAGTGCTGGAGGCAGGCATCGCCCGCGGCATGGCCATGGGTGTCGTTGATGGTCTTGAAGCCGTCGAGATCGATGACCAGCAGCGAGAACGGCTCGCTGCTGCGCTCCGAGCGGGCGCATTCTTCGCTCAGCCGCTGCAACAGATGCCGCCGGTTGGCGACGCCGGTGAGATCGTCGAGTAGCGCGAGGTCGGCGACCTCGTTGCGCAAGCTGTCCATCGCCATCAGCAGGAAGCCGAAATTGAGCGTCATGGACAGGAACAGGAGACCCAGCACCATGACGCCATGAGCCTGGCCGCCGGCGCTTGCCGAGAAATCGCCGCCGAGCAGATTGCCCACCGTGCGGACGACGAGGATCGCGATAATGGCGAGGATGACGATGCCGGACAGCCGGGCGCCCGGACTGACGCGGCCTTCCGGCGGCGACAGCAACAGACGCAGCGCCAGCACCAGCGGCACGGCCTGACCGAGCGTGTAGCAGAGCATGCGCAGCTGCATGTTGTCGAAGCCGACCACGAAGAACACGACGCCGGCGAGGCTTAAGCCTGCTGTTGCGATCATGACGCGCCATGAGACGGGCCGGTGATAGAAGCGTTGAATGCCCATGGCGGCAAGGCAGCTCGCCGCGATGACGCCGGCGGCGCCAAGCAGGAGCGGCAACGGAGACGCGACGAACAGGCGCAGCAGGGCCGTCATCGCGCCGGTCGCGCCGATAAAGGACGATGCCATCCAGAACCGCGCGGCCGCGAATTTCGGATAGGTGCGCATCACGTAGGCCCAGATCAGGCCGAGCGCCAGGAAGTTGACGACGAACACGGTCCAGAGTGTCGGCACGTTCAGCATGGCGCACGCGGCGCGCGCAGCGTCGCGCCCTCCGTCCCTGCCAGCTGACCGTCCATGATCCCGTCCCCGTTTTCTTGGGGGGACAATGCCGCCGCCGCGCTTAACGGAGTCTCACTGCGATCCGCGAAAGCATGACTTTGGTTTTGGATTCATGAACGGCTGGCGCATTGTCGGATCGTAGGCATGCCGGCGACGCGGATTCGTGAGCCAAAATCACCCGAAAATGCATCTGAGCTGTGGATAACGCGATGACACGGATGTGACAGCGCGGGGCAGAAGCGCGCGAATCTGCTGAGCTTGTCATCGAGGATGTTGCGAGGCTGGCCCTCCGCCGAGCATCCCTCGTGTCGCGTTTCACCATTAACCCTGAAGAGGATCCTATGGCTAAGAAAGCGAAGAAGGCGAAGAAGGCGACGAAGAAGAAGGCCAAGAAGGCAGCGAAGAAGAAGTAGCGAGGCTTCTTATTCTTTGCCCGGGTGGAGCACGCTCCGCCCGGGCGTCGGGTGGGAGTTCTGAGTTGGAAGATGGCGGGCGCAAGGCCCGCTTTTTTATTGGCTGGAGAAGCTATCGCTCCGCGAACGCCAGCTTGGCGCCGAGCGCGGCGAAGCCGGCGGCAAAACTCCGGCGCAGCCAGGCCATGACACGCGGGCGGGAGATGACGCGCTCGCGCACCGATGCCGCACAGAGGCCGTAGACCACGAACACCGCAAACGTCATCGCCATGAAGGCGCCGCTCAACTCCAGCATTCGCGCCAGCACATGGGCTTCGTCCGCGGCGATGAACTGCGGCAGGAAAGCCAGGAAGAAGATCGACAGTTTTGGATTGAGGATGTTGATCAGGAAGCCGGTCACGATCACCCGACCGACCGAACGCTCGCGGATCTCGCCGTCGACTGCCAGCGCCCCGGTCTCGCGCAGCGCCTGCCAGGACATGTAGAGCAGATAGGCGACACCGCACCATTTCAGCGCGGCGAAGGCGAGCGCGCTGGTGTGGAGCACGGCGGCGAGCCCCAGCATCGCGGCCGTCATGTGCGGCACGATTCCGAGGGTGCAGCCGAAGGCAGCGGCGATGCTCGCGCGCGAGCCGCGGGTCAGCGCGGCCGCCAGCGTGTAGAGCACGCCGGTGCCGGGCGAGGCGACGACGATCAGCGAGGTGAGCAGGAAGGACAAGGTCATGGACCGACCTTATCACCGCGCCGCGGACCACGAAAGCCGGCCTGCCGGATCGACCCTCAGGACAGCTGCGCGATCTCGGCCTCGCGGAGCACGTCGAGCGGCGCCCATGGCTTGGCCCAGAACTTCGCGCCGTTCGGCAAGGCCTGCATCAAGGGCCGGCCGGAGGTGACGACGACGTCGAGCTTCGGGTTGCGGTCCTTGGCGACATGCGCGAGCTCGACGCCGTTCATGCGGCCGGCAAGCTGAACGTCGGTCATCATCAGGCAGAGCGCGCCGGCGCTCTTCTCCAGCACAAGCTCGGCCGCCTCGGCGCTCTCGCATTGAATGACGTCGTAGCCGCTTTCTTCGAGAAGAAGACTGAGCATCTCCCTCTGCATGAGGTCGTCTTCCACGATCAGTGCGGTGGCTCGAAACGGCTTTGCTTGTCCCATCGGCGGCTCCCAATGCTGCCTGTCTTCATCAAGTAACGTAGGTTAAGGTGGGAACCGCCATGCGGTTCGGTTCCAATATGAAAAAATGTAAATCATAGTTCCGCTCAAGTGGCTCGACTGGGGGATCATCTTGACTGCAATCCGCGGCGCCGCCGCTATCACCGGAGCGGCAAGCGGCATCGGCCGCGCACTGGCGATCGAACTTGCACGGCGCGGCTGCGATCTCGCGCTCGCCGATCGCGACGAGCCCGGGCTGAAGACGCTCGCGGCCGAGATCGGCGCCGCAAGCAAGCTCAGCCTGCATCGCGTCGATGTCAGCGAGCCCGACGACATCGCGCAATTCGCGCGTGAGGCGGCCACCGCGCATCCCGCACTTGGCATCGTCGTCAACAATGCCGGCGTTGCACTGATGGGATCGTTCGAGGAGATCGACCAGGCGCAGATGGACTGGCTGTTCGACATCAATTTCTGGGGCGTGGTGCACGGCACGCGCGCCTTCCTGCCGCATCTGAGGACGAGGCCAGAGGCGCACATCGTCAATTTGTCCTCGATCTTCGGCATCATCGCCCCGCCGGGGCAGTCGGCCTATGCCGCGGCGAAATTCGCGGTGCGCGGCTTTTCCGAGAGCGTGCGGCACGAACTGGCCATGGCGGGCAGCCCTGTCAGGCTGTCGGTCGTGCATCCTGGCGGCGTCGCCACCGCCATCGCCCGCAACTCGCGCACCGGGGTCGGCGTCACCGACAACGCACGCCGGTCGCAATCGATCGAGCGGTTCGAGAACGCGGCAAGGACCACGCCACGGGACGCCGCGCTGCGCATCATCACGGGCATCGAGAGAAACGAGCCGCGCATCCTGATCGGCAACGACGCCCGCTTCATGGATCTCCTGCAGCGCTTCCGCCCGGCAACGTACTGGGCGCCGTTGCAGCGCAAGCTGGAGAGGATGGCGAAGGGGACGGAGTGAGGGGCGCCGTCGAATTAAACCGTCGTCCTGGCGAGCGTTCACGGACCTCTCCGTTGTCATTCCCCGCGAAGGCGGGGAATCCAGTACGCCGTAGCCTCTCCGTATTCTCGCGCGGTCTCTGGAATACTGGATCGCCCGCCTTCGCGGGCGATGACACCAAGTATGTGCGCGAGTGCTCCGTCTCTTTGGCTCCCCTCACTGCCCCGCCAGCCGATCGGCAAAATACCCGATCGTCTTGCGATAGATCACCGCCCTGTTCCATTCGCGCATGGCCTCGAAATTGGCGGTGCCTTCGCTGTAGGGCTGGCCCATCTTGAAGCCGCTGGTGTGGAGCAGGTTCGCGGTCGAGGCGAGCACGTCGGGGACGCTGTGGCGGAGATCGACGTGGCCGTCGCCGTCGAAATCGACGCCGTACTTGATGTAGGAGGAGGGCAGGAACTGGGTCTGGCCGATCTCGCCGGCATAGGCGCCGATCAGGTCGCGCAGCGGCAGGTCACCGCGCTGCACGATCTTCAGCGCCGCGAGCAGCTCGCCCTGGAATAGCTCGGTGCGGCGGCAGTCATGCGCGAGCGTCGCCAGCGTGCGGACCACCGGCAGCTTGCCGATGTCGCCCTTGCCGAAATCGCTCTCCAGCCCCCAGATCGCGACCAGGATATAGCGGGGCACGCCGAACTGCTGCTCGATGCGTGACAGCAGCGCGGCGTGGCGCTGCAACAGCGCCTTGCCGCCATTGATGCGGCCGGGGCCGACCCGGGTCGAGACATACTGCTCGAAGCTCTTGTTGAAGGTGTAGCGCTGGCGCCGGTCGAAGGCGAGCACCGCGCCGTCCTGCTGCACACCACTGAGTGCCGCGCTGGTCACGCCCGCCGAGACGCCGGCTGCTTGCGCTTCCGCGGTCATGCTCGCGACAAAGCTATTGAAGTCGCCGCCGCAGCGCGCGGCCTGCGCCGATCCGCCGGCCAGACAGGTGATGACGGCGATGGCCAGGGCGTATTTCGACATTGGGAAAAATCCTACAGGGAATGAGTGGGGAAGCGGCGCGCGATCATGCCCGGGAACCGGATTCGCGTCAAAGCGGCAAATCCTCGCCAGAACCGATCGCATCCTGCTCGACGAATGAAGTCCGATGTCGCGACTCCTGCATATCTGAGATGCGCTCGCTGCGACTTCGCAGCGCCAACGATTTGCCTTGCCATGGCATGGCGCCGGTTCTAATATTCTATTCTAGGTTGTCGCCCCGCCAGCCCCGGGCGACGCTGAAGACCAAAATAAACGGCGGGCTTCGCGGCCCGCCGTTTGTTGAGGCAAGGGTGAGGCAAGAATCTCCTAAGGAGCGCATCGGGTTTTACGAAGCGTTGGACTCTTCCGCCCGACATCGAGGCGCCTCGTAAATGGGTTCGTCGATCGATCGCGCAGCTGGTTCTGCCGCTGCAGGGTCCGCGCCCAGCCACCGGAAACCTGCCAAAGTCATTTGACTATGGCCCCCTGATCGACGAAAAGCCGGCCATGGCCAAAAAACCCGGAACCAATCCCAAGGGCGAATTCGCCTTTTTCAACGTCTTCTATGAAGACGGCTCACAACGCTCCAACCGGCGCGTGCCCGCCGAATTGCTCGGCGGCCTCGACGGCGACGAGCCGGCCCGCGCCTATATCATGGAGCAGGACCGCGAGATCGCCGAAAAATCCGGCCGCCCGGCGCTTGAGATCAAGAACCTCGAGCGGGTCGGCGCGAAGAAGAAATAGGTCGACCCAGGCAGGCGCTCACCAGCGCCCGCTCCGCCTGTTCCAGGCAAACAGCAGATCGGCAAACCGATCATAGAAGAACCGGGTGAACGGCAGCGCCACGCGATTGCCGAACAACCCCGCAAGCCACCCCTCCCCCAGGGTCAGCGTCCACAGCGCAATCGCGACATCCGCACCGACGATGAGTTGGCCGGTCTCGTCGGTCGCATGCAAGCGACGTCTGATGCCGTCGAGCGTGGCGCCAAAGTGCCCCAGCGCATCGGGCTGCTCGTTGATATCCCTGAATTCGATCGTGCCCGCGCGCACCAGCGCCAACAGCTTGTTGCGCTGCCAGTCGATGCCGGCATCGCAGACAGGGCAACGGGTGTTGTACCAGACGGTGAGGTGAGCCGGCATCATCGAAGCATAGATGTCGATCTGTGCGACGTCGAGGCTAGAGCCATCCACCCGGAATTCCAGAATCGATGCGCCTCTCTCGTCGGATGTATATTCGATTGGAAAAGCATGAGCCTCTTTGGGCTGAACGCTGTCGAACTAGGCATGAACGAAAACGGCGGGCTTTCGCCCGCCGTTCTTGTTTCAACAGCCAAGTGGCGGCGTTTGAACTAGTTATCCAGGAACGACCGCAGCTTCCGCGACCTTGACGGGTGCTTCAGCTTGCGCAGCGCCTTCGCTTCGATCTGACGAATACGCTCTCTCGTCACCGAGAACTGCTGGCCGACTTCTTCCAGCGTATGGTCGGTGTTCATGCCGATGCCGAAGCGCATGCGCAGCACGCGCTCTTCGCGCGGGGTGAGCGAGGCCAGCACGCGCGTGGTGGTTTCGCGCAGGTTCGACTGGATCGCGGCGTCGATCGGCAGGATCGCGTTCTTGTCCTCGATGAAATCGCCGAGGTGTGAATCCTCTTCGTCACCGACGGGCGTCTCCAGCGACAACGGCTCCTTGGCGATCTTGAGGACTTTTCGCACTTTCTCCAGCGGCATGCCGAGCTTTTCGGCCAATTCCTCAGGAGTGGGCTCGCGGCCGATCTCGTTGAGCATCTGCCGCGAGGTGCGCACGATCTTGTTGATCGTCTCGATCATGTGCACGGGGATGCGGATGGTGCGCGCCTGGTCGGCGATCGAGCGGGTGATCGCCTGCCGGATCCACCACGTGGCGTAGGTCGAGAACTTGTAGCCGCGGCGATACTCGAACTTGTCGACCGCCTTCATCAGACCGATGTTGCCTTCCTGGATCAGGTCGAGGAACTGCAGGCCGCGGTTGGTGTATTTCTTGGCGATCGAGATCACGAGACGGAGGTTGGCTTCCACCATCTCCTTCTTGGCCTGGCGGGCTTCGCGCTCGCCCTTCTGCACCGAGTGCACGATCTTGCGGAACTCGATGATCTCCAAGCCGGTCAGCGCCGCGAGCTGATGCACCTCGTGGCGGAGGTCCTTGATGCGGTCCTTCTCGTGATGGACGAAGTTCTTCCAGCCCTTGGCCGACAGCTTCGAGACACGGTTGAGCCAGCGCGGATCGAGCTCCGAGCCGGTGTAGTTGCGCAGGAAGTCTTCGCGCGCGACGCCGTGGCTGTCGGCAAGGCGCATCAGGCGGCCCTCATGGGAGACGAGGCGCTTGTTGATGTCGTAGAGCTGCTCGACCAGTGAGTCGATACGCGCCTGGTTCAGGCGCAGCGACTTCACCTCGACGATGATCTCGTCCTTGAGCTTGCGGTATTTGCGCTCCTGGTGCGGCGAGAGCGAGGGGCCGTGCGAGGTGCTCTCGAGCTGGTTCTGGATGTCCTGCTCTTGCAGCTTGCGCAGCTTCTTGTAGCTGTCGGCGATCTTGTCGAAGATCTCGACGACCTTCGGCTTGAGCTCGGCCTCGATCGCCGCAAGCGACATCTGGTTCTCGAACTCGTCGTCCTCGTCCATGTCGGCTTCGGCGGCGGACTCCGCGGGATCCTTCGCGGCGTCGCCGGCATTGCCGGGCGCAGGCGCGGCGCGGAACGGGGTCGGCGCCGGCGGTGCGGCGGGCGGCGCGACATGCGCCGGCGCGGCGCCGGTGGCCTGGCCGCCTTCGGCCGACGCTTCACCGGTCTCGCCGTTCGGACCGGCGATCATCGCATTGTTCATGCCGGCCTTGGCGTCGGGCCCAGCATAGGTGGCTTCGAGATCGATGATGTCACGAAGGAAGATTTTTCCTTCGTTGAGCTCGTCGCGCCAGATGATGATGGCCTGGAAGGTCAGCGGGCTTTCGCACAGACCTGCGATCATCGCCTCGCGGCCGGCCTCGATGCGCTTCGCAATCGCGATTTCGCCTTCGCGCGACAGCAGCTCGACGGTGCCCATCTCGCGCAGATACATGCGCACGGGATCATCGGTGCGCTCGCCCGGCTCGCTCTTCTTGACCTCGGTGACGGCCTTCTGGGTGACTTCGACCAGTTCGTTGTCGGTCTCGTCCTCGCCGCTCTCGTCCTTGTCCTCCTCGCCTTCGCTATCGTCGGCTTCGGTGACGTTGATGCCCATGTCCGAGAGCATGGACATGATGTCCTCGATCTGCTCGGGAGAGGTCTGGTCGGACGGCAAAACTTCGTTGAGCTGATCGAAGGTCACGAAGCCGCGCTTCTTGGCCTGCTTGATCATCTTCTTCACGGCCGCGTCGGACAGATCGAGCAACGGCGAGGGCGCGTCCTGGGAGTCCTTCTCCGGCGCGTCCGCTGCCTTGTCGTCTTTTTCCTTGTCCTTCGCCTGCAGCGTCTTTGCCTTGGTGGCCATCCATTGCTCCTAAACGCGTTTCACACAGACGTTCGCCGCGCCCGCGTGAAATCACTTGAACCTGTTGCTCGATGCTCTCGCTTCGTCAGATCTCGACACGGAAAGGGCGGCGCGGACCTCTTGTCGCCACCCCCGACCTTTCACTCGCCGGATTTGCCTAACGCTTCGTAGAGCCTCTTTGTCGCAGCGGATGCAGGTGTAGTGCCAACAGCAATTGCGCGGATTCATTCCTGACGCGTCTGTTCTGCCTGCGGCCGCCTGGTGGCCAAAGTGCTACAAGACCGTTAAGCCTCGATTAACCCTGTTTTTGCCGCCAAACCTCGGATTTGGCGAGTCTTTTAGCGGTTCCGGTCCCGGCCGTCCGCATGATTCTTTCATCACACGCTCTTCTGGAACCGGCCCGACAGCTCGCCAAAACCCTCGATCAGGGCCTCGGTGCCGTCGACTTCGCCTATCCGAGCCTTGACGTCGCGCAGCCACGCCATGTTGGCCTCGCTGGGATCTTCCCCCAAGGCCAGCTCGGCGTCTTTCAGCTCTCTAAGTAGTGAATGGTACTGCCGATGCAAGGCGACCAGCTGATGCCAGGTGGAGAGAACGTCGTCCCGTGCGGCGCCCTCGCGGGCGCCCCACACCGCCGCGGTCGTGATGCCGCCCTCAACCCTTTGAAGGGCCTGATAAAATCCACCCTTCTCGAGGTCGCTGCGCATCTTCTCGGCGAGCTCGCCGGGGTCCGGCGAATGGTGATGGTCGTTGGCGAAGGCGGCGATGATGCCGGCCCGGAGCTTATGGACCTCGGGATGGGCCAGCTCCAGGGCCGCGACTTCCTCGAGATGATCGTGGAGGAGCCAGGGGTGGTTGATCAGGATTTGCAGGATCAGGGCCTCCCGGCGGGAGATGGCGCTGCGTTGGCCGCGCATGATCGGGCTTGCCGCCAGCTGCGCGCTCGCCGCCTGATAGGGCCCGGAGGGCAGCTGGATCGGGCCGGGCGGGCCGCGGCGGCCACCAAATCCCTGACCGCCGAATCGATTCGCGCCTCCCCCACCGCGCGGCTGGAACTGGCGACCGCCGGGCCCGGGGCGGAAATTGCCACGGCCGGCGCCGAAGCCGCCGCGCCCGCCTTCGGGGGCAAAGGCACGCTGGAGCCGCTCGGCAAGATCCTGCCGATAATAGCGCCGCACCACCTCGTCGCGGATGCCGTTGGAGAGCTCCTTGATGCGCGCCTCTAGCGCGGCGCGGCGCTCGGGCGTGGCGAAATTGCCGCCTTCGAGCTCGCGCGACCAGATCATCTCGGCGAGCGGACGCGCCGCCGCGATCACCTCCTCGATCGCGCCACGACCGCCGGAGCGCACGAGATCGTCGGGGTCCTGCCCTTCCGGCAGCAGGGCGAAGCGCAGACTCTTGCCGGGCGCGAGGAAGGGTAAGGCGAGATCCGCGGCACGATAAGCGGCTTTCTGGCCGGCGCGGTCGCCGTCGAAGCAGAGGATCGGCTCGTCCGCCATTTTCCAGAGCAGCGCGAGCTGGTTTTCAGTGAGCGCGGTGCCGAGCGGCGCCACGCTGCCGGCAAAGCCCGCGGTGACCATGGCGATGACGTCGACATAGCCTTCGACCACGATGAGGGGGCTGCCGTCATGGGTGGCTTTGCGCGCGGTCTGGTGGTTGTACAGATTGTCGCCCTTGTGGAAGAGCGGCGTCTCCGGCGAGTTCAGGTACTTGGCCGGAACGTCCTTCTCCAGCGCGCGCCCGCCGAAGGCGATGACGCGGCCGCGCAGATCCGTGATCGGAAACATCACGCGATCGCGGAAGCGATCATAGGGCACCGGGATGTCGTTGCCGGCCACCAGCATGCCGGTTTCGACCATGTCGTCGACGGAGACGCCGAGCTTGCCGAGATGCTCTTTCAGCGCAAAGCGATCAGGTGGCGCATAGCCCAGCCGAAACTGCAATTGCGTCGCCGGCGAGATCGCGCGGTCGGCGAGATAGCCGCGCGCCTTGGCGCCGACGCGAGAGGCCAGCGTCTCGGCAAAGAACTTGGCGGCGAGATCCATGACGTCATGCAGCGAGCGGCGCCGCTGCTCCTGACGCGCCGCATCCGGTGTCACCGCTGGCAGCGGTAGGCCCGCCATATTGGCGAGCCGCTCCACGGCCTCCGCGAACGGCAGGCCGTCGGTCTCCATCATGAAGCTGATGATGTCGCCGTGCTTGCCGGAGGAGAAGTCGTGGTAAAAGCCCTTCTGGTCGTTGACGTAGAAGGACGGCGTCTTTTCCTGCTGGAACGGCGACAGCCCCTTCCACTCTCGCCCCGCCTTCTTCAGTTTGACGCGCTTGCCCACGACTTCGGAGACCGAAAGCCGGGCCCGAAGCTCGTCGAGGAATTGGGGCGTGAAGCGCATCAGGTTGATTTCTGGGGTGAGTCGGGCGTTTTGCCAACGAATAGGCATATAAGGATGCCCCCGGGAAATACGATGCACTTGGGGCTTCTCCCGGCTATTCACAGGTCGAAGATTCGACGGAAAGCTTGAACCCGCCCCGGTTCCACGCTTCCATGGGGGCCATGTTCAGGACCTTCCGAGGCGGCCAGAGCGGGGGTTGGCGCATCACCTCGATTTCGCCGGTGACGGGCGAGCCCCTCGCCTTCATGCCAACGCTGTCGGTCACCGACAGCGAGGCCATCGCGTTGCCGCTGGTGCCCTCGCGCAATGCCTGGCGCCTGGTCGGTGTCGCGAGCAGCTTGCGCTACACCGAGCGCCCGGAGAAGCAGCAGCTCACTGCCGTGCAGGCCGGCCTCGGCCGGCTGGAAGCAACCAGTGCGGCGCTGATCCCGATCCGCAAGTCGCAGGCCTGGTGGGATCTGACCCAGGAAGAGCGCCGCAGGATCTTCGAGGACAAGTCGCATCACATCGCGAACAGCCTGCGCTTCCTGCCTGCGATTGCGCGGCAGCTCTATCATTGCCGCGACCTCGGCGGGCCCTTCGACTTCCTGACCTGGTTCGAATTCGCGCCTGCGCACGCCTCGCTGTTCGAGGAGCTGGTCGCGATGCTCAGGCGAACCGAGGAGTGGAGTTATGTCGAGCGCGAGGTCGACGTGCGCGCAGTGAAGGAAGTGCTGTCGGGCTAGAGCCCAAGAAAGCGGCCGGATTCGATGCGCGGCAGATCGGTGACGGGCCAGTTGTAGATGTAAGTCCAGGCCGGTGCCGTCACCCCGTCTGCACCTGTCACGTCGACCAGCTGGCGCAGATATTCGGTCGGCTCCGGAAAGCCCTCGCCGCAGGCCTCGTACATGTCGAGCTCGCGCAAGAGTTCGTCGGGCACGCGCAGGTGAAAGAGTTCGCCGTGGACGCGGTCGGACGGCACATCAGAGAGCAGCAGCCCCGGATAATGCTTCACCAGAACGAGCCGGCCGCGGCAGGTCGCTTCCCCCAGAAAATCCGCGTGGCCCGCAAGCAGCCGCGCCATCGGATGGTCGAAGCCGCGCATCAGCGTGCCGTAGACGAAGAGACGATTGGAGGTCATGGCCTTCTATAACCATCAATCGGCAGCGTGCAAATCGCAGCGGATCTACAAAACCTCCGCCTCGAGTGTCTCGCCGCTGCATTGCTCGTCCGACACCACCCTGATGGTCACGTCCATGGCGTCGAACGCGCCGGCAGGGCCGATATAGACGCCGTGCAGCGGGATTGCCTGGCGCGGATCGCGGGCGACCGCGACGCGGATGAGGTCGCGGGTGCCGACGATGCCGTTGGTCGGATCGAACTCGATCCAGCCCGCGCTGGGCAGGTAGACCTGGACCCAGGCATGCGTCGAACCGCCGCCGACATGGCGCTGCTCAATATCCTCCGGCAGGAAGATGTAGCCGGAGACGAATCGTGCGGCGATGCCGAGATGACGCAGCGCCTCGATCATGAACAGCGCGTAGTCGCGGCAGGTTCCGCTACCGGACTGCAAGGTGTCGAGCGGATGCTGCGTGCCCAGCTCGTGGCGCTTGCGGTACTTGAACCGCTCGCGGATACCGTGGGTCATGCCGCTCAGGATCTTGAAGGTCGGCGTCGGCGCGTCCTCGTCGAGAAAGCCGCGCGCCCATTCCGCGATCTCGCCATCGGGATCGGTATATTGCGGCGTGATGTAGTGGACGAGGTCGGGAAACTCCTCATCGTCATACGCGAAAGGATAGAAATAGGCCGAGTCGTCCGGCGTCAGCGCGAACTCCTCGACCGGATTGTGCTCGACGGTGACGTGCCAGTCGAAGATCAGCGCGTCCGCGCGCTCGTCGAAATTCGCGATCGCGACGGAATTGCCGAACACGTCGTGGATCCAGTGCAGCGACATCGGCTCGGGCGATATCTCGAGCCTGGAGTCGAGCACGCGCAGATCATGCCCGTCGCGCGGCCGCAGCATGATCCTGTGTTCGCCGAACGCCACGGGGCGGGTGTAGCGATATTCGGTCTTGTGATGAATCGTCAGCAACGGCATCGTCAGGCAATCATGGTGATGTCGGGCGGACCAATCTATAGCAATCCCGCCCGATTCTTCGGGGTGACTGCTGTTTCATTAGGCAATCAGGATGGCTTTAGACACAATCGGGGCGACCAATCAACTCCTCAGCGAGGGTGACGTCCCCCCGGTGCACGAGGTGAATGCGCAAGGGACATCGCCTTTTTTGCTCACCTCGGACCACTACGGACGGGTCCTGCCGGCTGCGCTTGGCGATCTTGGCGTCGCCGAGAACGAGCTGACGCGGCATATCGCCTGGGACATCGGCATTGGGGGTGTCGCCGACCGGCTGGCAGAGATGCTGGGCGCACATCTGATCGCCCAGCGCTATTCGCGGCTGGTGATCGACTGCAACCGCCCGCCCGCCGCCGTGAGCTCGATTCCCCTGATTTCCGAAGCAACCGCGATCCCGCGCAACGAGGGAATTTCGGAGCAGGAGCGCAAAGCGCGCCGCCGCGAGATTTTCGAGCCCTATCACCGCCGTATCGATGCCGCGATCGACCGCCGCGTGCACGACAAGCGGCCGACGGTGCTGGTGTCGCTGCACAGCTTCACCCCCGTTTACGCCGGCGTCGCGCGTCCCTGGCACATCGGCGCGCTCTACAATCGCGACACCGTGCTGCCGCAGCTGCTGCTCAGGCATCTCCGCAGCGAGGGCGATCTCGTCGTGGGCGACAACGAGCCCTATGCGGTGAACGACCTCACCGACTACACCATCCCCGTGCACGGCGAAGCTCGCGGCCTCGTCAATACCGGCATCGAGATCCGCCAGGATCTGATCGCCGACCAGTCTGGCCAGCAACAATGGGCCGAGCGGCTGGCGCGGATTTTTGCAGAGATCGAGGTTGAGCTGCGGGCGGAAAGGCTGGTCGATTAGCCCGACGGCGGTTATTTCGCCCTGGTCAGCGCCAGCCAGATGCCGCCGCCGATCATGAAGCCGCCGGAGATACGCGACATCATGCGGGTGCGGCGAGCCGAGAAGAACTTCCGGGCCCGCCCCGCGGCGATGGCGTAGAGCGCGTCCGTCATCACCGCAGTGACCATGAAGGTGGCCCCCAGCAGTGCGACCTGCGGGAAGTGGTCGCGGTTCATGTCCATGAACTGCGGGATGAAGGCACCGAAGAACACCAGCACTTTCGGGTTCGACAGCAGCACCAGGAAACCTTGCAGGAAGAATCCGCCGCGCGGCGGCGCCGGCGGCTCATCCACATTGACGCCCTCGACCGGCGCCCAGATCAGCTTGATGCCGAGCCAGACCAGATAGGCGGCGCCGGCAAAGCGCACCCAGTCGAACCAATACCCCATGGTCGCCATCAGCGAGGTCAGTCCGACCGCGACGATGCCGATGACGATGGCGAGGCCGGCCTGCGCACCGGCCACATTGGTCAGCGCCGCGCGCGTGCCGTGGCGCAGCCCGTTGGCGATGACGAGGGTGACGATCGGCCCCGGCAACAGCGCGAGCGCGATGCAGGCGGCAAGGAAGGCGAGATAGGCTTGCAGAGACATCATGGGGAGGACTCGCTGGGAGCGGTTTGGGGCATTAATGCATGACACTCAATGTCCGTCCAGCGCCGCAGCCCCCACGTCTTCATCTCCGGTGCTGCAGGAACACGAGCCGCGCGCGATGCATCACCGTCTTGACAAGCAACCATTTGGTTGCCTATTATCGCCGCCATGGATGAGGTCTTCAAAGCGCTCGCCGATGCGTCACGACGGTCGCTGCTCGACAGACTTCACGCCAGGAACGGCCAGACGCTGAACGAACTCTGCGAAGGCCTCGCGATGACGCGCCAGGCCGTGACCAAGCACCTTGCCATTCTGGAAGAGGCCAATCTGGTCACGACCATCAGGCACGGCCGCGAGAAGCTGCACTATCTCAATCCGGTTCCGATCCATCAGATCGGCGAACGCTGGATCAAGAAATTCGAGCGCGGCAAGCTCGCCGCACTCGGCGAGTTGAAACGCCAGTTGGAGAAGCGCGATGAGTAAGCCGCAATTCGTCTATGTCACCTACATCGAGACAACACCAACGAGGCTGTGGGAGGCGCTGACATCGAGCGAGTTCACCAAGCAATACTGGTTCGGCGCCGAGGTCAGGTCCGACTGGAAAATCGGCTCCCCTTTCGCGCTGCTGCTGGACGGCGAGACCACCGATTCCGGCGAGATCCTCGAAGCCGATCCGCCGCGGCGGCTGTCTTACAGCTTCAAGCACCAAAAATACGAGGAGCTGCGCGGTGAGCCGATCTCGCGGGTGGTCTTTACCATTGAACCGTTCGGCTCGCTCGTGCGTTTGACGGTGCTGCATGACGGCTTCGTCGAAGGCGGCAGATATTTCGGCGCCGTTTCCAACGGGTGGCCGGCGATCCTGTCCGGGCTCAAGAGCCTGCTGGAAAGCGGCAAGGTGCTGGCCATTCCGCACGCAGCCCTCAACAAGGGATTCGATGCAAAATGAACCTCGATCAGTTCAAACCGCTCACCGTCTACACGATTTACATCGCCGCGACGCCGGACCAGGTGTGGGAGGCGCTGACCTCCGCCGAGTTCAGCCGCAAATACTTTTCCGGCTTTGCGGTCGAGATGGAGCCAAGACTCGGAGGCAAATTCGTCGTGCGCGCGCCTGATGGCTCGGAACACATTTCGGGCGATGTGTTCGAATACGCTCCGCCGAACAAGCTGACGGTGACGTGGAACGTCAACTGGCCCGACCTCGTCGCGAAGCTCGGCACGACGCTTGTCACTTACGCGATTGAACAAGCCGGCGAGGCCGTCCGCCTCACCATGAGCGAACGCCACGACCGCCCGCTCAGCGACGACATCCTTTCCGGCGGCCGCACCGGCTGGCCCGCAATCCTGTCGGGGCTGAAGAGCCTGCTGGAAACGGGCAAGGCGCCGCAGATCAAGATGGCGCCGCCGGCGCAGATGCTGGAAGCGTTGAAGGCGATGGGTATCAAGACGCCGTAGCGGGCGAACTCCGTGTCGTCATCGCTTCTTCTTCACCGGAGGCGGATTGATTTCGTCGATCTTGCGACTGCAATCCGCTTCCGAGTCGTGCGGGCCCGAGACAAAGGTCCCGCTGACCTTGATCGCGTACCAGCCCGACTCGACGCCGAGCCGGAGCGCTTCTTCTGTCTTGACGTGCCGTGGCGAGAGAGCTTGCATCGGTTGAGTTTGCATCGGGTGCTTTCGGTTGGCGTTCGATCTCATGATCGATCGCGGTGAAACCTTCAGGTGTCCGCGGCACGCGCCTGCCGCGTCCAACTCACCGCTGGAGTGGGCAATATGCGCGACGACCGCTGTTACGACGTCGCTACGAGTCGGCTCCGCCGGTGCGAGGGAATGAGGCGCTTCACGTCGCGCGAATAGTCGTGGCGCTGCATAGGCGCAGAAACGACAGATCTTTCGACATTCCCGCACCGTGCGCGCAATCGCCGCAATTAGCTATCATTTTCTCGCCCGTGCCGCACTTTTGAGGCGCCAATTGCCGCCCGCGACCGAATAAGCCGTCAAAGCCTTGTGATCGGCCGCTTCGTAGCCATGTTACGAGCTTAGCCAAGGGAAAATCGTATGAAGCTCCGCGTCGGGTTTGAGATGCTGTACGAATTCCCGCAGCCCACGCCTATGATCATGGTGCTGGGCACGCACTTCACCCGCGCCTCCGATGTCATCGTGCCCGACCTGCTGACCACCAGACCGTCGGTGCCGATCACTCCCTATCGCGACCTCTTCGGCAATTGGTGCAGCCGCATCGTGGCGCCGGCTGGCGCCTTTCGCCTTGCCGGCGACGGCGTCGTGAGCGACAGCGGCCTGCCCGATCCAGTGTTCCCGAACGCGGCTCAGCACGCCGTCGAGGCGCTGCCGACCGACACGCTCGTCTATCTGCTCGGCAGTCGCTACTGCGAGACCGATCGCCTGTCGGATATCGCATGGAAGTTGTTCGAGCACACGCCGCCCGGCTGGGCGCGGGTCCAGGCCATCTGCGATTTCGTTCATCGTCACATCGCCTTCGGCTATGAGCACGCGCGCGCGACCAAGACGGCGCGGGAAGCCTACGACGAAGGCAAGGGCGTGTGCCGCGACTATGCTCATCTTGCCATCGCGTTCTGCCGCTGCATGAACATCCCGGCGCGTTACTGCACCGGTTATCTCAGCGACATCGGCACGCCGAAGCCCTGGGCCGTGGGAGATTTCGCCGGCTGGTTTGAGGCTTATCTCGGCGGAAGCTGGCACATGTTCGATCCGCGCAACAACACGCCGCGGATCGGCCGCGTGTTGATCGCACAAGGACGCGATGCCGCGGACGTCCCGATCACCCAGACCTTCGGTCCGAATACCCTTGTCAATTTCAAGGTATGGACCGACGAGGCTGCCTGATGACAGACAGCAGCGTTGCACTCAGCGCCGATGAATTTGCGTCCTTGGCCGAGATCGGCAAGGGCAAGGCGCAAGGCGAAATCCCGCAAGCGCACGGCGAGCGCCTGACCAACCTCGGTTATGCAATCAGGCGCCTCGGCGAACTCGAACTGACCTCATCCGGCGAACGCCGGCTGGCAACTAGCGAATAGCTCGCTGCCGTTGCGTCCGGCTTCCTGCTACGCCACCGGCACCACGATCCGCCGATAAAGATGCCAGGTCGCGTGCCCGAGCACGGGCAGCGTCACCACCAGCCCCAGAAAATACGGCAGCCCCGAGACGATCAGGACCATCACGATCACCGCGGCCCAGCCAATCATCGGCAGCGGGCTGGCCACGACCGCGCGCACGCTCGTCACCATCGCCGTGACGAAATCGACCTCACGGTCGAGCAGCAGCGGAAACGACACCACGGTCAGCGAAAACAGGATCAGCGACAGCACCGCGCCGACCGCGTTGCCGATGCCGAGGAACAGCAGGCCCTCGTTCGTAGTCAGCACCACCGTCATGAACTCCTGTAGGCTCGAGAACGAGGCATGCAGGCCAAGCAGCAGCGCGATCAGAAGCCGCACCTGATACATCCAGACCACGAACACGAACAGCGTGACGAAGGCCATCCAGCCGATCTCGCTACGCGCGCGCACGGCCGACCAGATCGCGCCGAGCGAGACGGGCTCGCCGCGCTCGCGACGGCGGCTGACTTCATAGAGCCCGATCGCCACGAATGGCCCGAGCAGCGCGAAGCCGGCGGCCAGCGGATAGACCAGATAGACCATGCCGAACGCAGTGAAGCACAGCATGATGGCGATGCCGCCGGCGGCGTAGAGCGTACCGAAGCAGAGGCCGTAAAGCGGCAGCGCCTGGAAATCCCGCAGGCCTTCGACCAGCGCCTCGGCGATATCGGTCGCCGCGACAGGACGCACCACCGGATCGACCTTGCCCGAAATGGACATCAGCTTCCTCCTCGTTCGCCGGCGCGATCTCCGTCGCACGCGGATTGACTCGATCTTAGCGTCCCCGCGGCAGGTGCGCACGCGCGAGTTGTTGGCTGGACGACAGTATCCCGAAGCCGCCGGCGCAGACCCGGGAAAACCACCGCGCCGACGGCGCGCGTCCTTCGGGAAGCTCATCCGTCCTGCCCGCGGCTCGAAATCTTTCCCCATCGGGGACTTTTTCGACCCGATGCCTATGGACTGAGCGGCGGGTGGTGCCGCAAATTGGGTCTTTGAACGAGCGCGCGATGACCCGAATGGACCGTCCGACCGATGAGCTTGCGTACCCGGCTACTGATACTCGTCATCGCGGCCATGCTGGTGCCGGCGAGCCTCGTCGGGCTGCGTTTCGTGCAGAACCGGAGCAGTGAAGTCAACGCCGCCCTGGCCAATCTGGCGGCCTCGGCCGACGACATTGCGAGCGATCTGGGTGGGAAGATTCAGGGCACCGCTCAGCTTCACTATGGTCTGGCCCGCGCGCGCGACCTCGACACGCGCGACAAGGCGGCGTGCTCGGCGTTTCTGTCGGACGTGCGCGAGGAATATCCTCAGTTCACGGGAATCCTGACCATCGATCCGGACGGCAGCCTGTTCTGCGACTCGCTACGGACCAACCGCACCCTCGATCTGAGGGATCGCGCCTATTTCAAGCAGGCCCTGGTCTCGCGCAACGTCGTGGTTGAGCCGGTATTCGGCCGGCTGACCGGAATATCGGTGCTCCAGATCGCATATCCGGTGCGATCGGAGGCGGGCGCGCTGAAGCTGGTGCTGCTTGCCTCGTTCAACCTGCGCAAATTCGCCGAGTATCACCACAAGCGGCTGCTCGCCGAGAAGGATATTCTGCTCATTGACGGCAAGGGCACCGTTCTCGTCGCTCCCTCGGGAGCCGGCTGGACCGCGCCCGTGGGCGCGTCGATCGCGGGATCCGACCTGCTCGGCTTCGCGACGGCTCCCGATCAAAAGGCATTTCAGGAAGTGACCGATCGCGACGGCCGCACGCAGGTCTGGGCCGTCGCCCACTCACCTTCGATCCGTGATGCCGGCCTCTACATCCTGGTCGGACGGTCCAAGGACGGATTGGTCGCGGCGGCGAATCGCCGGCTCTATGAGGATATGGCGATCCTCGCGGTGGCCTTGCTGCTGCTGCTGGCCGGCGTATGGATCCTCGCGACCGTGAGCGTCGGGCGCCAGGTCGGGCGGCTCGCCAACATGGCGAAGAGACTCGGGCTCGGCGATCTCAGCGCGCGAATTCCTCCTCCCCATCCGCGCGGCGAGCTGGGCGGACTGATGACTCTGCTCAACGGCACCGCCGAGTCGCTTGAGCAGCAACGGGCGGCCATCGCGGACCTCAACCAGAAGCTCAGCCAATCCCAGAAGATGGAGGCCATGGGCCAGCTCACCGGCGGTGTGGCGCATGACTTCAACAATCTCCTCACCGTCATTCTCGGCAATTCGGAGCACCTTGCCGACAGGCTGGCGGGGAACAAGGAGTTGCACCGGATCGCCGGCGACATCGCGACAGCTGCCGAACGCGGCTCCGACCTGACGCGGAGCCTGCTCGCCTTCGCGCGCAAGCAGCCCCTGAGGCCGCGAGACATCGACATCGGCGAAAAGATTAAGGAGGTGGAGCACTTGTTGCGCCGCCCCTTGGGCGAGCACATCGAATGCACCTTCGCGCTCGCACCGGACCTGTGGTTGATCAGCGTCGATCCCGGCCAGCTCACGACTGCGCTGCTCAATCTCGTGCTCAACGCGCGCGATGTCATGCAGTTGGGCGGCAGGCTGACCATCGAGGCGCGCAACGTCTCGCTCGGTGAATCCGACTTGGACATCAATGGCGAACCGCGACCAGGCGACTATGTCATGGTGGCCGTGATCGACACCGGCAGCGGCATGACCGCCGAGGTGGCGAGCCGGGCGTTCGAGCCGTTTTTCACCACCAAGGAGGTCGGCAAGGGAACCGGGCTCGGCCTGAGCATGGTCTACGGTTTTGTGCGGCAGTCCGGCGGGCTGGTGCAGATGCAGTCCGCACCGAGACAAGGCAGCACCGTCAGGCTGTTCTTTCCCCGCCTGGCAACACCGCCAAACGAGGACGCCTCACCCGCCGAAGGGATCGTCACGCGCGAAGGAAGCGAGACCATTCTCGTCGTCGAAGACAACAACATGGTTCGGACTTATGTCGAAAGCGAGCTGAAGACGCTCGGCTATCGCGTCATCACGGCCGCGAGCGGCCCGGCGGCGCTCGACTTGTTGCGCCAGTCCGGGGATATCGACCTGCTGTTCACCGACGTCGTGATGCCCGGCGGCATGTTCGGGCCGGAGCTTGCCCGGCAAGCAATCCAGCTGCGACCCGGGCTCAAGGTGCTCTTCACCTCCGGCTACAGCCAAAATCCGGTCTCGGCGCCCGACGCAATCGGCGATGCCCGCATCCTGACCAAGCCGTTCCGGCGGCGAGACCTCGCCGCCATGCTGCGATCTGCGCTGTCGACGCCGTCGCGGTAGTCAGGAGCGCGACGCGAGGAGAAGCGCCGCACCCAGATTGGCCACGAACAAGGCCGCGTCGATGACGAAGATCCTGAGCATCGGGCCTTTCAACACGGGCCAATAAGCGACCCCGACGCGTCCTCCGCGCAGCAGGACCGGAAGGTTGTAGGCGAACTGGCTGAAATGGCAGGCGGCAAAGAACAGGAACAGCACCAGCTGCGCTTCGACCGGCTGGAAGAAGACCGGACGGGCTGCCAGAAAGTAGAGCGACAGAAGGCCGATTGGCAGATTGATGCCGCCAAGGAATGCCACGCTGGCCGACAATGTCGGCGCGATCGGATTGGTGCGCTCTTCCCGCGGCAGGAGAATCTTCAGTGTATTGGCTTGCGCAATGCTGAACTGGATGAAGGCGCCGCCGAACCAGAGCGCGTTGAGGAGCAGCACGATATCCGAAAGACGCATGGCGGAGCCCTCCCACGGCTCGTTGGCCAGGAAAGTGGCAAAGCCCACTCCTCATGTCAACCATATTGACTTCAGGAATCGTCAGTTGGTGTCGGCGATCGCCTCCATCACGCCCATCCACGCAGCCGCACCTGTCGCTCCGACGCGATCGAACGCCTCGCGCAGCACCTTGCGCTCGTGGTCCGATGCGCGCTGCTCGATGCGCTGCCCCGCGGCCGTCAGGCGCAGCAGCTTCGAGCGATGCTGCTCGGGCGAGCGTTTTGAGGTCAGGAGCTTGCGCTCAAGCAACAAATTGAGCGGCCGGTTCAGGGCCTGCTTGGAAATGCCGAGGATCTCGATCAGCGAGCCGATCGCGATATCGGGCCGGCGCGCCACCACGTAGAGGATGCGATGGTGCGGGCGCGACAGTCCTTGCTTGGCGAGATATGCGTCGGCTTCGAGTGTCATCCCGCGCCAGCCGTAATACATGAGCTCCAGCGCCGCATCGAGTTCGCTCAGCTTCGCAAGTGAAGCGCGGTGAAGCCCCGCGGCTTGAGACGTCTTTGCCATTGCAGGAAGCTAACCCCTCGTCCGCAGCTCGCGCCGCAGCACCTTTCCGGTGGCGGTCATTGGAAGTGTCTCCGCGAACTCCACGAACCGTGGGTATTCGTGGGCGGCGAGTTGCACCTTGACGAACTCCTGGATCTCGCGCGCGAGTGCGTCGCTGGCGGCAAAGCCCGGGCGCAGCACGATCCAGGCCTTGATCGATTCAGTGCGGATCGGATCGGGAATGCCGACCACCGCCGCCATCGCCACCGCCGGGTGCTTCATCAGCGTGTGCTCGATCTCGGACGGGCCGACACGATAGCCGGCGGTGGTGATGACGTCGTCCTCGCGGCTGACGTACCAGAAGTAACCGTCCTCGTCCTGCACCCCGAGATCGCCGGTGAGCAGGAACTCGCCGGCATATTTCTTCGACGTTGCCTCCGGATTGCGCCAGTATTCGAGCATCGTGCAAGGACAGGGTTGGCGCACCCCGATGATGCCGCGCTGGCCACGTGGCTGCTCCTCGCCTCTGTCATTGACGATGCGGACGTCGAAACCCGGCGTCGCCTTGCCCATCGAACCGGGGCGGATCGGAAACAGATTCGCGTTGCTGCCGATCACGAGATTGCATTCGGTCTGGCCAAACACCTCGTGCGCGTCGACGCCGAAGGTCTCGCGCACCCAGCCGAGCAGCTCGCCGCCGAGGGACTCGCCGCCGGTAAAGATGCTGCGCAGCTTGACGCCGGAATGCGTCACGCCGGCCTGCCGCATCAGCTTCAGCGCGGTCGGCGGCAGGAACACATTACGCACGCCGAGATCGGCCATCATCTGCATCGCCGCTTGCGGCTCGAACTTTCGCGCGCGGTGACCGACCAGGGGAATGCCGTGGTACCAGAACGCGAACAGGCCGTTGATGAGGCCGCCGATCCAGGCCCAGTCCGCCGGCGTCCACATCAGATCGCCGGGGCGCGGCAGGAAGTTGTGGCACATCTCGACATTGGGGAGATGTCCGAGCACGACGCGGTGGGCGTGCAGCGCGCCCTTCGGATTGCCCGTCGTGCCCGAGGTGTAGATGATCAGCGCGGGATCGTCAGCAGACGTGTCCACCAGCCTGAAGTCGGGCGATGCAGCCTTGACCGAATTCCAGAACGATGTCGTACCCGCCGGCGTTCGTTCGCCAACGATGTAGACCTTCTTCAGCTCCGGCAGACGGTCGCGAATCTTCGAAAGCTTCTCCCAGCCACCCTCGTCGGTGACGATCGCCCTGGCTTGCGAGTTCGACAGGCGGAATTCCAGCGCGTCTTCGCCGAACAATGCGAACAGCGGAATGGAGATCATCGCCGATCGGAACGCCGCCATGTGCGCGATCGGCAGCTCCAGCGACTGCGACAGGAACACCGCGACGCGGTCGCCGCGGGCAAGACCATCTGCCTTCAGCACATTGGCGAAGCGGCGCGACATCCCCGCGACTTCGTCAAAGGATGTGCGCGTGGTGGCGCCGTTCTCGTCGAGATAGACCAGCGCCAGCCGGCCGGTGCCGTCGGCGTGGCGATCGCAGCAGGCCTCCGCCAGGTTGAAGCGCGCCGGGATCTCCCAGCGGAAATTGCTGTAGAGTTCGTCATAGGTGCTGGCTTCGGTGAGCATGGCTGCGGGCGTTTCCACGGTCTCGGCGTCATGGCCGGGCTTGTCCCGGCCATCCACGTTCTTGTTTGGCCTGAGTTTAAGGGCGTGGATGCCCGGGACAAGCCCCGGGCATGACGGAGAACGCGTCTCAGCGCACCGTCCGGAAGAATTTTCTAACGTCGCCGACATAGAGCTCCGGCTGCTCGAATGCGGCGAAATGGCCGCCCTTCTCCATCTCGCTCCAATGCGTGATGTTGTGGAAGCTCGGCTCCATCCAGCGCCGCACCGGCGTGATGATCTCCCTGGGAAAGACAGCCACGCCCGTCGGCACCTTGACGACCGGCGTGGTCCGGCGCTTGCCGAAGCTTTCCCAATAGAGCCGCGCCGACGAGGTCGCCGTCTCCGTCGCCCAGTAGAGCATGACGTTGTCGAGCAGCTCGTCCTTGGTGAAGATGTTCTCGGGATGACCGTTGCAATCGGTCCAGGCCCAGAATTTTTCCAGAATCCAAGCCGCCTGCCCGCTCGGCGAATCCGTCAAGCCATAGCCGAGTGTCTGCGGCCGCGTCGATTGCTGCTTCGAATAGCCGGAGTCGAGGTCGACATAATGCTTGAGGCCGGCGAGCGCGCGCTTGTCTTCCGGCGTCGGTTCGCCCTCGACTTTCGGCGCGGCGTTGAAGGCGAGCGTGACGTGGATGCCGGCGCAATGCTCGCCGTCCTGCATGCCAAGCGAGGTCGTCACCGCCGAGCCCCAGTCGCCGCCCTGCGCGCCATAACGCGCGTAGCCGAGCCGGTCCATCAGCTTGGCCCAGGTCGCGGCGATACGATCGACGCCCCAGCCGGTGGTGTTCGGCTTGCCGGAGAACCCAAAGCCCGGCAGCGACGGACAGACGACGTGGAAAGCATCGGCGGGATTGCCGCCATGCGCGACAGGATCGACCAGCGGCGCGATCACCTTCTGGAATTCGACGATCGAGCCGGGCCAGCCATGGGTGATGATCAGCGGCAGTGCCGACGGCTCCTTCGAGCGCACATACAGGAAGTGGATGTCGAGCCCGTCGATCTCGGTGGTGAACTGCTCGAAGCAGTTGAGTTTTGCTTCGCGCGCGCGCCAGTCGTAGCCATCAGCCCAATAGGTGCAGATTTCCTGGATCCATGCCAGCGGCGCGCCCTGGCTCCAATCATCGACCAGCTCCGCCTCCGGCCAGCGCGTGCGGGCGAGGCGCGACTTGAGGTCGGTGAGGACGTCGTCGCTGATGGCGATGCGGAACGGCTTGATGGCGGTCATGGGAGAGGCCCTGCTCATCGGAGGTTCTCGTCATGGCCGGGCTCGTCCCGGCCATCCACGTTCTTTCTCTCCATTTTGAAGAACGTGGATGCCCGGCACAAGGCCGGGCATGACCAGGATGATAGTCTGTCAGCTCCTGGCAAACCTTCGGCGCGGCCGCTTAGCCCGTCAGAGCAGCCTTCACCAAACCAGAGGCCTTGCCGAAATCCATCTGGCCGGCGTACTTCGTCTTCAACACGGCGATCACCTTGCCCATGTCCCTCATGCCGGCGGCGCCGGTCTCGGCGATCGCGTCCGAGATCGCCTTCTTGACGTCGTCGTCCGACATCTGCTTCGGCAAGTACGCCGAGATCACCGCGATCTCGTCGCGCTCCTGCGCGGCGAGTTCGGCGCGGCCGCCCTTCTCGTAGAGCTCGACCGATTCCTGGCGCTGCTTGATCATCTTCTGAAACACGCCGAGCAGGTCCGCGTCCGAGAGCGGCGGCTTGCCGTTGCCGCGCGCCTCGATGTCGGCGTTCTTGATGGTCGAGTTGACCATGCGCAGCGTGGACAGCTTGCGCTCTTCCTTGGCCTTCATGGCCTCCTTGACCGCATTGTTGATGTCGTCGCGCAGCATGATCGTGATCCCCTAGAATATCCGACGCCTGATCTAGGCCGTTCGCAGCTCGGAGACAACCGGGGTTCCCAGCCATTCGACCAGCGCCCGCACCGTCGCCGCAGGCTGCTCCGGTTGCGGCAGGTGTCCGCAATTCTCCAGAACGACGAGCCTTGCGCCGGCAATGCCCTCCGCCATCTCCTTCGAGAATGCGTTGGGAATCGTGTTGTCCTGATCGCCCGTCAGCACCAATGTCGGGCATTTGATCGTCGCAAGCGTCGGCCGTGAATCCACTCGCGCGATGATCGCGATCTGCTGCCGCAGATAGCCTTCGATGCCGACGTCATCGCCCTGCTCGTGTACGAGCTGGCGAATGCCTGCATCGTCGCGGCGCGAGGGATGCACCAGTTCGGGAAACATCTCCTCGCGCGCGGCACGCAGCTCCCCGCGCCGGGCCCGCTCCATCAGGCCGCGGCGGCGCGCGGTCGCCTCCTCCGTGTCGGGCCGCGCCTGAGTGTTGATCAGCGCGAGCCTGGCCACCCGCTCGGGCGCCTGGCGCATGATCTCGAGCGCGATGTAGCCGCCCATGGAATGGCCGGCGAGCGCGAAGCGCGGCGGCGCCTCGCTCAGCACCCGCCGGGCGATCGCCGCCATGCTGTCATCGCGAATATGGTTGGCGACCATCACCGGGCCGAACTGCCACAGCGACGGGATCACCGGTGCATAGATCCGGGCCGAGGAGGCTAATCCCGGAACCAGCAGAATCGGCGTCATCTGGTCCATTATTGCCTCCCGAGCCCCGGAATTTGCCGGAAATTATGCCGCGGAGCTTAGGGGCCCAAGCCGACCTGTCAAATATGCAAAAACGCATGTGAATCGGCGCATCTCCGCTTTGACGGCGGCGCCCGCGGGGACTATGAACCGGGCTCATGACACAACATGATAACGATCACGCTTGGCCGGACCACAAACCGACCGCGCTGTTGGTGCTTGCCGACGGCACGGTGCTCGAAGGCTTTGGCCTCGGCGCCGAAGGCCAAGCCGTCGGTGAGGTCTGCTTCAACACAGCGATGACCGGCTATGAGGAGATCCTCACCGATCCCTCCTATGCCGGCCAGCTCATCACCTTCACGTTCCCGCATATCGGCAATGTCGGCACCAACGACGACGACATCGAGACGGTGAACATGGCCGCCACGCCCGGCGCGCGCGGCGTGATCCTGCGCACCGCGATCACCGATCCCTCGAACTACCGCGCCACCAAGCACCTCGACCAGTGGCTGAAGGCGCGCGGCATCATCGGCCTTTCTGGCATCGACACCCGCGCGCTGACCGCGCTGATCCGCAACAAGGGCATGCCCAACGCCGTGATCGCGCACGCCAGGGACGGCGAGTTCGACCTGCACGGCTTGAAGGAAGAAGCGCGCGAATGGCCCGGCCTCGAGGGCATGGACCTGGTGCCAATGGTCACCTCAGGCCAGCGCTTCACCTGGGACGAGACGCCCTGGCTCTGGGACAAGGGCTTTGGCCGCCAGGACAAGCCTGAGTTCAACGTGGTCGCCATCGATTACGGCATCAAGCGCAACATTCTGCGCCTGCTTGCCGGCGTCGGCTGCAAGGTAACGGTGGTGCCGGCAACGACGTCGTCCGAGGATATCCTGTCGATGAAGCCGGATGGCGTGTTCCTGTCGAACGGTCCCGGCGATCCGGCCGCGACCGGCAAATATGCCGTGCCCGTGATCCAGGACGTGATCAAGTCGGGCACGCCGACATTCGGAATTTGCCTTGGCCATCAGATGCTCGGCCTCGCCGTCGGCGCCAAGACCAAGAAGATGCACCAGGGCCATCACGGCGCCAATCATCCCGTGAAGGACGAGACCACAGGCAAGGTCGAGATCACCTCGATGAACCACGGCTTTGCCGTCGACGAGAGCACCCTGCCGACGGGCGCGACGCAGACCCACATCTCGCTGTTCGACGGCTCCAATTGCGGCATCCAGCTCGACGGCAAGCCGGTGTTCTCGGTGCAGTACCACCCCGAGGCCTCACCGGGTCCGCGCGACTCGCACTATCTGTTCCAGCGCTTTGCCGATCTGATGCGGCAGAACAAGAGCGTGTAGGGCGCGCGCTCTCCTGCAACTGCTTTGACGACATCGAGCCCGGGCCTTCGCCCGGGCTCTTGTCGTTCCGGGCGCAGCGCAGCGCGAACCCGGAATGACAGCGGAACGAGGAACGCCGCTTAACTCCCTTCGTTGATCACTGCTACGCTCACGCAGGAGCCTCTTATGTCTGTCGTCCGCGACAATGCCGAGCCGCTCGCCATCGTATTTGAGGACGACGGGCTCGTGCCGAACAATATCCTCCCCTTCCTGGTCTACCAGGCCGCGGTGAAGCTTGATTCCAGACAGCCGGAAGAGACGATCGAACGCTTGTTCGAAGCGAACGGTTGGGGCGGCACGTGGCGCAATGGGGTCTTCGACTATCTGCATTATCACGCGACGGTGCACGAGGTGCTCGGCGTTGCGCGTGGCAGCGCGCGCGTCCGCTTCGGCGGCGACCACGGCCAGGAGCTGGAGATCAAGGCCGGCGACGTCGCGATCCTGCCCGCCGGCACAGGTCACCAACGCATCAAGGCCAGCGCGGATTTCTGCGTGATCGGCGCCTATCCGCCGGGCGCGAAGATGGAGGTCACCCGCGCAACACCGGAGAACCACGCCAAGGCGCTGAAGACGATTCCAAACGTCGCGCGGCCGCCGGCCGATCCGGTGACGGGCAAGAACGGGGCGTTGATGCGGTTGTGGCGGTAGCTACAAAGACGGTGCAGTAGGGTGGGCAAAGCGAAGCCTGCCCACCAAACAGTTTGAACTGCGGAGAGATAGTGGGCACGGCGCGCGAAGAGCGCGCCTTTGGCCACCCTCCGACAGCGTGCCCCTACGCCTCGTTCGCGCCTTCCTGTCTTGTGGCTTCGAACAGGAACCAGGTGCGGCGCTCGGTCTCGTCGATGAAGTTCTCGAGGATGCTGGCGCTGGCGACGTCGCCGGCGTCGTCGCAGACCTCGTGCGCCTTGCGCATTGCGGCGGCGACATGCTTGTTGTCCTGCATCAGCTCACGCAGCATCTCGCGCGGCGGGACATAGTCTTCGTTGTTGTCCTTGATGGTCTGGAGCTTGGCGATCTGCCCGATCGATTTCAGCGTGGTGCCGCCGATCTTGCGGACGCGCTCGGCGAGCTGGTCGGTGGTGGCGAAGATCTGGTCGGACTGCTCGTCGAGCAGCAGATGATAGTCGCGGAAATGCCGGCCGCTGATGTGCCAGTGGAAATTCTTGGTCTTCAGATACAGCGCGAACGCGTCGGCCAGAAGCACGTTCAGTGCCTCCGAAACCTTGTTGACCGCCTGGGACGACAGATCGGTGGGCGTGTCGAGGTCGGGCGAGACCTTTTGTGGAGCTTTGCTCACGGGAAACCTTCCTGTTAGGACGCAGACATTGACGGCGCGCCGCCGCACCCCTAACGCAGGCGGGCAGCGCCGGTTCCTGCAGCGGAACCGTTTGGCCGGGGCCCTCGACGACCATGGACGATTGGATCGATTATTACGACTCGACGCACACGATCTATGTCAGCAAGCTGCATCGCGACTTGCACTTCCAGATCATCGCGCGGGACATCATCGGCTACATCTCTTCGCCCGAGGCGACCGTGCTCGACTATGCCTGCGGCGAGGCGCTGTCGGCGAGCCAGGTCGCGGCGGCCTGCGGCAAGCTAATCCTCGCCGAGCCCGCGCCGGGCGTGCGCGGCCGGTTGATCGCGCGGTTTGCCCCGAACACGAAAATCCGCGTCCGCTCGCTCGACGACGTCCGCAAGATGCAGGAGCAGTCGATCGATCTCGTCGTGATGAACTCGGTCGCGCAATACATGACGCCGGACGAGCTCGACGCCGCGCTCCTCAACTTCTCCCGTATCCTGAAGCCCTCGGGCAAGCTCGTGCTGGGCGATATCCTCCAGCCCAATGTCGGCATGTTCAGGGACGTCACAGCGCTGCTCAGCTTCGGCCTGCGTCACGGCTTTTTGAAAGATGCGCTGATCGGGCTGATCAGCACCGCACTGTCGGATTACCGCCAGCTGCGCACGCGCATCGGGCTACAGCGCTACAGCGAGGAGGAGATCACCGCCAAGCTCAAGGCAGCCGGCTTCGCGGTCCAGCGCGCTCACCGCAATATCGGCCACAATAGCTGGCGCATGACGTTCGTCGCGCGGCCGCCGCTGGTCCGTTGAGCTTGGTGGATCCGTTAAGCATAACGTCTGCCTGAGGTGGCTTGTCGCACCCCGATCGGTAATGATCGCCGCGGCCCGGTGGCGGAAGTGTCTACGCGAGGGCGATGCATCGCTCTTTATCCTGGTTCAAATCCAGGCCGGGTCTCCACGCTTCGCCCCTCACGGGGCTACGCGTGGCGCAGCCACGCAAGACCCGCAGGGGCGAAGCGTGTCCGGCGTAGCTGGAGCGAAGCGCAAGCGTAGAGGGACTGGCCGCCCAATCCTCAATCAGCCTCAACCACTTCACATTCCGACACAAGCCGCAGCCGGTCTGCATCCTTTGCCGCAGAGATGATGACGGCATCGAGCAGGCCCGGAAAGCGTGCGTCCAGATCCTCACGGCGCAGGCGCACGAATCGGTTGGTGCCGGCGACGCGGGTCTGCATCAGGCCGCATTCGCGCAGCTTGGCGAAGTGATAGGCAAGATTCGACTTGCCGCTGAGCCCGTTGAAATCCCCACAGCACAGCTCGCCGCTGACACGTTCCTGCTGCGCGAGCTGGTACACGATCGCCAATCTGATCGGATCGCTGAGGCAATCCAAAACCATCGGCAGCTCGATCTGCTCGCGGGTGGGGTGGGGTGGGGTGCGGCTCATGGTCCGAAGATCATAGCGAAATGGCCCTAGATGTTCAATAGTTCTTGAACCAATTGACTCCTGACGTGGTCCCATCAATAGTTCAATAAACGTTGAACATAGGGATTTCTCGGATGAGCGTATTCTGGTTGGCCTTGGTAGCCTTTGCGATCGGCACGGAAGGCTTTGTCATTGCTGGGCTTTTGCCGTCGATCGCCACGGACCTGGCGATTTCCGTCCCCGCCGCCGGACAGTTGGTGACGGCCTACGCCCTCACCTATGCGGTCGGCTCGCCGATCCTGGCGGTCACACTGAACAATATCGACCGCCGCACCGTGCTGGCCTTGGCGCTATCGACCTTCATCGCCGGAAACCTCGCGGCGATGGTGGCGTCGAATTACGCCCTGCTGCTGGCCTCGCGCATGCTGATGGCGCTGGGCTCAGGGCTGTGCATGCCGACCGCGCTGGCCGTATCCGTGGCCGTCGCCGCGCCGGAGCGACGCGGCCGCGCGGTGGCGCTGGTTACCTCGGGCCTCACGGTTGCGACCGTCATCGGCGTTCCCCTCGGCAATCTCGTCGGCAGCCTGCTCGGCTGGCGCGCGACCTTTGCCATGGTCGCCCTAATCGGTGCCGTTGCGCTCGCCGGCCTCCTGCTCGGTCTGCCCCGCGGCCTGCCACGCAACACGGCCTCGCTCAGCGATCGGCTGGCAGTGGCGCGTCACCGCAATGTCCTGACGGCGCTTCTGATCACGATTTTATGGGCGCTCGGTGGCTTCACCGTCTTCACCTATTTCGCGGTCCCGCTGCGCGGCCTTGGATTCGATGCGTCGCAGATCAGCCTGGCGCTGCTGGTGTTCGGCGGCGCCGCCGCGATCGGGAATATGCTCGGTGGCGTCCTGGCCGACCGGCTCGGCACGCTCGCCACAGCAGGTCTCGGACTTGCCGGCATGGCCAGCGCGCTGATCCTGCATTCGCTGGTCCTGAAGCTGATGCCGGGACAGACGCATTACGCGGTGCTGGGTGCGATCTTCCTCTGGGGCATCTCGGGATGGGCGTTCTACCCGGCCCAGGTTGCCAGCATCATCCGGATCGAGCCGCACGCCTCGATGATCGCGCTCTCACTCAACGCCTCGGCCATGTATCTCGGCTTTGCGATCGGCGGAGCCTTGGGCGGCGCCGTGCTTGCGGCGTGGAGCCCCGCCGATCTCGGCTGGGTCGGCGGATTGAGCGTTTCGGCCGCTCTTCTGGTCCATCTCGCCCGCGGTTGGCAGGCCCGGCCAAAACCGATCAAAATTGCCGGTTGATGGGCGTTTTTCGGGGTTTCGCCGCCCCGAAAACTGGTCTAAGACCCACCCCGCGCGCGAGGGGGGACCACCGCGCTCTCGGCCAAAGGGACGCGCAGCAGGCGCGCCCTTTTTTTGTGCCCAAATTCCACTTCGGCGAGAGTTGATGCCCAAACGTACAGACATCACCACCATCCTGATCATCGGCGCCGGTCCCATCGTGATCGGCCAAGCCTGCGAGTTCGACTATTCGGGCACCCAGGCGGTGAAGACGCTGAAGGAAGAGGGCTATCGCATCGTCCTCGTCAATTCCAATCCGGCCACCATCATGACCGACCCCGAATTGGCCGATGCGACCTATATCGAGCCGATCACGCCCGAGATCGTCGCGAAAATCATCGAGAAGGAACGTCACGTCATTCCGGGCGGCTTCGCGCTGCTGCCGACCATGGGCGGACAGACCGCGCTGAACTGCGCGCTCTCGCTGCGCCAGCAAGGCACGCTGGAAAAGTATGACGTCGAGATGATCGGCGCCACCGCGGACGCGATCGACAAGGCCGAGGACCGCCAGCTGTTCCGCGAGGCCATGACCAAGATCGGGCTCGAGACGCCGAAGTCGCGGCTCGCCAACGCCTCCGCCCTGAAGAAGTCCTTCCGCGACAAGTACCAGGCCGAACGCGCCAAGGCATCGGGCGCTGCACTCGAAGAGCTCGAGCGGCAATGGGCACTCGGCGAAAGCGACCGCCGCAAGCGCTACCAGGAATATGCGCTTGGCCAGGCGCTGATGGCGCTGTCCGAGATCGGCCTGCCCGCGATCATCCGCCCCTCCTTCACCATGGGCGGCACCGGCGGCGGCATTGCCTACAACAAGGAAGAGTTCCTCGACATCATCGAGCGCGGCCTGGATGCGTCTCCCACCAACGAAGTGCTGATCGAAGAATCCGTGCTCGGCTGGAAAGAGTACGAGATGGAGGTGGTGCGCGACAAGAACGACAATTGCATCATCGTGTGCTCGATCGAGAACCTCGATCCGATGGGCGTGCACACCGGCGATTCCATCACGGTGGCGCCGGCGCTGACGCTGACCGACAAGGAATACCAGATCATGCGCGACGCCTCGCTGGCGGTGCTGCGCGAGATCGGCGTCGAGACCGGCGGCTCCAACGTGCAGTTCGGCGTCAACCCGGAAGACGGCCGCATGGTCGTCATCGAGATGAACCCGCGCGTGTCGCGCTCTTCCGCACTGGCTTCGAAAGCTACCGGCTTTCCGATCGCAAAGGTCGCCGCCAAGCTTGCGGTCGGCTACACGCTCGACGAAATCGCCAACGACATCACCGGCGGCGCCACGCCGGCCTCGTTCGAGCCGACGATCGACTATGTCGTCACCAAGGTGCCGCGTTTCGCTTTCGAGAAATTCCCCGGTGCCTCCACCACGCTGACTACGTCGATGAAGTCGGTCGGCGAAGTCATGGCGATCGGCCGCACCTTCCAGGAAAGCCTTCAGAAAGCATTGCGCGGGCTCGAGACCGGCCTCACCGGACTTGACGAGATCGAGATCGAAGGCCTCGGCCGCGACGACGACAAGAATGCGATCCGCGCTGCGCTGGGCACGCCGACACCGAACCGGCTGCTCCAGGTCGCGCAGGCGATGCGGCTCGGCTGGTCGGACGAGGAGATCTTCAATTCCTGCAAGATCGATCCGTGGTTCCTCAGCGAGATGCGCGGCATCGTCGAGATGGAAGCGAAGGTCCGCAAGAACGGCCTGCCGGGCAACGCCTTCGGCATGCGCACGCTCAAGGCCATGGGCTTCTCCGATGCCCGGCTCGCGGTGATCGCGGAGACGACGGAGGCCGAGGTCACGGCGAAGCGCCACGCGCTCGGCGTTCGCCCGGTCTACAAGCGCATCGACACCTGCGCGGCCGAGTTCGCTTCGCCCACCGCCTACATGTACTCGACCTATGAGGCGCCATTCGCGGGCACGCCTGCGGACGAGAGCTCGCCGTCCGACAAGAAGAAGGTCATCATCCTCGGCGGCGGACCGAACCGCATCGGCCAGGGCATCGAGTTCGACTATTGCTGCTGTCACGCCTGCTTCGCGCTGCACGACGCCGGCTACGAATCCATCATGGTCAACTGCAACCCGGAGACGGTGTCGACCGACTACGACACCGCCGATCGGCTCTATTTCGAGCCGCTCACCGCCGAGGACGTGCTGGAGATCATCGCGAAGGAACGCACCAACGGCACGCTGCACGGCGTCATCGTGCAGTTCGGCGGCCAGACCCCGCTCAAGCTCGCGCGTGCGCTGGAAGCCGCCGAAGTGCCGATCCTCGGCACCTCGCCCGACGCCATCGACCTTGCGGAAGACCGCGACCGCTTCAAGCGGGTGCTCGACAAGCTGCGGCTGAAGCAGCCCAAGAACGGCATCGCCTATTCGGTGGAGCAAGCGCGCCTGGTCGCAACCGATCTCGGGCTGCCGCTGGTGGTGCGCCCGTCCTACGTGCTCGGCGGCCGCGCGATGCAAATCATCCGCGAGGAAAACCAGCTCAGCGATTACCTGCTCGGCACGCTGCCGGAGCTGGTGCCGGGCGACGTCAAGGCGCGCTACCCGAACGACAAGACCGGCCAAATCAACACCGTGCTCGGCAAGAACCCACTGCTGTTCGACCGCTATCTGTCCGATGCGACCGAGATCGACGTCGACTGCCTCTGCGACGGCAAGGACACCTTCATCGTCGGCATCATGGAGCACATCGAGGAAGCCGGCATCCATTCCGGCGACAGCGCCTGCTCGCTGCCGCCGCACTCGCTGGACGACAAGATGATCGAGGAGCTGGAGCGGCAGACCCGCGAGCTGGCCCTCGGCCTCGACGTCGTCGGCCTGATGAATGTGCAATACGCCATCAAGGACGGCGAGATCTACGTGCTCGAAGTCAATCCGCGGGCCTCGCGCACGGTGCCCTTTGTCGCCAAGGTGGTCGGTACGCCGGTGGCGAAGATCGCGGCGCGCATCATGGCCGGCGAGAAGCTCGCCGATTTCAACCTGAAGAAGGCGAACCTCGATCATGTCGGCGTGAAGGAATCGGTGTTTCCGTTCGCCCGCTTCCCCGGGGTCGATACCGTGCTCGGCCCCGAGATGCGCTCGACCGGCGAGGTCATGGGCATCGACCGCTCCTTTGCGGTGGCGTTCGCCAAGAGCCAGCTCGGCGGCGGCACGCGGGTGCCGCGCAAGGGCACGGTGTTCGTTTCGGTTCGCGAGAGCGACAAGACGCGCATCACCGAGGCCGTTCGCGAGCTGCATTCGCTCGGCTTCAAGGTGCTGGCGACGTCGGGCACGGCACGCTTCCTGACCGACCAGGGCATCCCGACCGAGAAGGTGAACAAGGTGCTGGAGGGCCGGCCGCACATCGTCGATGCCATCACCAATGGCGACGTCCAGCTCGTCTTCAACACCACCGAAGGCCCGCAGGCGCTCGCCGACAGCCGTTCTCTGCGGCGCGCGGCCCTCTTGCATAAAGTGCCGTATTACACCACTCTTTCCGGGGCCGTGGCGGCCGCGCAGGGCATCCGCGCCTATCTGGGCGGGGACCTTGAGGTTCGGACCCTGCAGAGCTACTTTTCGGAAACCTGATCGCGAGCGGAAGGCCCAACCTTCTGTTAAGTGATTGGCGGTGAAGCCACTATGGCCGGAGGAACTGTCCGGCCATATGGTTGTTCTGTTCCGGTGCCAAGCCCATATGAACGTTCGGCGGCACGCGCGTTGAGCCCCCGGACAGACTGACGAATCAAGTTGCGTGCGCGCTGACTTTTCAGGGCGCGTGCGACCGAAGGACGAGAGAAGAGATGGAAAAGGTACCGATGACAGCGGGCGGCTTTGCCGCGCTCGGGGAAGAACTGAAGAAGCGCCAGTCGGAGGACCGTCCGCGGATCATCGAGCATATCGCCGAGGCGCGCTCGCACGGAGACCTTTCGGAGAACGCGGAATACCACGCCGCGAAGGAAGAGCAGTCCCACAATGAAGGCCGCATCGCCGAGCTCGAGGACAAGCTGGCGCGCGCCGACATCATCGACATCTCGAAGCTGTCCGGCGACACCATCAAGTTCGGCGCGACCGTGACACTGGTCGACGAGGACACCGAAAAGAAGACGGTGTGGCAGATCGTCGGCGAGGTCGAGGCCGACGCCAAGAAGGGCCGCATCTCCATCACCTCGCCGCTCGCGCGCGCGCTGATCGGCAAGAAGAAGGGCTCAACAGTCGAGGTCAACGCACCCGGCGGCGCCAAGGCTTATGAGATCACCAAGGTGGAGTGGCGGTAACGATTTGCCGTCGCGCGTGATTTGAAAAGGCCGCGCGATGCGCGGCCTTTTGTATCTAGTGTTGCCGAGGGGGTGCGGCTTACTCCACCTCGCTCCGCCTGCGGGGAGAGGACGAACTACCTTCTTCCTCTCACGTCGAGCGGCACGGCCGCCTCGTATTTCGAATTGTGCAGCACCAGCGAGGTCCGCACGTTGCGGACGTGCGGGGCGGCGGTCAGGTGGGTGACGAAATCCTGGAAGGTGGCCATGTCGGGTGCGACGCATTTCAGGATGAAATCGACTTCGCCCGACAGCATCCAGCACTCGCGCACCAGCGGCTCGGCGCGGACGAACTCCTCGAAGGCGCGCAAATCGGCCTCCGCCTGGCTCGAGAGGTGCACTGCGGCAAACACCGTGACGTCGAAGCCGAGCTTGCGTGCATCCAGAAGCCCGCGATAGCCGTGGATATACCCCTCCTCCTCCAGCGCCCGCACGCGGCGCAGGCAGGGCGGGGGCGAAATGCCGACGCGCTTGGCCAGCTCGACATTCGTGATTCGACCGTCGGCCTGAATCTCGGTGAGAATCTTCAGGTCGATCTCGTCTAGGTTCCGCGACACGTGATTGGAACTCCTGGTCTTGCGGCGGTATCGGTGGCTTTGTCGCAATCCTCATAGCCCAGACCGCACGACCGGCGCAATTTTATTGCGCGTGCAGCGCAATCGACTTTTGTTCCCTGTTGGAAAAATCCGCCGATAGGGAATGCAATTCTTGCATAGCTCACCAGAAGGCTTAGATTACCTCTGATATTTCAGCGCCTCCGCGAGGCCTCCCGGCACGTTCCGCGCCCGCGCTGCAGTCCCCCGTGAAAGGCATCTGTCGAAATGTCCGCCGCTGTCCATGCAAAGGTCGTCATCATCGGCTCCGGCCCCGCAGGCTACACGGCGGCGATCTACGCCGCGCGCGCGATGCTCGAGCCGATCCTGATCCAGGGCATCCAGGCAGGCGGCCAGCTCACCATCACCACCGACGTCGAGAACTATCCCGGCTTCGCCGACGTGATCCAGGGCCCCTGGCTGATGGAGCAGATGGAGAAGCAGGCGCTGCATGTGGGCACCCAGATCAAGACCGATCTGGTGACGAAGCTCGACACCTCGCAGCGACCCTTTCGCCTCACCTGCGATAGCGGTGACGTCTATCTCGCCGACACCGTGATCCTCGCCACCGGCGCCCAGGCGCGCTGGCTCGGGCTGCCGTCCGAAGCGAAATTCCAGGGCGGCGGCGTGTCGGCCTGTGCCACCTGTGACGGCTTCTTCTACCGCAACAAGCAAGTCGTGGTGGTCGGCGGCGGCAATACCGCGGTCGAAGAAGCCCTGTATCTCACCAACCATGCCTCGCAGGTCACCATCGTGCATCGTCGCGATCACTTCCGCGCCGAACGCATCCTGCAGGAGCGTCTGTTCAAGCACCCGAAGATCAAGGTGGTCTGGGACTCAGCCGTCGACGAGATCTGCGGCACCGAGAACCCGAACAAGGTCACCCATGTGCGACTGAAGAACGTCAAGTCCGGCGCGTTGACCGATGTGCCGACCGACGGCGTCTTCATCGCCATCGGGCATGCCCCGGCGACCGAGCTCGTGGCTGGGCAGGTCAAGCTGAAACCGTCGGGCTATGTCGAGGTCGCCCCGAACTCGACCGCGACCTCGGTCCCCGGCCTGTTCGCCGCCGGCGACGTCGCCGACGAGACCTATCGTCAAGCGGTCACGGCGGCCGGCCTCGGCTGCATGGCGGCGCTCGAGGCGGAACGATTTTTGGCCCTGCGCGCCAGCGAGCGCGCGGCAGCGGAATAGACATCATGGCAAGAACACGCGACGGATTTACGGATATGGACTGGGACAAGCTGAAGGTGTTTCACGCCGCGGCGGAAGCGGGCAGCTTCACGCACGCGGGCGAGCAGCTCGGCCTGTCGCAATCGGCGGTGTCACGCCAGGTCTCGGCACTGGAGCAGGAGCTCTCTGTCTCGCTGTTCCACCGCCACGCCCGCGGCCTGATCCTCACCGAACAGGGCGACCTCCTGTTCCGCACCGCCCATGACGTCTTCATGCAGCTGCAGGCGGCGCGCGCGAAACTGACCGACAGCCGCGAGCGGCCGAGTGGCGATCTCAAGATCACCACCACGCCCGGCGTCGGCATCAACTGGCTGATCCCCAGGCTCGGCGAATTCACCGCGCTCTATCCGGAAATCCGGATCTCGCTGATCGTCACCGACGAGGAGCTCGACCTATCGATGCGGGAGGCCGACGTCGCGATCCGCACCCGCAAGCCGACGCAGCCGGATCTCATTCAGCGCAAGCTGTTCGCGATGGGCTTCCACGCCTATTGCTCGCCTGATTACATCAAGCGCTTCGGCACGCCGCGCACGCTGGAGGAGCTCGACTCCCACCGCATCATCACGCTCTCTGACGGCAACTTCGCCCCGCATCTTCAGAACCGCAACTGGCTGGTCGAAGCGGGACGCAACGGCTCGGGTCCGCGCGAAGCCTATTTCAGGGTCAACAACATTCTCGGCCTCGTCCGCGCCTGTCAGCAGGGCCTCGGCATCGCGGCGCTGCCGGACTATCTGATCGAAGAACAGAGCCGCCTCGTGCAGCTGTTCGGCGAATCGGATTCGATCCAGCTCGATACGTATTTTGTTTATCCGGAAGAGCTGAAGACGGTCGCGCGCGTGCAAGTGTTCCGCGACTTCGTGGTGAGCAAAGCGCAGCGCTGGCCGTCCTGATTTCCGCATGTCTGACATGCGGCTTGGACGCTTGATGCATGGCGCGAGGCTAGCCCATAATGTTTCTACGCTGAGCCTTCGCGTTGCGCATTTGTCCCCCTCCTCCAGTGGCGCGGGAGTTCAGTAATCCCTCTTGGAAGGTGATTGTGTCGGCCTCACGTGGCCAATACCTTAAGCCGGGCTCGATCGAGCCCGGCTTTTTTTTGGCAAATCCGGCCATCGCCCTCCGCGTGTATTGACAGTTCCATGCTTACCCCGCATCATTTGCGAATGATCACGAAGTCGTGCGCAATCTCCTCGCAGGCAGTCGCCTCGAAAAAAGGCCCCCATCTGGGGACCTCGGATTTTTGCGCGCGCTAACAGCCTTCGTCATCGCGAGCCGAAACTTCGAAAACCCCGCCGCCTGGACGGGGTTTTTTTCATGTGCCCCGTCTCAGGTTTCCCGAGAAGGAGATGGAACATGACCGGACTACAGGAACATTTGCACGGGCTCTGGCTGCCGCTGGTGACGCCGTTTCGCGACGGCGCCCTCGACGAAAGGTCGCTGCGCCGGCTGACACGGCATTACAGCGGACAGGCCGTCGACGGCTTCATCCTGGGCGCGACCTCCGGTGAAGGCATGACGCTGCGCGACGCCGAGCTCGAACGCCTCGTCGCCATCGTGCGCGACGAGCTGACCACCGGCCACAGCAAGCTTCCGATCTGCCTCGGACTTTCAGGCGCGGACACCTCGCGGCTGAAGGAGCGTCTCGACGAGACCGCGGACTGGCCGATCGACGGTTATCTGATCGCGAGCCCGTATTATGTGCGGCCCTCGCAGCGCGGCCTTCTGGCGCATTTCGAGGCGCTCGCCGATCACGCCGCCTGGCCGCTCGCGCTCTACAACATCCCCTATCGCACCTCGGTCAACATCACCAACCAGACGCTGCTGCGGCTTGCCGGGCATCCGAACATCATCGGCCTGAAGGATTGCGGCGCAAGCCGCGAGCAATCCATCGCGCTGCTGCGCGACAGGCCTGCGGACTTTCGCGTGCTGACCGGCGAGGATGCGAATTATTTCGAGGCGCTCAGCGACGGCGCCGATGGCGGCATCGTGCTGTCAGCCCATCTCGAGACCGCGACGTTCGCGGCTGTCCATGCCGAGCTGAAGCGCGGCAATCACGATGCAGCGCTGGCGCGCTGGCAGGAGGTCGCGGACCTGACGCGCCTGTTGTTCACCGAGCCCAGTCCCGCGCCGGCAAAATACTGGCTGTGGCGCACGGGTTTGATCGACAGCCCCGAAGTGCGCCTGCCGATGGTCGAGATCGGCAGCGAACTCGCAGTCCAGCTCGACCGCGAGATCGAACGGCGGATGCAAGTCGCGGCGTAGCTGATAGCCCCTCACCCCACCCTCTCCCCGTAAGAACGGGGAGAGGGTGTGATAGAGCGTGCGCGTGGTTAACCCCGCCCCAACGGCCTTCGCTGCTGCCGCATGGCGCATCCACGGCTCGTTTACGCAAACGCGCCTATCGTCTTCATTCAAAGTCTTTTCAATGGGGGAATGATCATGGGGCAACGCATCCGCCCGACGACGGCAGACACGTTCGCGTCGGCTGATTTCTTGCGGGGAATTGTGGTGGTGTCGTCGTTCGGCTTCTGGGCGGTGATGCTCGGCCTGATGCCGGTGCTGGTGTTTCGGGTCTGGCTGGCATGATGCCAGCGCGCCGCGATGGTTAACTCGTGGTAGCAGCTGTGTTCAAAAGCGCGCGAAACTGCGACCCGGAATTTTAAAATATCCCGTGTAGCGTTCATGCCCATAAGCGAAGAAATCGCGGGGGCGTTTGTGAATAGTCATAACGAGATGGCGTCGCATTACGACGCTGGACAGCAGGGCTTTACCACCGAGGACATTCTCTGGGCCGCCGGCATCTGGTCGGTGATCCTCACTCTGTCGCCGGTGATCGTGTTCTACATGCTGATGGTGGCGTAACTTCCATCCACTTTCTTGAGCACGATCTTATCGGAAAACCGCTTCACACTTTTCCGGATCGTGCTCGCCCGAAAACGCAAAACGCGCGGAGGTCCGCGCGTTTTTCGTCCGGGGAATGATTTATGAAAATTACGCCGCCTGCTTGTGCATTGCGCCGGACGCCGACGCCGTGCCGCGAATAGCCTTCACCGAACGTTCGATCGCCGCCCACAGCCTTGCGATTTCCTGCGCCGCACGGCTCTCGGCCTGATATTCCCGCGCGCCCTCGCCGTGGCTCAGCGCCATCAGCAGATCCGAACGGTTGGTGATCTGGCCGCCCCACACCGGAGCACGGAACTTCGCCAACGCCTCGCGGGCGATGGTGACGATCGGGCTTTCGGACTCGTCGCGGCGCGCCGGCGCACCGTTGAGCACGACCGCGTAGGGCTTGCGCGCCGCACGGCACATCTGGATGGTTTCCTGCACCGCGTTGACGTCGAACACGCCGGGACGGGCAGGAATCACCACCATGGTGGCATTGCGGATGGCGTCGTCGACGACGGCCGACAGGTTTGGCGGCGTGTCGATCAACACCCATTCATAACCGTCGCGCTTGGCCGCGGAGACGATGCCGCTGACCGAGTTCACCGCGGACTTGATCGGCGGCTCGTTGGTGCCACGCAGCTTGTGCCACAGCGTGAGCGAGCCTTGCGGATCGGCATCGACGAGCAGGATCGGCTTGGTCGCCTTGATCTGCGCGGCGAGATGCGCGGCCAGGGTACTCTTGCCTGAGCCACCTTTACGCGATGCAAAAACAATAACGTTCATACCTCTGCCTCCAGATTGACCCCAGGCGGCGAAAATGAATCACCGCGGTGATTCGGGAAAGAAAAATTTATCATAAGTTATGCTGGCGCCATGAAATAACAAAGCGCGTTGGCTTTTGAGTCACACTACTGCGTGCGACGACGGCTGCGAGCTGCATCGCAACACCCTTCACGCCAGCAATCGTGCGTTTTTTGAGCAGCCTTGGCAGGACGAAGCGGAATGCAACCTCGCCGCGCAATCCGTTTCGCTAGCCTTTCCGTCCTGCCTTATCGCAAGCTTCCGCACGCGGAGGCGAACAAAAGGAGTCCGGTGGCTGGTGTGGGGCTGATGCCTGGGTCAGTTTGACTCAAGGGGCGAGCGAACGAGGGCTGGACACGCAAATGCCCGGGACATCAAACGCACTGCGCGCTGTGGCCCGGGCATGATCGAGTTTCAAAAAGGGAACGCGGCGCCCGCGTTCAGCCTTCGCTGGCTTTCTTCTTCTTGGCCGGCTTGGTGCTCTTCTTCGCCGTCCGGCCCGAGCTCCTGGGCGCGATGCTGGTCGGCTTGCCGGCGCGGGGCGCGGCCGCCATGCCCGGCTCCGGTCCAGGCCGGAAGAACGCGCGGCACTGCGGCGAGAGCTGCGACTTCTTCTGGATCATGCAGGCGGTGATGGCGTCGACGTTCGGAACGAACTCGCCGCACAGCCGCATCGCATCCGGCGTGCAGGCCTGCTGCTCCTCCTGGGAGTAGGCAAAGCCTTCACCCGGCTGGATCAGGACGGCCAGGGCGATCCCCGTGATCGCGGCAGCCAAGGTTTTCTTGAAACGGAACGCCGGCATCGATCCCCCCAAATGTCGAGTCGGAGGCGATAGTGGGTGAACGGGGGTTCGTTGGCAACCGAGGGGAGATGCGAAAGGCGGGACGTGTGCGGTCTCGGCAACAGGGACCCCCAAAACAAAAAACGCGAAAACAACCCCATGCACAGTAGCCAAGTCCATGTGGCGATTGAACTTTGCGGATCGCATTTTTGCGGATTTTACGAAATAGATTTGACTCGTCGGGCAAAACAGGAGCATGATGCCATCATCACAGAACGTGCGTGGGGTGGTCGGCTTGTCTCCTGCGCTGGACAAAAGCGTGAGCAGGAGCGGAGACGATTGCATGGAGCGACATGAGGCGGAGCTGCCGCTGTCGGGCGTGACGGTGGTCTCGCTCGAGCAGGCGATCGCGGCTCCTCTTGCCAGCCGGCATCTTGCGGACTGGGGCGCCCGCGTCATCAAGATCGAGCGGCCGGGCGACGGCGATTTCTGCCGCGACTACGATCACGTGATGAACGGGATGTCGAGCCAGTTCGTCTGGACCAACAGGTCGAAGGAGAGCCTCGCCATCGACATCAAGAGCCCTGAAGGCCAGGAGGTGCTCAAGGCCCTGCTGCCGCAGGCCGACGTCTTCATCCAGAACCTGGCGCCCGGCGCGGCGGAGCGGCTCGGCCTCGATGCCGCATCGCTGCTGCGGAAGTATCCCCGGATCATCGCCTGCGACGTGTCGGGCTATGGCGCGGGCGGTCCCTACAGCGACAAGAAGGCCTATGATCTCCTCGTGCAGTGCGAGGCCGGCGTTCTCGCCATCAACGGCACCGAGGCGGAGCCCGCCAAGGTTGGGCTGTCGGTGGTCGATATCGCCACCGGCATGTACATCCTCAACGGCGTGCTGATGGCGCTGTATCGCCGCGAGCGCACCGGCAAGGGCACCGCCTTCCAGGCCTCGCTGTTCGATTCCATCACGGACTGGATGAGCTATCCCGCCTTCTACACGCAGAGTACGGGCCGGCCACTGCCGCGAACCGGGGCAAGGCACGCAACGATAGCGCCGTATGGCCCGTTCCGCGTCGGAGACGGCAACACGATTTTCTTCGGCATCCAGAACGACCGGGAATGGCGATCGCTGTGCGCCGTCGTGCTTGGCGAGGCGGCCCTTGCCGACCACCCCCGCTTCCGCAGCAATCCGCTGCGCATGCAGAACAGGGACGATCTGCAGGTCCATATCGAGCAGCGTTTTGCAGCGATGACCAGTGACGAGGTGCTGCGGCTGCTCGACGAGGCCTCGATCGCCAACGCGCATCTGAATTCGGTCGAGGCGTTCCTGGAGCACGAGCAGCTCCGCGCCCGCTCCCGGGTGCAAACGGTGGGATCTCGTTGCGGCCCGGTGATGAGCTTCCTGCCGGCTCTCACCATTCCCGGCCTGTCGCCCCGGATGGATCCCGTGCCTGACGTCGGGCAACACAACCAATCCATCCTCAGCGAACTCGGTCTCGCAAAGGAGACATGACGATGGCCCCTCAGCGGCCGACGCGGGTCTATCTGGCCGTTCCCGCGCATCGCTCCCGTCTCGTCGCCAAGGCGGCTACCTCGGCCGCGGATGCGGTGTTCATGGACCTCGAGGACGCCGTGCCGCCGTCCGAGAAGGGCGCGGCGCTGGAGGAAGCTGCGGGGGCTTTATCTTCTCTGGATTGGGGCAACAAGGTCGTCGCGGTCAGGCTCAACGCCGTCGACAGCCCCTTCATCGCGCAGGAAATCGGCACGCTCGCTGCGCTTCCCAGATTGGATTCGGTGATCGTGCCGAAGGCGGAGCGGGCGAGCGACATCGCCGCCATTGCCGATCAGCTGCGTGCGGCCGCGCCCGATCGCCCCTCGCCTGTTGCGCTCGAACTGCTGATCGAGACCGCGCTGGGTCTCGTCAATGTCGACGCGCTCGCCGCCGCGCACGACAGCGTCGCGGCCCTTCATCTCGGTGTCGGCGATTTCGCGGCGTCGATCGGCGCCCGCTCCTCGGAAATCGGCGCGTCGCCGGACGGCTACCGCCACGTGGGCTCCGCCCAGAGCGGCTATGCCTCGGCGCCGCTCGATCTGTTCGCCTATCCGATGATGCGCCTGCTGGTGGCCGCGCGCGCGTTCGGGCTACGCGCGATCGACGGTCCGTGCGGCGCGTTCCGGGACGGCAAACTGACTGAAAGCAGCGCGCTCAAGGCGGCTGCGATGGGTTTCGACGGCAAGCAGGTGATCCATCCCGACCAGATCGAGCCGACGCTGCGGGCGTTCGTCCCGTCCGACACCGAGCTCGCGCACGCGCGGCGGGTGGTCGCGGCCATGGAGCACGCCGAGGCGCAGGGCCAGGGCGCGGTGACGCTCGACGGCAAGATGATCGACTATGCCAATGTGCGGATGGCGCGCAGGATCATCGAGATGGGGTCGTAGCGGCGCATGACCACGGTGCTGATCGTCGCGCCGGTGTTTGCGCTGATCGCGGCCGGCTATGCCGCGGTGCTGTTTCGCTTCGTCTCGGAGACCGCGCACAAGGGCATCTCCGAATTCGCCTTCAGCATCGCGATTCCCGCGCTGCTGTTCCGCACCATCGTCGTCTCGGAATTTTCCGGCGTCAGCCCCTGGCGGATGTGGGGCGCCTATTATGGCGCGCTCGCGCTGACCTGGATCGCGGCGCTGGCGCTGTCGGCGCTGCTGCGGCAACGGCGCGAGGATCACGAGGACGGCGTCGTGTTCGCGATCGGCTCGGTCTACGGCAATATCGTGATGCTCGGCATTCCGCTGACGCTGTCGGCATTGGGCAACGAGGCGGCAGGACCGATGGCGCTGATCCTGTCGGTGAACACGCCGCTGCTCTGGCTCTGCGGCACGCTGCAGATGGAGCTGGTCGACCGCAAGCAGACCGCCTCGGCCGCGTCGCTGATCGTGCCGGTGCTGCGCGATCTCGCCCGCAACCCGATCATGCTGGCGATCGGCTTCGGCCTCGTCTGGCGCCTCACCGGCCTCGGCCTTCATCCCGTCGTCGACCGGACCGTCGAGCTCCTGGCGCAGGCGGGATCGCCGGCGGCGCTGATCGCGCTCGGCATCAATTTGTTCAGGTTCGAGGTCAAGGGCGAGATGTTGAGCGTGGTCGTGATGAGCGCGCTCAAACTGCTGGCGATGCCGGCGGCCGCCTTCGTGCTGGCAAAACTGCTCGACCTGCCGCCGCTCGCAGCCGGCGTCGTCGTGCTGTTCGCGGCGATGCCGACCGGCGCCAATGCGTACATCTTCGCGGTACAGTATCAGCGGCTGGTGAATCCGGTGTCGGGCGCGGTGGCGCTGGGCACGCTGCTGGCGGCGGTGACGTTGCCGGTGGCGGTGTGGGTGGTGGCGAGGTGAGGCAGGCCGTGCGCGATAACTCGCTTTCGAGCAAAAACTTCTTTGATGTCATCCAGCTGTTTGGCATCGAACGCAATCCGCATATCAGCGTTCGTGGCGACACCTTGTCGTCGCTGTCCAAAGCTGTGTGATCTGCGTGGAACTCCTGACAGCACACGCGTGATAAATCCATTTCGGCGCATTGAACCGGTCCAAACGCTCAACTGACCAAAAAGAGATCTGCAATAAAGGAGCAGTTCCATGGGCATTCCCAAAGATGGGACGGTTTCGGTCCGCATCACATGCGTTGGTCACGCCAGCCGACGCTGGAGAGGTGCCCGCACGAAGGCGGCGGCGTCCGCACTGAATCAGCGCCTGTCGGAATTCAGGGCGAAAACGATCTTCGACCAGGTCGATCCCATCGTCAAAATGCAGCTGCCGGGATTGCCCGTCGCGCTTGGCCAAAAGGCAGTCGGGAGCACGGAACCGTTTCCGACGGCCGGCGAAGATAACGCCGCCATCGATCGCAGTGTCGTCCTCATGGTCGACCTGGTTTGGACAGGTACGGGCGGTTACAAGAAGGTGCACCGTCCGCCTCGGCTTGTTTATGCGCCGAGCACCTTCTGGGAGATGAAAATCGCAGCGCTCTTTGGCGCCTCGGGTATCGGCGTCAAATCGAGCTTGCTCCGCGTGAAGATCAAGAACTTGAGTACAGGGCGCGAACTTTCGCTTTTTGGGCCGATTATCGGCGGTGATCTGACCATCGGAGCCGGCATGTTCAAGAAGGTGCCCAAGGTGTCGCCCGTGAGCTTCGACAAGTTCGATCCCAAACAATTGCGGGATGCGCAAGTGGGCAAGCCGGTCGTGTTCACGACACCGCTCATGGACTTCGACGACTGGATCAACGGATCGGAAGGCCAGCTCGTGCGGGTCGTTCACGGTCATCTTAAAACCGGCGTGACCAAGTCGCAGACCAGCTTTCTCCAGTTCGTCAGCGTCGATACTCATCCCGGCTCATTGGTCTTCGATCTGAAGGCGCTCGGTTTCTCGTTGGGTATTCCCGAGGTATCCAATCAGGTGCAATCCGGAACACTCAAAGCCGAAAATCATCCGTCAGACCAGTATCTCGTCGACACACCTGATGACGTCGTTCCTGTCCAAGTCGCACAGCACCGCAGCGAAGGCCTTCTGATCAGCTTCCCAACTGAAAAACATCACTGGACGGATTTGAGTTCGAGCCAGCAAGAGGAAGTGAAGCGATTTGTGTTGAACAGAACGGCAGCCATTCGCGCTTTGTCTGACTTCAAGGATGTGGTCGCCCCGACGCCGTGATGGGGCGGGTAGCTGGCAGACTGATTTCCCGACGGAGCTGTGGCTTCGTGCTTCGAGGGGGCGAGAAGCCGAGCATCCTGGTGGTATGCGCGCTCGACCCACTGCAGGTGCCGACCTGCGCGAATACGCACATCTTCGCGGTGCCGTATCAGCGGCGGGTGAACCCGGTGTCAGTTGCGGTGGCGCCGGCACGCTGCTGGCCGGCGGTGACGTTGCCGGTGGTGGTGTGGGTGGTGACGAGGTGAGGTGGTCGGCGGCTTGGCGAGTGCGCCGCACCACCTCCCAAATACAATCAGCGCAGGCCCAGGAACGAGAGCACCACACCAATCACGACGACGAGTCCGACCAAATAGATAATGCCGTTCATGTCTCAGCTCCTCAGCGTTGTCAGTCCTGCCGCAACACAAACACCCAAGGTCGTGAAAAGGTTCGGCGTTGCCCAACGCCGATTTCTCCCGAAATGGGGGAACGAAAGCGACCGATCCTGCTTCGTGGCGTGCTGAGCCTTCGCCCCCCTCAACTCGATGATTTTGCGTTTACACGCAAAGGTCGCTAGGCTGACTTGATACGTCCTGCAGGGAGGGTGATATGGGACAGCATGAAGAGAGACTGGCAGTGATCAGAAGCGCTTACGCAGCACGCGACGGCGGTAATGCCGAGGGCTTGGTGACGGCCTTTCATCCCGAGGGCTTGTTCACGTTGATGGGCGACAAGAGCGCGCTCGAACTGACAGGGAGCATGCAAGGGCACCCGACCCTGCGTGGAGCCTTCAGTAAATTGATTGATGAATTCGGCTTCGAAGGTCGCGAAATCCTTGCTGAGCTGGTGGACGGAGATCGCGTCGCCGTTCATTCCCGCGTCGTCGTTCGACACCATCCGACCGGGAAGGCTTCCAGCACCGAGATCCTGGACCTGTTCAGATTTCGGGACGGCACGATCGTCGAGCTGATCGAGTTTGCGGACACTGCGCAGATCAAGGCGATGATCTCCTGAAAGCGCGGTAAGGTTCTGTTAGTGTCGCCTGACGTTGGTGAGTTTGGTGCACTGTCATAATAATTCGAATTGTATGACGTTCAGGTTGTGAACCTGACTGCCGAAAGAGTTATTGAACACGCTGGCCCACGCGCCAGGCCATCTGCCAGAAGTCCGCCTCGAGTCGGGTGGCTTCCTTGAAGATCGCAATCAGCTCTGCCTCGCGGGCCGGTGTGGCGTAGAGATCGGCGAGATGCTCCATGTGCGCCTGCGCTTTGGCAGCGACCTCCTGGTACGGCGCGCCGGCGTACTCGGCGATCCAGACGCGGTAGGCGTTCGTCGCAGCGTCCGCGAGGGGGAGCGAGGCGAGCCGCGTGGCGATCTCCGCGTACCCGATCACGCAGGGGGCAAGCGCCACCTTGAGCGCCAGCAGATCGCCGCGCATTCCTGCGTCGAGCACGTAGCGTGTATAGGCCAGCATCTCGGCCGCCGGCGGGGCCTGTTCAAGGTCGGCCGGGGACAGACCCCAATCGGCGCAGAGCTTCACATGCAGGTTCATCTCGACATCGAGGATAGCCGAAAGGCCGGCCGCGGCTTCACGCATGTCGGCAAGTCGGGGCGACTTGTAGACCGCGAGCGCGTAGGCGCGAGCAAACTCGATGAGGAACAAATAGTCCTGAACGAGGTAGTGACGAAACGCCGCTTCGGGGAGCGAGCCGTCTGCCAATCCGCTCGTGAAGGGATGCTCGGTGTAAGCCCGCCACTCAACGGATGCTGCTGTCTTGAGACGCTCGAAGAAACTCACGATCTTTTTCGCCCGGCTTGCTTGTCCATGAACGTCTTTTGGCTCGCTACCGATAGCGCATTGCGAACGGGGGAGCTACGGTGACCGCGCACAAAACTCACTTTAAGCAGCGTTGCGGATGGGCACTCCCCGCATCGGGAGTTTTGCGTCACCGTAACCCCAAGAGTTTTAAAAGGAACGGCTGGCCGACTTGTCCGGCGCCGCACTGCCCCAGCACTGTATGAGCGGGCTTCAAGTACAGGCTAACTGAGCGCCGAATTTCAAGGTCGGCATGCGTGCAACAGCTCGATGCCGAATCCAGCTAACCTGTAGTAGTCGGTTTGACCAGAAAGATGCCGCGACAAACAGCGAGCAATTACCAAATTTTCGATCGAAACAGCCGCTAGAGTCTCGCGAATACTCAATCGGTCCGCAAAGATTTTTGGATCAACAGTTGCCTGATTGGGGTTTTGGACGAGCGCGCGAGCCTCTTGCAATAGAAGTGCATCAAGCGGCTGCAGCTTCTGGAGAGCAGCAACGAACTCGGGTCGGACATCCGCGGCACGATCGGTGTCCATCGCATTAGCTAAAAGTCTTGCCCAAATCTCCTGCATCTCCGTGCGAGATTCTTGCTGGGCTGCTTCCAGCAACGGTATAGCGATTTGCTCTGGCAGTTCGGTCGTCTTAGCGTCGCGCTCCCGCAATATCTCCTGTGTTCGCCGGGTTATTGCATCCAGTCGCCGGTGCCGTGCAGCGTGGAGCGGGTCTCCAATCAGAATACCGTAAACATCGGCGATTTGCTGAGAACTGGCCTTCACAAGGTCCAGCGCCTTGCTGGCGGCTTTTGCGCTTTCTTCAATCGCGCCTTCGTACGGTGCCTTGTCGGTCATTCGCTTATTCCCCGAGCTTAAAGCCAGCGATAGGCGGCCCAGCCGACCTTGACGAGAGCAAATTGCAGCCAAGGACTAAGATTGCCAACTCCCAACTTTTTGATGCGCCTGAATGTAGGGGCCAAACAGCTTGGGAGCAGTCCGGTAATACTCGTTCAGCTCATTCATTCGATCATAGTGCAGCTTCGGGCCAGCCGGGTCGTGTAGTTTGATTGCAGAGTTCGAGTCCATCAGATCGATGATCACAATTCGGATGCGCTCAAGATATTCGTTGACGTCTGGTCCAAAATAAAACGGCGCTTTTTCGATTGCCTCCGCGTACTCATAAAGTGTGCCATCGTCTGGTTGTCCGGAGGACATGGTCTTGGCTACCACATGTCTTATTGCTTCAAAGATTGCTATACGGCAGTCGAACAGCTCTAGCACGACGCGCTCATTCTCGGTTTGCCAGTTTTGTTTGGCAACTTCTGCCTGGAGGCGAGCCGCCTCAGCTTGGGAGCTTCCTAGGCGATAGGCGACGAAAGCCGCAGCTCCGGCCGCGATGACACCGGCGCTTCCTTACGTGAACAACGATAGACGGCCCAGCCAGCGAGAAACGCGACGGCGAGCAGCACCGCGTTGCGGCGGGAGGCGAGCCATCCGAAGGTTCTAACAGAAGGCGCGCGCCAAGGCGCCCCGAAAGGGGCTTGGCAGATTAACGCTTCGGTGTTCGGATGTCCGTGGGCGTGAAATTAGGACCTGGGCTATTGCCGCGTCTTCACACACGCGTCCACCGCGTAAGCGCACTGCTCCCCGGCAGTTAGGAGACCGCCAGTTGGGCCGGTGTAGTTCATTGAAGAGACCTGGCCGCCGGCAAACACCACATTGATCTTGCAAAAGCGACGTGAGCTGACCGCGGTGGCGCCGTACCGATCGCCGCTGACGCTGGCGACCTCCATGCCATTGCCGGAATCATAGCCCCAGACCTCGGTCGCGCCCTCGGCCGCTTTGTTGGCCGGTGCGCCCATACAAGAGAGCACCTGCTCCTTTGACATGCCTACCATTTGCGTTCGTGCATCTTGGGCGATTTCGGCGCGCTGAAAAGCGCAACCACATAGCGCGACGCCAAGCGCTACGATTCCCAAAACTCGCATGTTCTATTCCCCCAGCCGTGCATCCAACCGCAACGTACGGGGAAGCGCAACCTAAACGCGCTGCAACAAAAGAGATTCCGGTTACAGTGCGTGAAATTGGGATTACAGAAAACGAGTGCCCTGGGATCGAGAGGTTAGTGCACTGTTATGGGTAACCTGGCAGGTCGACTAACCCCACGTCTCAAGCGGCAATCTGCTATTGCGGCGTTTTGTCTATGTGCCCCTCTGTCCGCTTGTCGCCTCGCTTGCAGGCTGTGGTACGGCGCAATATGCGTTCACGCCGATCCGACAAGCTACTGCAAGTGCAATGCCGACCACAGGAACCAAGACAACTGCCGATAAACCAACGACAGAGCCAATTCCAGCGGCTATGGCGCCTACGACTTCAACCTTATGCTTGTTAGTGAGGCTCTCGATCTTTTTTGCGCAAGTCCTTGTAAGAGGGGTCTCCGCAATGAACTTGCGCACCTCTTCCATCACTCGACGGAAAAAACTATGCGACCCGCTACTTGCTCCAAAAGGGAAGGTGTTCTCGGGACCGACCCTGGACAGCCAATTCTGACCGATTTCCTCTAAGCTCGTTTCCATTGGAGAGCATCGCTTCTATAGTCTTTGCATGAGCGGCCGGAAGCGCTCCTATCCAATCAAGTGGCGTAGAATTTTCGAAATCGAAGGTCATGACTGCAACTCGCGAATGTACTCAGCGGAAATCGCGTGGGTGGTCTGATGCAAGGTATGAGGGTCAACACCGCCCAAGCTGATGCCGCCACCTGCCCTAGGAGCGTAAGCACGTTGAGCATCTGGTGCCCACCAACGCGGACCTTGGGGTAACGGAAGTGGCTTCAGCGCATTGGGGCGCAATCGACGGCAGCAACGATTACAAGGACTTTGATACGGCCGTCATCTTCGGACTACCGTTCAGGGATCGCATCTGGGGCACCAACGTGTTCTTTGCGTTCAAGGGCGTCCAGGACGACGACTGGCACGACAACCCATGCTGGAAAGAGCACGCCAACGTCCGTGAGCTGCTGCAGCGCAGACATCTCGCGACCTCGATCATACAGGCGATGGGACGGGTACGGCTTCGCAAGGTTATTGACACGCAAGGTCGGTGCGCTCCCACCGAGGTGTTCATCGTGGTACCGAGTGGGGCGCGGGGCTCCGAGATACTTGAGTACATCCGTCAAGAGCTGCCCAACATCTCAGTGCGCGACTGGGACCTTGAACTCGACGGCCCCAAGATACGTGTGGACCGCAGTGTTCTGCCCGCCGAACGGCTGGTGACCTTCATGTCGAACCGAAGTCCCGGAAGGACCTCTATGAGCCTCATCGACCGCGAGTTTGGCCTCAAGCCTCACCAGCGGAAAGACCTGCAGAAGACTTTGCGTGATGATAACCACCCCACGACCCTGAAGCTCAGGGAGCTGGGGGTCACGTACGGTTCGGAAGGCAAAGGCAGGGGAGCGAAGAGCTTCCTTGTGAAGGCCGCCTGATCGGCAATGGCCGCACCAAGGTTTCCATTCGGAGCCTCAGGTGCGGCCTTTCTTATTCGCGGCACGTCAGCTTAGAACGCAATGGCGGAGATAGGGGCGAATTGGCGGAGATGCCGCTATGGGCAGAAGCGGTCGTCGCGTCCGGTCAACCTGACAGCAACCATAAGGAAATGGACGCGAACGGTTCCTTCTAAACAAGAATGGATAGCTTTTCCGTCTCTCGATACTCTCGGCTGGTGTTTGGAAGGCATACAGCATGTTACCAGCAGACTACGTCTTTGGCTTCGCTCTCGCGATGGTCGGCGCGTTGAACTTCTATTTTGGCCCCCGTATCGAAGGCGAGCGCATTGCCATGCAATGGGATCCCAACGGCCAGCCAACATGGTACGCGCCAAAACGGCTCGCAATGTGGGGAATGATTGCCTTCATGGCGGCTGTCCGCCTCCTCATTTGGTTGGCTTCGACATATGCGCCGCAGCATGTGCACGGTGCTGAATTAGGAATCGTCATTTTCTCGCTGATCGCCGCCGGCTCTCACCTGTTCGTTTTGACGAAAGCGAGAGCGACCCTCTAAACGGTCGCGCAAAGTCGATTTCGGGGTCATTCGCCTCCATGCAGACTTCTACCTGTCACTTCCGGACCACCCCGAACAGCGGACATAACGGAACCGACCTAGCTTGTCCGAAACGGGCCACAAGGAGACGTTGGGGGTTCGACCCTCACACTTCGGACGGGGGAGCGTCCTGCTTGCGCTTTCGAAGGGCGGCGTTCATCTCGTAAGGCGTCGCACTACGCGGAAGCCCAATCGCGCTGACTTTATGCCACCCAAACAAATAACCTATCACCGCGCCCGCCAACGCCGACAGCACGATTGCTACTAGACTATCGGAAATGAATTGGCGGAAGAACCGCCCAGTTGCCGCGTCCAAGAAGCCAAATACGGCGATGCCGACGAGCGCATACAGGATCGGAACAGGGAGCGTTGATCTTATAAATGATAGCGCAGTATTGGTTTGTTGCGGAGGGATAACAACCGGTGAAGCGGGCTGCTTCGGTTCAATGCCCAGCGACTTTGCGCGACGAAAACCGAGCATAAGAGCGAAACACGTCGGCACGAAAAAAATGAGGTTGGCGAACCCGATCTGCGAAGACCCCGAGTTGAAATGAGGAAGGAACGAAAACCTCGCGAATGCGAAAACGACTGCGGAGCAGACGACAACTAATTGAGCGCACGTAATGCAGAGCAGGTAGCCGAAGAGCGAGCTTTTGGTCTGTCCCGCGATCCAGGTGCCTGCCCAGCCGCCGGGGACCATAAGAACTCCGAACAGAAAGAGCCAGACAGCAAAAACTGCGGCGACTGCTGACATACAAGTTCCCCAAGCGGCGCTGCTTCTGTTTAGGGCACCGATTGCAAAGAAACTGTTGCGGGTGCCCTTGCCTCCAAGCAGCGGGTGATTGCGCTTTGTTAACTTCCGCTTCGGGTCAAACTGCGACCTGCCGAACTGCTCCGGCCTCGTCCGCTCCTCGTGCGTTAGCCGACGCGGTTCTCGCGAGCCCCAGAGCTGCCTTGCGGCTTCATCGGGTTACCTTGGTGCCGCGCGTGGGGCGTGCCGCGCACTGTGATCAATCTAGCTTGTATCTCGGGAATTTGTTCAATGCCTCAGCCATAGCGGCGGCAGTGGGAGCGCCGTATTTTCTGCCCTCGGTGGCTTGCGTGTGTCCGGTTATGGCGTCGTTCATCTTCTCAGGCATCCCAATTTCGTCAGCAATGCGCTTGAATGTGTGACGCCAAGCATGGTTGGGACTGATGTGGGGATCATCGACACCAAGCTCACGAACCCATGTCCCCAGATGAGCGCGTGCAGTGTCAGCACGAGGACGCGAGGGCTTGAGAGGATCAGCACTGGGGCGTGGCGGCGTCTTGTCGTTATAGAACAGCGCGCCTTTTCCAACCTGCTTGACCATTTCCAGGAAGCCTTGTGCAATCAAGTGTTCGTGGATGGGAACAACGCGCGACTTGCCTGTCTTGATCGTGCCAGCTTCCGGCGTCAGCTTCATAACGTGAAGACCCTTTCGGTCCTCGACGTCGATCCCACGCAACTGAGTGATTTCGCCTGACCTTGCTCCCGAATACGCACAAAGCCACGGTACCCAGCGGCGAGTTCTCTCCGCAGGCGTGACGGGTTTCTGATAGCCTAAGCTGGCGTTGAGAATGATGCTTGCCTCAGTGTCTGTGAAGCTGCGGCCTTCTTCTCGTGTCTGCGCCCTGCGAGGAACGTCTACTCGCACTTCCTTGAACGGGTTTTGCCTAACGTGCTTGTGCTCACGAGCCCAGCCAAATACGCGGCGAGCGGACGACAACCATACCTCGCGAACCGTGATTGCCTGACGGTCCTTGTTGATCAAGCCGTGCACCCATTTACGGGCAGCGTCCTCAGTAATCCCGTCAGCCCCGACCTCAGCGAACTCCCGCTGCATTTCGAGGAACACGGAGCGCCAACGGGTGACCGTCTTCGGGGCAATGTTGGTGGCCTTGACAAACGCCTCGAACAAACTCCAACAACTCACACCGGAGGCGCGCGCCGACCCATCGGTGAACGCTGGAAAGCTGTCAGGAGTGTCATCATGGGAGTAATCGCCATTCGCGCGCCTCTCTAGCAGTAGGATGGCGGGTAAGAGGTTGTCAGAGACCGCATCCACGAACAGTGCATAGCCGGTGGAGTTCAGCGCCTTACCTTCGCTGGCCAAGAACGTCGCAACGCGCCCCAATTCGGCTATCTGCGCCCTCACTGCTTCGCGGACATCCGTCTGCTTGGCCCATTCCCAATGAGGATCGGCCTTGGGATCCTCGTGGTAGCTGTCGGGAGCTTCAGGGTAGATCACGTTCCACATGAGGTGGTCGCTGAACTCCCGCCAGTGCTTGGCAGAGCCCGGTTCTCCCTCATGCTGCTTCACGAACCACTGGTACCAGCGGCCAGCGAGAGCGATGGCGTTGAGCTTGGTAAGTGGCTGGCCCTCGCCGTTTCGTTGGGCCCGTAGCGTGGCAATGCGCGTTTCGACCTCGGCTTCCCATTCCCCGAGACGGGCCTTTGCTTCGTGCCTCGACGTGACGGCTGGGAGCTTGAGATGCGCCTCGCGCTTGTGACCGTAGAGCCGCTGGTATTCCTCGCGGACGTCTTCGGGGATGACCTTGCGGGCAAACCAGCGACCGTCAGCAATCCTATTCAATGCAACCATTCGCAACGCCATTTGTGCAGCCTTTTGTATTTCGGCGGCGCAAATCCTCTTGGTCTATCAATAAGATGCTGAGAACGCGGAGTTATCCGCAGTCTTGGTACAGTTGGGTGGGCTCGAACCACCGACCTCCTGTTCCACAGACAGGCGCTCTAACCAACTGAGCTACAACTGCATCCTTGCGAGCCGCCCGAGGGGCGCCCTTGATAGGGCCGGTCACCGAGGGGGGCTGGACGGGGCGGAAACTAGGTGCAACGGGCGTTTTTGGCAAGGCCGCAACACCCTCAAAACGTCCCGCAAACGAGGTTATTTCCAAAGCAAAACCCGGGCTCTAGGCCCGGGTTTCTTAATTCAAACGACCCGGCCAGATCAGGCGGCGGGGTAGAGCTTCGCGGCGGAGGCCTTGATCGGCTCGGCGGCGGCAGTGGCCGCGCGCTGGGTGATCTCGGCGAGCTCCCGGGCCTGGGCCTGGAAGGTTTCGAGCTGCGTCTTGGAATGGTTGGTCCACAGCGCGAACGCATCCTGCGGCGCCTTCACGCTGAACAGCTCCTGGGTGAAGTCGAGATGGGCCTTGGTGTTGGCCTTCGCGAACTCCATCAGCTTGGCGGTGTATTCGCTGACGCCCTTGTGGGCGGACGCGAACACGGCCTCGACGGTGCCGTTGTGGGTTTCGGCGGCGTCCTTGAACTTGGCGTAGTTCTCGCGGGCCTGCGACACGCCCTTTTCGGCGAACGCACGCATCTGCTCCGGAACCTCGAACGGAATGACGGAGGCGGAGAATGGATCAGTCGTACCTGTCATGCTTTGTCCCTCACACTAATGAAAAAACGGAGTGAGCCTTCAGGCGCGCCCGCCGGCCAACCGGGTGACGGGCGCGAAGACTGGAAACACAAAACGAATGATGGCTCGCCCAGCGCGGAGACCATGCCTGCCTAAGATGTCAACATTGTGCAACGCAACGGGTTTTGGGGTGCATTGCGCAAATTTAATCGCGGGGAGGATGAGGTTCCCGGTATGGGGAACCGGTGGTTGAGGTAACCAGGTGGTGCCTGAGCGCGCGCCTCGTCCTTTGAGACGACCGCTGCGCGATCTCCTCAGGATGAGGCTGGGCGGCATGGGTATCTGCGGACGCGGGGATCTCGAAGAATGGGGATGCGAACGGGCTACGGCTTGCGGGGTCAGGGACATTAAGGTTATCGCGGCTTTAGGCCTTGGTGCATAGGCTTCGGCCGTGGACCTGCCCGGCCCTGCGGGCGATACTAACCCTTTCTTAAGGCTGTCATTCCCGGCAGCCTGATGCGCACAAGCGGGACGCGAAGCCGGTCGGATGACGAGTTCGGATTTCCAGTTGCGAGGCGTGGGCGATCCCCGGCTGGCCGTGCACGCGACCTCGCCGCTGCCCGTCTGGCTGTGGTCGATCGACGGCACGCGCGTGCTCTGGGCCAATCCGGTCGGGGCAAGACTGTTCGGCGCGGCCCATGCCACGGCGCTCGCAGACAAGACCTTCGGGCCCGCCGACAGCCACCGCCGCCAGATCATCCGGCTTGCCGGCCGGCTGCCTCCGAACGGCGCGATCCGGCTCGAACGGCTGCGCGGCTTCGGCGCGCGGTTGGGCACTCTGATGACCTGCGCCTGCGCCCGGCTCGACTTCGCCAATGGCGGCCGCGCCGTGCTGGTCACCGCGATGGACCCCGGCTTGCGCACCATGCCGCTGGTCGAGCGGCTGCTTCGTCTGGTCGACGGCGCCAAGACGCCGATGGCGGCGTTCGCACCCGACGGCCTGTTCGTCGGCGCCAGCGAAACGGCCCGCACCCTGCTCGGCTTCCGCGATCTGACCGAGGGCGGCCTCGAACAGGCGCGCAGCGATGCGCTCAGCCTTGGCCGCGCCGAGACGCCGATCGGCATCGGCCAGATGGTGCTGCAGCGGGTCGGCAGCGGGGCCGATGTCGGCCTGGTCGCGCTGATCGAGCCTGCCGTGCAGCAGGCGGCGGCTGCGACTGATGAGGTCGAGTCCGAGGCCGCCGAAGAGGTCGCGCGCGAAGAGATCGCCCGAGAAGACATCGCTCAGCATGAGGCTGCGCCGTCCGCTGCTCCAGCCGCCGTACCGCAGGATGTGCAAGCGGCGCCGTCGCACGAGGCGCCATCAGAGATCGCGCTGTTCGACGCCTTCGCCGAGCCGGTCGACGCGCCGCAAGCAACGATCGCGCACGAACCGCCCGTAAGCGAGCCGGCGACCGAGATCGTCTCGATCCAGCAAGCCGTCGAGCAAGCGGCCGAAGCCGCGCCAGAAACTCCGGTTGAAAACTCGGCCGAAGCCATGGTGTCGCCGCAGGCAGCGCCGACCGTGACCGGCATGGTCGAGCCGCCGTCGGGCCACGAAGAGCCGCCCGCACCGCGTCAGCATCCGCTGCGCTTCCTCTGGAAGGTGGATGCAGAGGGCCGCTTTGTGCTTCTCTCCGACGAATTCATCCACCTGATCGGGCCGCGCACGGCCGCCGGCTTCGACCGCCCCTGGCGCGAGATCGCCGACGCCTTCGCGCTCGATCCTGAGAGCCGCGTGGCGCAGGCGCTTGCGAGCAAGGACACCTGGGCCGGGATCACCGTGAACTGGCCAGCCGATGGCGGCGAGCATCTGCCGGTCGAGCTTGCCGGGCTTCCGGTTTATGACGGCGAGCGCAATTTCGCGGGCTTCAGGGGTTTTGGCGTCTGCCGCGATCTCGACGGCCTCAACCGGCTCGATGCGCTCAGGCGCTTTGAGCTTTTGGCCGAACCGGCGGCGCCGCAAAGCCTGTCCGCCAATGTGGTCGAACCCGAGCCAGAGCCCGAGCCGCCGCCTCCGCCGATCGAGCCGCCCGCGCCTGAGCCCGAGCCTGAAGCCGAACTGACCGACCCCACAACCGACGCGAATTCACATCCAACCGATCCGGAAACGCCAGTGGAAACGCCTCCCAATGTCCTGCCGTTCCGAGCGCCCGGCGACACGCGATCGCCGACGCTGACGCCGGTCGAGAACAGCGCGTTCAACGAGCTCGCCCGCCAATTGTCCGAGCGCCTCGAACGCGACAAGGAAACCATCGCGGCATCGTCCGAGCCGCCGGATGCCGAGATCACGCCTGAGGCGCCGACGCCGGAGCCCGAGCCTGAGACGCCGCACGCGCCGGCCGAATGGCTGACCGCGCCCGCGCCGCCCGCGCACGGCCACAGCCCGCGCGATCGCGCGCTGCTCGACCTGCTGCCGACCGGCATCCTGATCTATCGGCTCGACCGCCTGCTCTACGCCAACCCCGCGTTTCTCGCGCGCATGGGCTATGCCAGCCTGAGCGCACTTGAGAACGCCGGCGGGCTGGATGCACTCTATGTCGAGCCCGGCGTGTCCGCGGCCAGCAGCACGTCGCAAGCCGGCACGCCTGTCACGATCAGCGCGACGCTCGCCAATGGCGAAGCGCCGCTGCCGACCACCGAGGCGCATCTGCACGCGATCGACTGGGACGGCGAGAGCGCGCATGCGCTGATCTGCGCGCTGCCGCAGGCAGCACCCGTTGCGCCCGTCGTCGCCGAGACCGTCACCGCCGAGACCATTGTCCCCGAGACCTTCCCCACCGCGCCGGAGCCCGACGCCGGCGAGGCGGCCGCGGAAGATCTCGCCGCGATCCTCGACACCACGGCCGAGGGCATCGTGATGTTCGATGCCGAAGGCAACATCCACGCCTGCAACCGCAGCGCCGAGGCGCTGTTCGGCTATGACGGCGAGACGCTGATGCAGCAGAATCTGGTGACGCTGTTCGCGCCGGAGAGCCAGCATGTCGTGATCGACTATCTGGAAAACCTCAAGAGCCAGGACATCGCGAGCCTGCTCGACCACGGCCGCGAGGTGCTGGGGCGCGAGAAGAAGGGCGGCGTCATTCCGCTCGCGATGATCATGGGCCGCACCCGGCCCGACGGCCCGAACTTCTTCGCCGTGTTCCGCGATCTCTCGCACAGCAAGCAGGGCGAGAGCGAGCTGACGCAGGCGCGACGTCTGGTCGACGGCGCGGCCAATGCCAAGGCCGACATGCTGGCGCGGATCAGCCACGAGATCCGCACGCCGCTGAACGCCATCATCGGCTTCTCGGAGGTGATGATCTCGGAACGCTTCGGCACGCTCGGCAACGAGCGCTACGGCGAGTACATGAAGGACATCCGCGCCTCCGGCGAGCGCGTCATCGCCATCATCGACGACCTGCTCGAGCTGTCGCGGATCGAGACCGGCAAGCTCGACCTCGACTTCGCCAACCTCAACCTCAATGATCTGGTCGAGGCCTGCGTTGTCGTGATGCAGCCGCAGGCCAATCGCGAGCGCATCATCATCCGCACCTCGCTCGGCCATGCGCTGCCGCAGGTGAGCGCGGATGCGCGCGCGATGCGGCAGATCACGATGAACCTGATCTCGAACTCGATCCGGCTCGCCAGCGCCGGCGGCCAGGTCATCGTCTCGACCGCGCTCACCGACCACGGCGAGGTCGCACTTCGCATCCGCGACACCGGCCACGGCCTCAGCGAGCGCGAAGTCGCCGCCGCCATGGAGCCGTTCCGCACGCCGCCGCCGGGCGATGCCGAGGACAATTCGGCGCTGAGCCTGTCGCTGACCAAGGCCCTGGTCGAAGCCAACCGCGCCCGCTTCAACATCAAGAGCGCGGCGAACTCCGGCTCGCTGATCGAGGTGGTGTTCGCACCGGCGCTGGCGCAGGCGTAAGCGGCGAACGCGATTTCCTGCCCGCGGTGCACGGGCGGCTTCGGCCGAGCCGCGCCCGACGAAGGGCGCCAGCTCATTGCGACTTCTTCCCGAGCGGAACCGAAGCCCCTCGTTGCGGCTTGAAGCCTGGACCCAGCGTTTCTCCTGCTGATCAGTTCGACACTGCAGCTCCGCACCCCAGCGACTTCAAATGACCGACCGAGCGAAATCCGTGGCATCGAAGCAGCGTCCGCCCAAGCGGAGCGAGGCGGCGCGGAGCGAGGGCGGCCCGACCACGACCGAGCGAAAGCCGCTGCCTACCGGCGCGGGCGCGCGCATGAACGCACGGGTCGTGCTTGCCCTTGCGCTGGTCGCACTCGCGTTGTGGACGGCGGCGGGCTTTCTGCCCGCAGTGATCTGGGCCGCGATTCTCGCAACCAGCCTGTGGCCGCTCTACACCAAGTTTGCGGCACGCGTGACCTCCGGCCGGTCCAGCCTGGCCCCGCTGGTCTTCACGCTCGTCGTCGCCCTCATCCTGTTTACACCGATGTCGCTTGCCGTCTATCAGATCGCGCAGCAAGGCGATCTGCTCGTGGGCTGGATGAAACAGGCCGGAGAGAGCGGGATCGAAGTGCCTGATTGGCTCGCCCGCCTTCCGATCGCCGCAGAGAGCATCGAGCAGTGGTGGCGCAGCAATCTTTCCGATCCCAAAGCCGCGACCGCATGGCTGAAAAGCGTCAACGCAGACAACGCATCGGAACTGTTTCGAACGTTCGGCGGACAGCTGCTTCATCGCCTGTTTCTTCTGTTCTTTTCGCTGATCGCCTTGTTCGTCTTGCTGCGCAACGGCCGGTCGATCTCGGACCGCGTGCTGGAAACCTGCGATCGGCTTTTCGGTGAGGCGGGAGAGGGTCTCGCCGAGCAAATGGTCGATGCGATCCGCGGCACCGTGAACGGTACGGTGCTGGTCGCCGCAGGCGAGGGATTATTGATCGGCGTGGCCTATTTCGTCGCGGGCGTGCCGCATGCCATCGTATTCACGATATTGACCACGGCCTTCGCCATGCTTCCGTTCGGCGCCTGGCTCGCTTTCACCGCTGCGGCGGTGGTGCTGGTCTCTGGCGGAGGCAGCGGCTTCGCAGCCGCGGGCGTCTTCTTCTGGGGCGCGATCGTCATGTTGGCCGGCGATCATTTCGTCTGGCCGACCCTGGTCGGCGACTCCGCGCGGCTGCCGTTTCTGTTCGCGTTCGTCGGGATCTTCGGAGGCCTGGCGGCCTTCGGCCTTCTGGGCTTGTTTCTCGGCCCGGTGATCATGTCGGCGTTGCTGGTGGTCTGGCGCGAGTGGGTGTTCCGACCTGTCGCGCCCGAGAAGAACGGTTGAGTTGCCGCGGGCGTATCCCCAAGCACACGCCAGAAAGCAAAAGGCACGGCGCTTGCGACGCCGTGCCTTCCGCATTCATGAGGCTCGATCTCAGCTGTAGATTTCGAACAGTCCCGCGCCGCCCTGGCCGCCGCCGATGCACATCGTCACGACGCCCCACTTCGCCTTGCGGCGCTTGCCCTCCTGGAGGATGTGGCCGGTGAGCCGCGCGCCGGTCATGCCGAACGGATGGCCGATCGGCGCTGGCGAAGGCATAAGGCGAGATCAGGCTGGGACTGGACTGGCGGCTGCCTTTACGTAGTGGCGCAACCCGCTCGGACATGTAGTATGGCCCTGCCGGAGCGGGGTACCAAATTGGACGGAATCAATCTTCACGATCCCCTCTTCGCCACCTATGTCGTTGCCGCCAGCTTGATCATCCTCAAGGCCGTGGCGATGTCGTGGCTCACCGTGGTCCGGATGGTGAGGGCCCAGGGCGGCTACCGTTCGCCGGAGGACATCAAGAAGACACCACTGAATCCCGCACCCGATCCGGCGCAGCTTCTTCCCAACGAAGATGTGGAGCGGATCCGCCGGATCCAGATGAACGATCTCGAGAGCCTGCCGTATTTCCTGGCCGCGGGCTTTCTTTATGTTCTCACAAAGCCGTCGCTGCTTCTCGCGCAATGCCTGCTCTACGGCTACGTTGCCTCACGCCTGCTGCATTTTCTCGCCTATCTCACCGGGCAAATTCACGACATTCGCGCAATGCTGTGGACCGTCGGCTCGGTCATCCTGGTCTTCATGACCGTGCGCACGCTGCTCGTTGCACTCGGCGCTTGAGGCTCAGTCGGCCACGCCGGCGATCTGCTGGGCCGAAAGGTAGCGTTCAAGCGCCTCGTGCTGCTTGAAAAAGCGCATGGCGCGCAGATCGCGGATCGTCGTTTTTTGTGCCGCATCGCGAACCCGGGTGACCTCGCGGGCTTCCTCCAGCCGGCCGACCCCGACCAGGTTGGCCGCGAGCATGCGATGTCCGGTGCCGTTGCTCGGATTGTGCCGAACCGACTTGCGCGCCCAGGCAACGCCCTCCTCGTACTGCCCGAGGGCAAAGTAGGACGCGGTCAATCCCGTCATCCACATATGGAGCATGCTGTCCTCGGGGCTGAGGACGAGAGACCGATGCAGGCATGCGAGTGCGTTGGCATAATCGCCTCCCATGCTGTCGATCATTCTGAGTACACCCCATGCGAAAGCCGAACTCGGATTGAGCCTTGCGGCTTCGCTGGCGTGAATGCGCCCCTGATCGTTGTCGCCGGCGGGCCCAAACAGCGTGAAGCCATAGACAGCGTGGGCGAAAGCGTCCCCACTATCCTGCTCGACGGCGCGGCGCGCCAGACCGACCGCCTCGGACGCGGCATCCGCAGACATGTTGGCGCCGAGCGGCGGAGCCATCACGAGTCCCCAAGCCAGCGCCGCCAGCGTCGCCGTTCGCTCCTGATCGAGGCTCAGAGACCGCCGAAGCAGATCGATGGCCTTGACGATACCTTCGCGGGTGCCGCCCCATAAATGATGAAGGCCGCGCAAATACAGATCATAGGCCGAAAGATCAGTTGGCGGCTTGCGGCGTGCGCGTTCGATCTCGGCGCTACGAACGGCGGGATCGACGACTGCGGCAACACTGCTGCTGACGTCGTCCTGCAGGTCGAAGATGTCGACCAGGGGGCGATCGTAGCGATTGGACCAGACCTGGGCCTCGCTTCCGGTATGAGTGAGCTCGGCCGAGACGCGAATGCGGTTGCCCGCCTTGCGAATATGACCGCTCAGGACGTATTGCGCACCGAGTTGCTGCGCAATCTGCCGGCTGGTCATTCCCTTGTCCCGAAGGGCAAAGCTCGATCCGGCCGCGATCACCACCAGCTCGCGAAAGCGCGATAGAGCGGTGATGATGTCTGCAGTGACGCCATCGGCGAAGTAGTCCTGTTCGGTTTCATCACCCATGTTGCGGAACGGAAGCACCGCCACGGAGGGCCTGTCGTTGCCGAACACGTGCTCCGCCTGGTGCGAAAGGTCTGCCGTCGGCTCCGCTGCCGGCAGAACGATCTTCTGCTCCTGGACCTTGCGCAATTCCGCAGCCAGCGCGCTGGTTGTGGCATCGGGCGCGGTGCCGAGCTCTTGCTTCAGAAAGGCAACGACGGCCTGATAATATTTGAGCGCCTCGGCGTTGCGGCCGGCCGCGGACAACGCGCGCATGATCAGGCGGTGCGCATCCTCGCGCATGCTGTTGAGTGCATTGGCGCGCTGGCCGGCGAGCAGGGCATCGCCGGCACGTCCGTCGGACAGTTCCTGGTCGCCGAGCGCTACCATCCCGCCGACCGCCAGCTCCGATAACCGCTCGCGTTCGCCGGCCAGCCACTCGCTCCAGCCCTCAGCGTTGACCGCGATGTCATCGACGAGGCGCCCGCGATAGAGATCTGCCGCCGCGGTCAGCGCGTCACGGCTGCCCTTTCTGACAAGCCGCTCGAATTGCGGCACATCGCAGGTGATCACAACGGCATTCAACGAAATGAATTCGCCGTCACTCCTGAGAGCACTCTGACCAAGAACTTGACGCAGCTTGAACAGCGCCTGTCGCAGGTTTTGCTTCGCCTGCGCTTCGAAGTGCGATCCCCACAGCAAGGTCGAGAGTTTTTCGCGGTGCTGAGGCTGAGGTGCCGTGCAGGCCAGATAGGCCAGCAATCCCGCGAGCTTCTTGTTCGGTAAGCTGACGGCACCGTCCGGCCCGATCAGTTCAAAACGTCCAAGAAGTGCGAGAGTAAAACTTGGGCTGGGCGCGGGTGCAGTTTCGGTCATTCCGCCTCAAAAATAAGCAGATGCGCTCACGGATATACATCCTACACGAATTGCCGCCTTAGCGAACAATATTAACGCTGCAGTGACGGCCGAGTGACGCCGGCGACGACGACAGTGGGTTCAGATCGCATCGCGACGAGATGCCGGTTGGTTGATCGACGCGGAGCAATTTCATCCGGAAGCCAGCGTGCGCGCGCATCACCTCATCATGATCGTCGTTGGCTTGTTCGTGGTTCTCGCCGGATTCGACGCAGCGTTGACGACCTTTGCACACCCGACACTCAGGGCCGCTTCGCAGTCGGCGCCGCCCGTCGCACCGCTCCTTTTCGGAGGCGACTGATCGCACGCCGGCATCACAACAGCCATCAAACAGGAGGTCGCATTGACCGACATCGCACAGCAGGGAAGACAATCGCAGAGGTTTCTCGCGTCCGACCAAGAACAGCGATTGGTTGCGATGTGGAGACTTGGAGTGGTCGCCTTCTATGGCTCGCTCCTGGCGCTGGTGATTGCCTTCGCGGCAATGAGCAAGGCGCCCCGAGAGCGCCAAGCCAACCTCGCCTCCGACGATTTCGTTACCCACTACATTTCAAACCCGCCGGCGCCGTAGGCGATCGGGACGAGCGACAGCAAAGCATATGAGGACAATCGTGAACAATCACAACCGTGCTGCGTCTCCAATTCGGGCCAGATCTCCGGCATCGCACGACAGAAAGCGAACAGGCGGCGAGACGCGCCTGATGATCCTCGTTCTGCTGGGATTCGGCCTCGTTCACGTGATCGGCGCGATCCTGATTCAGCGCGCGTCGACCGAGCCAGGTGATCCGCCCCTGATCCTCGCTTCGCACACCGACTGACGGCCGCCACATGCAGCCGGTTCATGGGATTTGAAAAACCAGGAGGCAACATGCCAGCAATCATACGCACGATTTCCCGCACGGTCCTCTCGGTCATCGGTGCCGAATTGGCGAAGCACGCCCTCCTGTTGTGCGCAGCGTGCGCCTTTGTGTTCGTGCTCTCACGAACCTACGGCCTGGATTTGAGCGCCGGATTCTTCTGACGTTCGCAATGGCGGCCGACATGACTGAAATCTGAAGACGCATCGTCGTCGATGCGCAAGTCCAGAGGAGCTGATATGTACGTTGGCCGGATATTGTCCACGCTTGGCGGACAAGGACCCATGCTCCTGGTGATCTCGCTTTGCGCAGGGCTGGTGATCACTCCCTTCGCTCATCTCGGCTACGATCTTTTGCCTTTTTCGGCATTTCTTCTGACGCTGGGCTCGTTTCTTACGGCGGGTCTTGCCCCCTCTGAAGCCAGCATTCGTCCGCTCCTGATGGGCGTGGTGCTTGCCTGGGTTGGCCTGGTGCTGCCATTCGCTGCTGCGATTCTGCTGTCCTTTGCTCCGCTTCATCCTGCGCTGCGGGCCGGCGTTCTGCTTTCATTGCTGGCGCCGCCGGTCGGAAGCGCCGCTGCGATCGCCGGAATGCTCGGTTTGCGACCACGTCTCGCACTGCTCGTTTCCATCGCACTGACCTTGCTCACGCCGATCTCGATTCCGAGTTTTGCCACGGTGCTCGGACTTGGAATTGCATTCGACATGGGCGGGCTGGCGATCCGGCTCTTCAGCATTATCGGCGCTGCAGGCCTGGTGGCCTTCCTAGCCATGAGGTTTCGTCGTCATGTGATTCCTGTTCTGCCCGATCAAAGCGCCGCCACCGGGATCGCCGTTGTCGGGCTCATGATCGTGGGGCTTGCCACCTCGCAAGGCATACGGGCGCAATGGACCAGCAACGCCCTGCGTTTCGACGTGATGCTCGCCGCGGCGATCGTGTTCAATTTCGGTCTGTGCGTCCTCGCTGCCATGACGTTCGCGAGACTGGGGTGGCAAACCGCCGGTACCATCGGTCTCGTGAGCGGAAACCGCAACGTCACGCTCGTGTGGGCAGCGGCGAGCTTCGGTCTGCCGTCGCTGGCGGAAGGTTATGTCGCTGCGTGCGTCATCCCGGTCCTCGCGCTTCCCCTCATCATCAAGCTTTGTCTTAGACTACCATCCTTCAGCCGCTTCATCCCACAAAACCGATGACCCAAAGAGTACACGCCTGACCTGGTGCTCAAACAACAAGGCACGGCGCTTGCGGCGCCGTGCCTTCCGCATTCATGAGGCTCGATCTCAGCTGTAGATTTCGAACAGTCCCGCGCCGCCCTGGCCGCCGCCGATGCACATCGTCACGACGCCCCACTTCGCCTTGCGGCGCTTGCCTTCCTGGAGGATGTGGCCGGTGAGCCGCGCGCCGGTCATGCCGAACGGATGGCCGATCGCGATCGAGCCGCCGTTGACATTGTACTTGGCGGGATCGATGCCGAGCTTGTCGCGCGAATAGAGACACTGGCTGGCGAAGGCTTCGTTGAGCTCCCAGAGATCGATGTCGTCGATCTTCAGACCGTGACGCTTCAACAGCTTCGGCACGGCAAAGATCGGGCCGATGCCCATCTCGTCCGGTTCGCAACCCGCCGCCGCCCAGGCGACGAAGCGGCCCATGGGATTGAGGCCGCGCTTCTCCGCGTCCTTGGCTTCCATCAGCACCACGGCCGCGGCGCCGTCCGACAGCTGGCTGGCGTTGCCGGCCGTGACGAACTTGCCGGGACCCCTGACGGGCTCGAGCTTGGCAAGACCTTCCAGCGTGGTCTCGGGCCGGTTGCACTCGTCGCGATCGACGACGTAATCGACGATCGACTCGGCCTTGGTCGCCTTGTCGACCACCTTCATCTTGGTCTTCATCGGGACGATCTCGTCCTTGAACTTGCCGGCCTGCTGCGCGGCGGCCATGCGGCGCTGCGACTCCAGCGAATACTCGTCCTGATATTCACGGCTGAGATTGTAGCGCTCGGCGACGATATCGGCGGTGTCGATCATCGCCATGAAGATCGCCGGTGCCGTCTTGAGCAGTTCGGGATCGATCGATTCCTTCGGCGTGCCGCCGCCCGGCATCGAGATGCTCTCGACGCCGCCGGCGACGATGCAGTCGGAACCGTCCGAGCGGATCGAGTTAGCGGCCATCGCGATGGTCTGGAGACCGGACGAGCAGAACCGGTTCACCGAGACGCCCCCGGTCGATTTCGGCATTCCCGCCAGCAGCGCGGCCTGGCGGCCGATGTTCGGCGCGCCATGAGCGCAATTGCCGAGATAGCAATCCTCGACATAGTCCTTCTCGACGCCGGCGCGGTCGACTGCGTGGTGAATGGCGTGGGCCGCGAGCGACATCGGCGGGGGGATGTTGAACCCGCCGCGGCCGGATTTCGCGAGCCCCGTGCGTGCATAGGAAACGATGACGGCTTCACGCATTGTTTTCTCCCTTTCGAACGATTTTGACCGGAGCATCGGTCGAGGTTTCTCGGCGCCATTGGTACACAATGTCCGGCGGTCGCGGGAGAAATAAAAAAGCCGCCCTCGCGAGAGGGCGGCGTTGTTCCGCGGGTCGGAATATGTCGGCGGATCAGAACGTCAGCGCCTTGACCTGCTTGACCTGCGGCAGGGCCTGCACCTTGGCGAGCAGATCGGCCGGCACCGCGCCGTCGACCTCGATCAGCGCGATGGCATCGGAGCCCGGCGCGACGCGGCCGAGATGGAAGGTCGCGATGTTGATCTTGGCATCGCCGAGCAGGCTCGCGAACTTGCCGATGAAGCCCGGCTTGTCCTCGTTGGTCACGTAGATCATCGACTTGCCGAATTCGGCGTCGACGCGGATGCCCTTGATGTCGACCAGGCGCGGCTTGCCGTCGGCATAGACCGTGCCCGAGACCGACCGCTCCTGCCGCTCGGTGGTGACGGTGACAGTGATCAGGCTTTCATAGTCGCTCTGGGCGGCGCGGACGATCTCGTCCACCACCATGCCGCGCTCCTTGGCGACGACGGGCGCGGAGACGACGTTGACCTCGCCCAGCATCGGCCGCAGCAGGCCGGACAGCACGGCGGAGGTGATCGCCTTGATCTTCATCTCGGCGACATGGCCTTCATAGGTGATCTCGACCTTGAGGATGCCGCTCTCGGTCAGCTGTCCCGCGAACGAGCCGAGCTTTTCCGCGAGCGCGATGAACGGCTTCAGCTTCGGGGCCTCTTCCGCCGTGATCGAGGGGAAGTTGACGGCATTCGAGATCGCGCCGGTGAGCAGATAATCCGACATCTGCTCGGCGACCTGAAGCGCGACGTTCTCCTGCGCTTCGGTGGTGGACGCGCCGAGATGCGGCGTGCAGATCACGTTGGGATGGCCGAACAGCACGTTCGCGGTGGCGGGCTCCTCGACAAAGACGTCGAATGCGGCGCCGGCAATGTGCTTGGAATTCAAAGCGTCGACCACGGCCTGCTCGTCGACGAGACCGCCGCGGGCGCAGTTGATCAGGCGCACGCCCTTCTTCATCTTGGCGATCGCGGCTGCGTCGATGATGTTCCTGGTCTTCTCGGTGAGCGGCGTGTGCAGGGTGATGAAGTCGGCGCGCTTGAGCAGGCCGTCGAGCTCGACCTTCTCGACACCGATGTCCCTGGCGCGCTCCGGCGACAGGAACGGATCGAACGCAATCACCTTCATGCGCAGGCCGAGCGCGCGGTCGGCGACGATCGAGCCGATGTTGCCGCAGCCGACGACGCCGAGCACCTTGCCGGTGATCTCGACGCCCATGAAGCGGTTCTTCTCCCACTTGCCGGCCTGGGTCGAAGCGTCCGCCTGCGGAATCTCGCGCGCCAGCGCCAGCATCAGGGTGATGGCGTGCTCGGCGGTCGTGATCGAATTGCCGAACGGCGTGTTCATCACGATGATGCCCTTGGCCGTGGCGGCGGGAATCTCGACGTTGTCGACGCCGATGCCGGCGCGGCCGATCACCTTGAGATTGGTCGCCTTCTCGAGGATCTTCGCGGTCGCCTTGGTCGCCGAGCGGATCGCGAGGCCGTCGTAATTGCCGATGATCTCGGCGAGCTTGTCCTTGTCCTTGCCGAGGTTGGGCTGGAAATCGACCTCGACACCGCGGTCCTTGAAGATCTGTACGGCGGCGGGAGAGAGCGCGTCGGAAATGAGAACTTTGGGTTTGGTCATGGGAATGTGTCCTCTGCCTTCCTAAGGGAAGGGCCTTAGACCGGATTGGGTGAATGTCTCGGAGCACTTCTCC
>NZ_JADPJQ010000073.1:45856-100294 GCF_023073515.1 Bradyrhizobium sp. 17 | reverse complement strand
GGGGGGGGGGGCAGCCACAAGCGAGGAGCAAGCCGAGAGAGGCCCCTCACCCGGATCGCACCGGACGATGCTTCGCATCGCCGGGGGCGACCCGACCTCTCCCCGTAAGAACGGGGAGAGGTAAAAACTACGCCGCCTTGGCGAGCGCGGCCTTGGTCTCGGCGAAGGCCCAGTCGATCCACTGGGTCAGCAGCGCGACATCATTGGCCTCGACGGTGGCGCCGCACCAGATACGCAGGCCGGCGGGCGCATCGCGATAGTAGGCGAAGTCGTAGCCCGCGCCCTCTTTCTCGACCAGCGCCACCAGCTTCTTGCTGAACTCGGCCTGCGCGTCCTCGGAGAGTGAGGTGATCGCGGGATCGGTGAACTTCAGGCACACCGAAGTGTTGGAGCGGATTGCGGCGTCCTTGGCGAGGAAGTCGATCCAGGGCGTCTTAGCCTTCCAGTCGGCGAGCACCTTGGTGTTGGCGTCGGCGCGCGCGATCAACGCCTTCAGGCCGCCGATCGACTTGGCCCAGTTCAGTGCGTCGAGATAATCCTCGACGCAGAGCATCGACGGCGTGTTGATGGTCTCGCCGACGAAAATGCCTTCGTTGATCTTGCCGCCCTTGGTCATGCGGAAAATCTTCGGCAGCGGCCAGGCCGGCTTGTAGGTTTCGAGCCGCTCCACCGCGCGGGGCGACAGGATCAGCATGCCATGCGCGGCTTCGCCGCCGAGCGCCTTCTGCCAGGAGAAGGTGACGACGTCGAGCTTGGCCCAGTCGAGGGGTTGCGCGAACGCGGCCGAGGTGGCGTCGCAGATGGTCAGGCCTTCGCGGGTCGCGCTGATCCAGTCGGCGTTCGGCACGCGCACGCCCGAGGTGGTGCCGTTCCAGGTGAAGACGACGTCGGACTTCGGATCGACCTTGGAGAGGTCGGGGATCTCACCGTAAGCCGCGTTGAGCTTGGTGACGTCCTTGAGCTTCAATTCCTTGACGATGTCGCTGACCCAGCCCTCGCCAAAGGATTCCCAGGCGAGCGTGGTGACGGGCCGCGCACCCAGCATCGACCACAGCGCCATCTCGACCGCGCCGGTATCGGAGGCCGGCACGATGCCGATGCGATAATCAGCGGGCATTTCGAGCACTTCGCGCGTCAAATCGATCGCGAGCTTGAGCTTGGTCTTGCCGACCTTCGCGCGATGCGAACGGCCGAGCGCTGCGTCCTTGAGATTTTGGGCATTCCATCCGGGGCGCTTGGCGCAGGGGCCGGAGGAAAAATGCGGCACGTTCGGCCGCGAAGCGGGCTTCGCTACAGTCATCGTCTACCCTTCCAGATAGTAAGCCTCCCGTTGGGGGGAGGTGTCCCGCCGCGGCTGATACGGGAAACGGGAAGAGTCGTCAAGGAAGTTCCGGCGGTTCACGCGCGGGTGATGGCGCCTCCGGTGCGATCTTGGGGGAATCGACCACCGCCAGCGCGTTCAGCAAGCCCGTGGCATCGCTGATCAATTGCGCGGCGCGGCGGCGGCTGCCGACTTTCAAAATGCATTTGTCATTGGCCTGCACGACGTAGTCGTTGCCGACCTTGATCATCGAATAGCTTGTCATCGAAATCCCCGAACCGATCGAGCCCGGTTTCGACGTCCCGTAGCACCGTTCGTTCCTTCACCAACGTGAACGCCGTGACGGTGGTTTATCAGCTCTTAATATGAACGTACGCGCGATCCGATTTCGCTGATCGCGCAAGGCTCATAGCGTGCTGCGTCAAAAGCGGACAGTCATGCCGACGTGACTCGCCGTGAACCCAAGCCGCTTGTAGAAGCGCTGCGCATCTGTTCGCGTCTGATGCGTCAGCAGTTCGACGAGATTGCAACCGCGCGCTTTCGCTTCCGTCACCGCCCATTGCACCAATTGCTCGCCGATGCCGCGGCTGCGGCAATCGGAAGCGACGCGGACGTCTTCGAGCAGACCGCGCAAGCCGCCTTGCGAGCTGAGACCCGGCAGGATCGCGAGCTGCAGGCAGCCGACCACCCTGCCCTCATTCTCGACAACCACAAGCTGGATATTTTGATCGCGCTCGACCCGCGCGAATGCCTCGTAATAGGACGCATGCAACGGGTCTTCCACGCGCTCGCGTGCGCTCCCGAGATGATCGTCGGCGAGCATCGTCACGATCGCAGCAACATCTTCGCGGCGCGCGGGACGAATGGAGACAGATTCGGCGTTCATAAAGTTACTCCTGCCTCAAGCGCGCCTAACGCACCTTGGGTAGCCCGAGAAAGGTCTCGGCTTCGCCGATCCAGCGGCGGATGGCGGCATAGCGACCGAGATCGAAGCCGCCTTCATGCGCGACGCGCGTATAGGCAAGCAGCGAGACGTCGGCAAGCGAAACGTCATCACCGGCGAAGAAGCGGTTTGCCGCCAGATGCTGCTCCATGCGATCGAGCGCCGCGTAGCCGCGCTTGACCTTTTCAGGATCGAGCTCGGAGGCGTCCTTGCCGAGATAGACGAGCTGGAAGCGGCACACTGCGATATAGGGCTCGTGGCTGTATTGTTCCCAGAACAGCCATTCGTCCATCTTGGCGGCAGTGAAGGCGTCGCCCGGAATGAGCGCACTGTCGCGCGCGAGATAGCGGATGATGGCATTGGACTGCGCCAGCGTGCGACCGTCGTCGAAAGCGACGGTGGGCACCTGGCCGGCACCGTTCATCTGGAGGAATTGCGGCGTACGGGTCTCGCCCTTGCGGGTGTCGATCTCGATCCACTCGTAGAGCACCGCGAGCTTGTCGCAGACCCACTTCACCTTCAGACAATTGCCGGAATTGCTATCGCCGTAGATCCGCATCCGTGCCCCCGCGCATTCGGCGACAGAGCATCAGGACGGGAGAAAGCTGTCAACCGGCGGCGAAGGGCGGCGACGTCAGAATTTGTAGCCGAGGCCGAGACGCGCGTTGTTCAGCGTCACCTTCGTGTTCATGACGGGCGAGAATTGCACATACTCGTATTCCACGCGCGCGAACAGCCCGCTCCAAATGCAATATTCCAAGCCGATACCGGCGGTCCAGCCGACCACGAAATTGTTGGTTCGGTGCTGGGACTGCGTCTGCGACTGCGCGGGAACCGCCATGGGCGTTCCGATGATGGTGAACACGTTGCCGAATATGTCCGTCACGGTCGCATCCTGGCGCAGCTTCACATCGCTGGTCACGGTGCGCGAGACGTCCATGCGGGCGATGGCCGGGCCCGCGAACATGTAAGGCATGAAATCGCCGCCGTCCCAACCCACGCGCCCACGGAGTGAGACCATGTCCTTGACGGTCGCCGCGGCGGTGCCGGTCAATGTCGTGAGATAGTGGTTGGTCACGCCGGTGGGCTGGACGTCTCCAGGCGGGTTGACGATGTCGAGCGAGTTGGAGCCTGACGTCAACGTGGAAATCTTGTTGAAATAGCTGTAGGTGCCCTCGAGACCGAGAATGGCGTCGTACCATTGCCAGTTGCGACCAACGAAGCCGCCGAAATTCGCGCCTTGCGTGCTTGTCTTGTTCATCAGCGACCAGGTCGAGGTCGGTTGCTGAAGCACGCTGTCGCGGAAGATGAAGTTGGTCAGGCCGACGACGCTCTGGCTGAAGTCGACCGCTGCGGACGAGTAACCGGCGGAGCCGCCGGCATAGAAGCCGTCCCAATTGCGGGTCGATTTTGACAGGCCGTCGGTGAAGCTGCCGCGCAGGAACGGCAGATCCGGCATGTCGGCCGCATGCGCGGCAGAAACCGTCCCCAACATCGCCGCCGCCAACAAAAGCCTACGCATCGAACGCTCCATCGAACTCGAACTTTCGCTCGTGATCATGGCCCGTTAACCTTAACCAATGGTTGCGCCGGAGCCTTTCGTCGCCGCCCGCCATGAAAAATACGCAAAGCAAAACGGCGCGGGATGATCCCGCGCCGTTAAGAAGTCCTAACCGATCAGGCTGACGATCAGCCCTTGGTGACGAGCGGCGGCATGTAGGCCGGCGGGCTGTCGAGATTCCAGCGCACGCCGAGCTTCAGGTCGTGCGAGGTAATGTCCTTGAACTTGAAAACGTTGCCGGTGGTTGCCCCGGTGTAGGTCGACAAGACACCGGTTTGCCCCTCACCCATATCGACATAGCTGTAGGCCAGTTCGAGAACGAGGTTGGGATTGACCTTGTACGCGAGACCCGCATGGGCAGCCCACGCCAGGTTCCACTTCGAACCGGCTGGTGCGCTCGAGAAGCTCGCCGTCGAGAACGCAAGATCGTTGATGCCGGTATCGGTAAAGTTCGAGATGGAGACGCGTGCGCCGCCAACGCCGGCACCGATGAACGGCGTGATGCACCACCAGGTGCCCAGGTCGACATACGCGTTCGCCAAGACCAGCCATTCGGACTTGGATGCGCTGTAATTATCGATCCCGCTGTAGGGCACGCCGCCCGCGGTTCCGGTGAAACGATCCGTTCCCTTGAAATTCGAATTGCCGCGATACTGCCCGGTCACGTCCGCGCGGAACCAATTGTTGAACCGGTAACCCGCGCCGAGGCCAAAGATGCCGGCGGTGTCGAACGACGACTGCTGATTGAACGAGGTGAGCTGCGAATAGGCGGACTCGCGACCGTAGTGGAGATCGCTCGTCTTCTGATTGCTGAAGCCGACGTCGCCGCGCAGGTACCAGCCACCGAAGTCGGCGGGCGGAGCCGGGGGCGCGTACATCGGAGGGGGCGCCGCGATCGGCATGTCGGCGGCGAACGCCATCGAGGAGATCAGGGTTGCCGCACCCGCGGCAAGGAGAGACTTAACGCTACGCATTGGCTTCGTCCTTTTGGCCGGTGAGGCAATACGGCGCCTCACGTTCTGGAAACTCACGGCCCGGACGATGCCAGCAAATGTTTAAGCGCCACTTAACCCTAATTTTTAAGGTTGATTTTTTCTCAACTCGGACGCGCGGGCGGCGCGAGCGTTGCAAAAATGCAGCGCCAAATGCGACGCCGTCGCCGCATTTCCTAACGATGTATGAAGCCGCGTTGCAGCAAGTCAGGATATGTTAACGCGCGTGCCGCGGCAGCTTGGGCAGGAACACCGCAAGCAGGCCGATCGCCGGCAGATAGGCGCAAACCTGGTAGACGAACGCGATCGAGGTGTGGTCCGCGAGCTTGCCGAGCACGGCGGCGCCCAGGCCGCCGATGCCGAAGGCGACACCGAAGAACACGCCGGAGATCATGCCGAAGCGGTGCGGGACCAGCTCCTGCGCGAACACGATGATCGACGACGTCGTCGAGGAGATGATCAGGCCGATGATCACGGACAGCACCGCGCTCGCATAGAGCCCGGCATAGGGCAGCGCCAGCGTGAACGGCAGCGCCCCCAGGATCGAGATCCAGATCACGATCTTGCGGCCGAAGCGATCGCCCAGGGGACCACCGAGAAAAGCGCCGACCGCGTTCGCTGCGAGGAAAATGAAGAGATACATCTGCGCGGCTTGCGTCGACACGCCGAAGCGGTCGATCAGATAGAAGATGTAGTAGCTCGACAGGCTCGAGACGTAGAGCTGCTTCGAGAACAGCAGCGCGACCAGCACGAGGAGCGCAACGACGACGCGACGCGAATTCGGCGCGTCGGGATGGGCTTGATCCACCGCCGTCTTCTTCGCCTTGATCTGCGGTTCGTACCAGCGGCCGATGCGCCAGAGGATGAGGATCGCGAGGAAGGCGATCGAGGAGAACCAGGCGATGCTGCCCTGCCCGAACGGCACGACGATGAGCGCGGCGAGCACCGGTCCCATCGAGGTGCCAAAACTGCCGCCGAGCTGGAACACCGATTGCGCAAAACCGTAGCGGCCGCCGGAGGCGAGCCGCGCGATGCGCGCCGACTCCGGGTGAAACACCGCCGAGCCGAGGCCGACCAGAGCGGCGGCGACGAGGATGACGAGATATTGGTGGGCGGCGCTGAGCAGCAACAGACCGAAGAAGGTCGAGGCCATGCCGATCGACAGCGAATAGGGCTGCGCCTTCTTGTCGGTGTAGTGGCCGACCACCGGCTGGAGCAGCGAGGCCGTGAACTGGAAGGCCAGCGTGATCATGCCGATCTGCGCGAAGTCGAGCGCATAGGTGTCCTTCAGGATCGGATACACCGAGGCGATCAGCGACTGCATGGTGTCGTTGAGGAAGTGCGAGAAGCTGATGCCGGCCAGCACGACATAGGCCGGCCCCGCGGCACCTTTGGCGCCGGGCTCGACGTCGCTGACGAGGACGGGCTCCGTCAGTGTTTCCTCTGAGACGACGACAGGCTTGTTCACTGGAGCATCCCGGCGGGCGCGGCAGATTGCCGCGACAAGCTAGTTACGATGCGCGCGGCGACCGATCCACCGCCAAACGCCCATGGCTGGAATGCGCTTCGCCAGATTTCGCGGCCAAACTGCGGCCTGCATGGTTCGAGACGCCCGCCTGTGGCGGGCTCCTCACCATGAGGGTCTACGTCTTCGCCTGGAAACAAAACCTCATCCTGAGGAGCCCGCGAAAGCGGGCATCTCGAAGGATGGCTGCGAGTTCAGGCCGCGGCGTTCCCGAGCGCCGAGACGATGGTATCGACGACGTCCTCGACCAGGATGCGATCCTCGCCCTCGCCCATGACGCGGATCACCGGCTCGGTGCCGGAGGAGCGGATCAGCAGGCGGCCGTGGCCGTTGAGCCGCTGCTCGCCGTCGGAGATCGCCGATTTGACGTCGGAATTGTCGAGCGGCTTGCCGCCCTTGTGACGGACGTTCTTCAGGATCTGCGGCAGCGGATCGAAGCGGTGGCAGACTTCCGACACCGGCCGGCGCAGCTTCTGCACCACGGCAAGCACCTGCAATGCGGCCACGAAGCCGTCCCCGGTGGTGGCGTAGTCGGACAGGATGATGTGGCCGGACTGCTCGCCACCGAGATTGTAGCCGCCGTTCAGCATCTGCTCGAGCACGTAGCGATCGCCGACCGGCGTGCGCACGAGATCGAGCCCCTGCGCATTGAGGAATCGCTCGAGCCCGAGGTTCGACATCACGGTGGCGACGATGCCCGATCGCGACAGCCGACCGTCTTCCTTCCAGCTCCGCGCGATCACCGCGAGCAGCTGGTCGCCGTCGACGATATGGCCGCGCTCGTCGACCAGGATGACGCGATCGGCGTCACCGTCGAGCGCGATACCGATGTCGGCGCGCATCTCGCGCACCTTCTTCGACAGCGCTTCGGGCGAGGTGGAGCCGCATTCCTTGTTGATGTTGAAGCCGTCGGGCTCGACCCCGATCGGAATCACGTCGGCACCCAGCTCCCACAGCGCTTCCGGCACCACCTTGTAGGCGGCGCCATTGGCGCAATCGACCACGACGCGCAAGCCGTCGAGCGACAGATCGCGCGGCAGCGTGCGCTTGGCGAATTCGATGTAGCGGTCATGCACGCCGTCGATGCGGCGGGCGCGGCCGAGACTGGCGCTCTGGGCGAGACGCTTGTCGATGGGCTCATCGAGCAGCTGCTCGATCTGCTTCTCGACGTCGTCGGAGAGCTTGAAGCCCTGCGGCCCGAACAGCTTGATGCCGTTGTCCTCGAACAGATTATGCGAGGCGGAGATCATCACGCCGAGATCGGCGCGCATCGACTTGGTCAGCATCGCGACCGCCGGCGTCGGCATCGGGCCGACCAGCAGCACGTCCATGCCGACCGAAGTGAAGCCCGCGACCATCGCGTATTCGATCATGTAGCCGGACAGGCGGGTGTCCTTGCCGATCACGACCCTGTGGCGGTGGTCACCGCGCTGAAACGCCAGGCCTGCGGCCTGGCCGACCTTGAGCGCGAGCTCCGGCGTGATCAGTCCGTTGGCGCGGCCCCGGATCCCGTCCGTCCCGAAATATTTGCGGCTCATATCGTCCCCCACGCAACAACCAGGGATCCCCAGCGCAACCTCCGGGTGCCCAAGCGGGACCCGCATCCCTGATTTGCTGAGGTCTTATAGAGCCATCACGGCTAACTTGGCTTCAAAAAATATGATGAATCATTACGGAACCGGGCGGCTCCCGGCCCCGATAACGTCTTGTTAACATTATATTTCCGTTGAAGATACTGGAACAGGGCGGAACCGGCACCTAGTCCGAGCGCTTCACATGGCCGTCCGCGCGGCTCGGCGCCGGCTGGGTGACACTGACGGGATCGGAGCCCGGAAAGGTCTCTTCCAGACCCTCCTCCAGCGCTTCCTCGAGATCATGCTTCTCCTTGATCTCCTCCGGCGTCGGTCCGGTGTGCGGCCTGGTCATGGCGCCCTCCTCTCCACAAAGGATTTGCAAACGATTTGGCTGTGCATCCAACCATGCTAGATGACCCCTCGATCTTCCGATGCAAGAGTCTTCCCATACAAGACTCTTCCGACAAGACGGGCCGGGAAACGTTCATGAAGCACATCACCTGTATCGACGATCTTCGCACACTGCATCAGCGCCGCGTGCCGAAGGCGTTCTTCGATTATTGCGACCGCGGCTCCTACGCCGAGGAAACGCTGCGCGCCAACCGCGAAGACATGCAGGCGATTAAGTTCCGCCAGCGCATTCTGGTCGACGTCTCCAAACGCGACACCGCGACCACGATCCTCGGCGAGCCCTCGACCATGCCGCTAATCCTCGCGCCGGTGGGCCTGCTCGGCATGCAGCATGGCGATGGCGAGATCCATGCCTGCCGTGCCGCGCAAGCGGCCGGTATCCCGTTCACGCAGTCGACGATGTCGATCTGCTCGATCGAGGACATCGCGGCCAATGTCGAGAAGCCGTTCTGGTTCCAGCTCTACGTGATGAAGGACCGCGGCTTCATCAAGGAGTTGATCCAGCGCGCGATCGCGGCGAAATGCTCCGCGCTGGTGCTGACCGTCGATCTCCAGGTCATCGGCCAGCGCCACCAGGACATCAAGAACGGCATGACGATCCCCCCCGAGTGGACGATGTCTAAATTTCTGGATTTCGCCACAAAGCCCGCGTGGGTCTCCGGCGTGCTGCGGGGCAAGCGCCGTACCTTCGGCAACATCGCCGGCCACGTGAAGAACACCGAGGACCTCAATCGCCTCGCCGAATGGACCGCCTCGCAGTTCGACACGTCGTTGAACTGGAAGGACGTCGAGTGGGTCCGCAGCATCTGGCCGGGCAAGCTGATCATCAAGGGCATTCTGGACGTCGAGGACGCCGAGGAAGCCGCCAAGACCGGCGCGCAGGCTCTCGTCGTCTCGAACCATGGCGGCCGTCAGCTCGACGGCGCGCCGTCATCGATCGAGGTGCTGCCCGAGATCGCCGAGGCGGTCGGTGACAGGATGGAGATCATGTTCGACGGCGGCATCCGCTCCGGCCAGGACGTGATGCGCGCGCTCGCGCTCGGCGCGAAGTCCTGCATGATCGGCCGCGCCTACGCCTATGGCCTTGGCGCCGGCGGCCAGGCCGGCGTCGCCAAGGCGATCGACATCATCCAGAAGGAGCTGCTCACCACCATGGGCCTGTGCGGCGTCAACCGGATTGACGAAATCGACGAACATATCATCGCGATGTGAACCGCAGCGGCAGTGCCGTAGGGCGGGCAAAGCGAGGCGTGCCCACCAATTCGCAAATCGTAGGGTGGGCACGGCGCTTCGCGCCTTTGCCCACCCTAAGATTTCAGCGTTCGCCCTCACATCGGCGGCGTCACCCCATCGCGGCCGACATTCACCCGGTTGGCCTCAAGCGAACCATCGTCCTTCTTCACCGCGCCGAAAATGATCAGCCTGGCGCCGGGCTTGAGCTCGGATTTGTCGCTGGCGACGAAGGTGACGATCGGCGTGTCCGGCGGCACCACGACTTTCTTCTCGCCGTCCTTGTACTTGACCGTGATGTTCTGGCCGTCGGTGCCCTTCACCGTCTGCGCCACGGTGGCGTTGGTCATGGTCGAGTTGGCGCGCGCATCCCAGGGACGAAAACCTTCGGCCGCGCCGCGCTGGTTTTCGGGGAAGATGTGCACCGCGATCGCCTTCTGGGTGCCGTCGGGCTCGGGCAGGCCGGTGACGCCGATATAGGAGCCGTCCTTGACCTCCGACAACGACGTCTTCACCACCGCGAAGACGGCGACGTTGTCGGTCATGCGCACCTTCACGTCGGTTCCTTCGCGGGTCTTGATGCCGAGCGTGTTGCCGTCGACGCTCTCGATGGTGCCGCGGATGCGCACCGTCGGCGTCTGCTGCGCCAGGGCAGATGACGTGACGATGCAGGCGGCGAACGCGGCCACGCCGAGGCGTGATATCCAGGTTCTCTTCGACATGTTGTTATTCTCCACTTACATCGGCGGCGTCAGGCCGTCGCGGCCGACGCTGACGCGGTTGGTTTCGAAAGAGCCGTCCGGCAGCTGCTTCATGAAGGCGATCACCTTGGCGCCGGCCTTCAGATCGGATCTGTCGCCGGGCACAAAGGTCACCACCGGCGTATTGTCGGCGACGAACACCTTTTTCTCGCCGTCCTTGTACTTGACCAGCAGCGTATGGCCGTCATTGCCGACCACGCTCTCCGACACGGTCGCATTGGTCATGCTGGAATTGGGCTTGAGGTCATAGGGTCGCGAGCCCTCGCCGGTGCCGCGCATGCTCTCCGGAAACACGTGCACCTCGACCGCGTTCGCGCCGCCGTCCGATCCCGGCACGGTGGTGGCGCCGACGAAGGAGCCGGGCTTGATGTCGGCAAGTGAAATCTTCGTAATGCCCGACACGTTCACGTCGGAGGCGATGTGCAGCTTGACATCCTCGCCGCTGCGCGCCTTGACCTGCATCGTGTCGCCATTGACGCTTTCGATCGTGCCTCGCACGCGCGTCGGCACCGGCGCCCTTTGCGCAAGGGCCGAGAGGGTCGAGACGGCCACCATCGCGACGGCGATGAGCGGACGTGTGAAAGTTGCACGTTGAACAGACATGATGGTCTCCGATTGCGCCCTATTGTCCCTACGGACATAGAACTCCGGAGATTACGCGCTATTCTCTCAAGTCTTTGTGAGATCGGCCTCGACCAGCGCACGCAGCTCGGCCGTGACCTGCGGCCGCTGGCCGAACCACAGCTCGAAGCCGCGGACCGCCTGATGCAGCAGCATGCCGAGCCCGTCGGCGGTCTTCAACCCGCGCGCCTGTGCGGCCGCCAGCAGCGGCGTCACCAGCGGGACATAGACGAGATCGGCGATCACGGCGCCATCCGGCAGGCGCGCCACTTCAAGGTCGAGTGAAGGCTGACCGTGCATGCCGAGCGAGGTCGTGTTCACGAGAAGTTTTGCACGCGGCAGAATGTGGTCGATGCCATCCCACGCAACAGGATGCACCTTCGGCCCGAACTGCCTTGCAAGCATCTCGGCCCGGCCGACGGTGCGATTGGCGAGATGGACGCGCTTGATGCCGCGTTCAAGCAACCCGAACACGATGGCGCGCGAGGAGCCGCCGGCGCCGAGCACCAGCGCCTCTTCGGCTGCGTCCCAGCCGGGCGCGCTGGCATCGAGATTGCCGATAAAGCCCTCGACGTCGGTGTTGGTCGAGCGCAGCTCGCCGTCTGCAAACCAAAGCGTGTTGGCCGCACCGACCGCTCGCGCGCGGGCATCGGGCGTCGACAGCTCGAGCACGCCTTCCTTGTGCGGGATGGTGACGTTGGCGCCGACGAAGCCGCGCAGCGACAGCCGCAGGACGAAGTCACGCAAATTATCGGGTGGAACCGCCTCGATGACATAGCCGCCCTCGATCCCGAGCGTGCGCAGCCAATAACGATGGATCAGCGGCGAGCGCGAATGCGCGGCCGGCCATCCGATCAGGCAGGCTGCGGGAGCCTTGGTCACGGTCGTCCTCCCCTGGGGTGGTTTCGGAGGCGATCCATTTCGCGTCCCGCAGGCGCTGTCAAGCGCGCGGGGCCGTCTCGGGAGAGGCTCGACGTCAGGTCGTGCCCGCCTCACCACCCGCGGGCAGCGCCGCGCCGCCCTTGATGTCGGCGACCGCACGCGCGATGGTCTCGCGATAGCGCGCGCGTGGCGGCGTGACGCCATGGGTGAGCAGCGCACGGCGGACCGCAGGCGACGCCCCTGTGATGAACAGCCGGATGCCCTGGCGGTGGGCCTTGGCGGCGACGCGGCCGAGCACGTTGGCCGCGGTCGAATCCAGGAACGGCACGTCGGCGAAATCGACCACAAAACCCTTGCGCTTGTCGGCGATGCCGTCGAGCACGCTGCCGATCGCCGAGGCCGCGCCGAAGAAGAACGCGCCGGTGATGCGATAGACCAGCACGTCGCGATCGACCGCGAGTGCGGGGTCGTAAGGCACGCGCCCGCCATTATCGTCATCGGGACGATCGGCGGCCACCAGTGGCGATCGTTCCTCGATGCCCGTCATTTCCGCCATGCGATGGATGAACAGGACCGCGCCAAGCGCGAAGCCAACCAGAATGCCCTCGGTCAGATCGCGGAAGATGGTGAGCAGGAAGGTTGCGAGCAGCACGACGGCATCGCCCCATGACGAGCGCAGGAGCGTCGCGAATTCGTGCTTCTCCGCCATGGTCCAGGCCACCACGACGAGCACGGCGGCGAGCGCGGCCAGCGGGATGTAGCTCGCGAGCGGCGCTGCGATCAGCATGAACAGCAGCAGGAAAACCGAATGCAGCATGCCCGCGAGCGGCCCCCGCGCGCCGGCGCGGATGTTGGTCGCCGTGCGCGCGATCAGCCCCGTGACACAGATGCCGCCGAACACCGCCGCGCCGACATTGGCGGCACCTTGCGCCACCAGCTCGCAATTGGAGCGGTGACGGCGTCCGGTCATGCCGTCGGCCACCACCGCCGACAGCAGCGATTCGATGGCGGCGAGCAGTGCGAAGGAGATCGCATCGGGCAGCACGGCGGTCGCCTTCGCGAGCGAGAATGCAGGCAAGGCTGGCGAGGGCAGTTCCCGCGGAATGCCGCCGAAGCGCGATCCGACGGTCTCGACCGGCAGCGACAGCACGGCACATGCGACCGCCGCGAGCACGACCGCGATCAGGATACCGGGCCAGGACGGCAGCCAGCGTCGCAGGCCGGCGATGATGGCAATGCTGACGATCGCAACCGCGACGGCCGACGGATTGACGGTGTGCAGGCCCCCGGCAAGCGCGACGAGTTTCGGGACGAATTCGCTGGGCTCCTTCGCGAGGAGCGTGATCCCGCCGAGATCGCGCAGCTGGCTGGCGAAGATGATGACGGCGATGCCGGCCGTGAAGCCAACCGTCACAGGATATGGAATGAACTTGATATAGGTGCCGATCCGCAGGAAGCCCGCAGCGATCAGGAACAGGCCCGCCATCAGCGTGGCCAGGACCACGCCGTCAACCCCGTGACGGTCGGCGGTCGCCGCAACCAGCACAATGAAGGCGCCGGCCGGACCGCCGATCTGGAATCGGCTGCCGCCGAGCAGTGACGCAATGAAGCCGCCGACAACAGCGGTGTAGAGTCCGCGGTCCGGCGTCACGCCCGAAGCGATCGCGATCGCCATCGACAACGGCAACGCGACGATCGCGACCGTGAGGCCCGCGAACACATCGGCACGGAAATCCGATAAGCCATAGCCCTCGCGCCATACGGTGACGAGCTTTGGCAGATAGAGTTCGGTAAAGGTCGGCCGACGAGGCTGGTGCAGCTTGCCTGCGTGTTCGCCTGTGATGCTCATTTCAGCAAAATGCTCCGCTGCCCACAACGCTCCGATGCATCGTGCGGCCGCGTATCGGGGCGCGACGGTGCGTTAGTTAAGACTGCTCCCGAGCATGATCATTGCGGGATCATGCTCCCACCCGACGCGGCGGCCCCGGCTCCTTGAGCCGAACGCCGCGTCCGCCGCCTTCGCTGCGCGCCTGTTCGCCGATCAGCTCGACGCCGGCGCGATCAAAGGCTTCGACCACTTTCATCAAGGTCTCGACCACGCCGCGGACATTGCCGGTGCTCGCCTCCATCCGCTGAATGGTCGGCAGCGAAACGCCTGCGAGCTCCGCCAAGGCCCTCTGGTCAATGCCGAGCAGCGCACGCGCTGCCCGCATCTGGAACGACGTGATCACCTTGGCCTCACGTATGAAAGATTATAAATGATGTCTGGAGCATGCACAATGATGTAAAATACATCAACCGAACGCAAGGGGAAGCTCGCCATGCGAGCCATCCGTCTCCACCGTCATTGCGAGGAGCGAAGCGACGAAGCAATCCAGAATTCCTCCGCGGAAAGACTGGATTGCTTCCGCCTTCGCTAAAGCTTCGGCGGACAAGTCGCTGCGCTCACACTGACGGTTGGGAGGAGCAGCGTGAGTCCAACCTTCGCCACGCCCATTGTGAAGCCCGTCACCCCACCCCTCTCCCCGTAAGAACGGCGAGAGGGAGTGAGACAGTGATGCGTCCCTTACTTCGGCAGACCGATCACGCCGCGTGCTGATGCGCTGCGATGATCTGGTCGGCGGCGCGCCCCGTGACTTCGGCCATGTGGTCGAACTGGCGGGTGAAGCTGCCGGCGCCTGCCGTGGCCGAGCGCAACTCAACGATCAATTCGCCGATCTCGGCTTCCGGCATCATGGCGCGGACGCAGTCCCATCCGCTCCAGCCGTCGCGGGTGTCAAAGCCGAGGATCTGGCCGCGCCGTGCCGACAGAATCGCATTGATCTTGGCGGTGGCGTCGGTCGGGCAGACGATCTCGACCACATGGATCGGCTCCAGCAGCACCGACTGGCATTGCGGCAGGCCCTCGGTGAGCCCGACCCGCGCCGCCGTGCGGAAGGCGAGGTCGGAGGAATCGACGCTATGATAGGAGCCGTCGGTCAGCGTCACCTGCAAATCGGTGACCGGGAAACCGAGCGGGCCGCGGGCGAGCCCGTCGATGACCCCCTCTTCCACCGCGCCGATGTAGTTGCGCGGGACCGCGCCGCCGACCACCTTCTCGGCGAACTTGAAGCCCTCGCCGCGCGGCAGCGGCCTGATGTCGAGCACGACATCGCCGAACTGGCCATGCCCGCCAGACTGTTTCTTGTGGCGGCCGCGCTGGACGATCGGCTTGCGGATGGTTTCCTGATAGCCGATCGCGGGGGGATGCGAAGCGACCTTGACGCCGAAACGATCGCGCAGCCGCTCGCTCGCGACGCGCAAGTGCATCTCGCCCTGACCCCACAGCACGGTGTCGTGGGTCTGCGCGTTCATCACGAAGACGAGCGAGGGGTCCTCCTCGTGCAGCCGCATCAGCGCCTGGCCGAGCTTGACGTCGTCCTTGCGGTCGGTGGCCGCAACCGAGATCGCGAGCACCGGCGGAGTGGGTTCTACGGCGGTTAGCGCTGCCGGCTGGATCTTGCCGCTCGAGACCGTGTCGCCGGTCTTGATCGGGTCGAGCTTGGCGAGCGCCACCGTATCGCCGGCTTCCGCCGCGGTACGCTTGGTGTCGTAGGCCCCGGTGACGGCGAGGATGCCGGAGATGCGGCTGGCCCCTCCGGAGGAGGCTTGCAGCGTGGCACCGTCGTCGAGATGGCCAGCGAGCATGCGCGTCAGCGACAGCTTGCCGCCGTGCTGCGAATGCAACGTCTTGAAGACGAAGCCGAGGGCGTCCCTCGTTTCGGGAACGCCGAGACGTTTTGCCGTTTCCGCGATACCGGGCGCCTCGTGGCGCAACGCTTTCATCAAACGCAGCACGCCGTTTTCGCGTGCGGCGGCGCCCAGCAGCACGGGGCAGATCAGCCCGTCGCGCAATTCGCGGGCGAGATCGTCGAACACGGCATCGCGCGGCGGCTGGATGTCCTCGAGCAGCTGCTCCATCAGCGCATCGTCGTGATCGGCGAGCTTCTCCAGCATCGAAAAGCGGGCCTCCTTCTCGCGATCGAGATCGCCGCCTTGGAGCGCGACCACTTCGGAGGCCTTGTGCTCGCGGTAAATGAACGCACGCTCCAGCGCGAGATCGACGAAGCCCTCGATCAGTTCGTCCTTCCAGATCGGGATCTGGCGCAGCACCAGCGGTACGCGCGAGGCGGGCTGGAGCATCTCGAGCGTCTCGCGGATGCGCTTGTTGGCGCGGTCGATCTTGTTGAGGAACAGGAAACGCGGGATCTCCAGCTCCTCCAGCTCGCGCAGGATGATCTGAAGCTGCGGCAGCTTCTTCTCGTCGGCTTCGCAGACCACGATTGCGGCATCGACCGCAGGCAGCGCGGCGCGCATGTCGTGGGCAAATTCGACGGAACCGGGACAATCGAGGAAGGTGTAGCTGTCGCCCATGAAACTCGTGGTGACGGCAGTCAGCCCGACGGTCATCTTGTGATGACGGGCCTCTGGCGTGGCGTCGCCGACGGAGGTTCCGGCATCGACGCTGCCGGCGCGCGGGATTGCGCCCGTTCGCGCCAGGATGGCTTCGAGAAGTGTGGTTTTACCGCTTTGGAAAGGGCCCACCAGCGCGATGCACCGTGGACCTCGGGGACTTCTGACGTCTTGTCCCATTCGCCGCCTCCTTGGTGTGGAGCTCGGCCCATGATTGGGTCGGCAAACGCTGATGCTCTGCCCGTCCCCGAGATTTGGCAAGCATCAAAAATCGCTGCGGTGCGTCGTCGGTATTTCCTCCTCTCCCGGAGAGAGGTTGAGGAGGAGCGCTTCGGCTGGCGCCGAGTCTCAACGTCCCGGGCGGAGTTCCAGGCTCTCGAGGCCGGCGGCGACGTTGAGGCCGACCTGGCCCTGCACGCTGAGCGGCTGGAGCGCGATCGAATTGTTGGAGCCGCCGACCAGCACGTTGCCGCCGAGACCGACACCGACCGAGGCGCTGCCCTGCGCACCGGCGTAGTTGCCGGCGAGGTCGCCCGGGCCGAGCCGGTTCACCGGCGCGAACACGCCCCACGCCAAAGCCGTCTCCTGTGTGATGCCGATATCCAGACCGACCTTGCGGATCGTCGCAACGTAACGGTCGTCCGGCAAACCATCGACGCGCAGCACGCAACCGAGATGGGTCACCGATCCCACGATGAAGCCCACGCTGGCGCCGCCGCGGCATTCGAGCACGCCCACCTGCACCATCCGCGATTGCGCGCTGGCGCCCGTAACGGAGGCGACGAGGCTCGCAACGGCAAGCCCGGCGAGGAGGAGTGAACGGCGCATGAATATCTCCGGCGATGAATGTGATGCGAGCATGGAGGCGCGGCACACGCCGCGCGATGGTCTATGCCACAACAGTTCCGGTGGCGCCAGATCGTGCAGACTTGAAAGAAAAAGGGCCCGCATTGCGCGGGCCCTTTGATGTCACTTCATGTCTGTGAGTTCAGCGCAGATTGCCGCAGAAGCGCTGGATGCGCTTGCAGGCGTCTTCGAGGTCCGAGGTCTTGGTCGCGTAGGAGATGCGGAACGCGGGGCCGAGGCCGAAGGCCGAACCCTGCACCACGGCGACGCCTTCGGTCTCCAGCAGTTCGGTGACGAACGTCTCGTCATTGTCGATCACCTTGCCCGACGGCGCGGTCTTGCCGATGGTGCCGGCGCAGGACGGATAGACGTAGAAGGCGCCCTCGGGCCGCGGGCACTCGATGCCCTTGGCCTGGTTCAGCATGGAGACGACGAGATCGCGGCGCTCCTTGAAGACCTTGTTGTTGGCGGGGATGAAGTCCTGCGGACCGTTCAGCGCCTCAACCGCGGCCCATTGCGCGATCGACGACGGGTTCGAGGTCGACTGCGACTGGATCGTCGACATCGCCTTGATGAGCTGCGCCGGACCGCCGGCATAGCCGATGCGCCAGCCGGTCATGCAATAGGCCTTCGACACGCCGTTCACGGTGAGCGTGCGGTCGTAGAGTTTCGGCTCGACCTGCGCGACCGTGGTGAACTGGAAGTCGTCATAGACGAGGTGCTCGTACATGTCGTCGGTCATCACCCACACATGCGGATGCTTGACCAGCACGTCGGTGAGCGCCTTCAGCTCGGTCCTGGTGTAGGCAGCTCCCGTCGGGTTCGACGGCGAGCACAGGATCACCCATTTGGTCTTCGGCGTGATCGCGCGCTCGAGTGCCTCGGCCTGGAGCTTGAAGCCGGTCGCGGCGGTGCAGACCACCGGCACCGGCTCGCCGCCGGCGAGCGCCACCATCTCGGGATAGCTGACCCAGTACGGCGCGGGGATGATCACCTCGTCGCCCGGATTGATGGTTGCCATCAGCGCGTTGTAGAGCACCTGCTTGCCGCCGGTGCCGACGATGATCTGGTTCGCCTTGTAGACGACGCCGTTCTCGCGCTGAAACTTGGCGATAATGGCTTCCTTCAACTCGGGAATGCCGTCGACCGCGGTGTACTTGGTCTTACCGGCTTCGATGGCGTGGATCGCGGCCAGCTTGATGTTCGCGGGCGTGTCGAAGTCGGGCTCGCCGGCGCCGAGACCGATGACGTTGCGGCCCGCCGCTTTCAGCGCACGTGCTTTATCCGTGACCGCGATGGTCGCGGACGGCTTCACACGGTCGAGCGCAGCGGCAAGGAAGGACATCGTCATCTCCTGACAAGCGTCGTGAACCCTTTGGCTTCACGACTCCGATTGTGGGAATGAACCACCCTAAAACGAGTGCCGTTGCACCGCAAGAAACTTCGGTCCGATCCCGCAAAAGTTTACGTGTCTGGCGTTTCGAGCCGCGATTTCCCGCAATATTCCGTAACTTTGCCGCGCAAACCCCTCATATCCGACAACGCGTGTCCTCGGAGCAATTTTGCGGCCTTCGCGGGCTATGAAACGAGAACGTCGTCATGCCCGGGCCTGTCTCGCCTGCGCGGCCGAAGCCGCTTCGGCGAGGCGAAGGCCCGGGGCATCCACGTTCTTCGTGCCGTGTGCAGCGCGTAGATGGCCGGGACAAGCCGGGCCATGACGATGCGGAAGCTTCAGTGCCCAAAACGCGACCGCGGTGCTCGCACACGATCGCGTCGAGCAACGCACTTGCGCGTTGACGCAAGCGTGAACTGAGTTGGATGGTCGCACGGAAATGATCTTCCGCCGCATTGCAATGCGGTAGGGTTTTCGAGTTTTTCTATTGGCCGGGTCTTGCGGCGGATTCGCATCGGCATCATTGTTTAGCCGCGTTGCGGGGCAACAAGCGCCGCGCCCTCCCGTCGTCCGGAATCATCCCCAGAATGTACAAGCTCTATTCGATGCAGCGCTCGGGCAACAGCTACAAGGTCCGCCTTGCGCTGGCGCTGCTGAACTTGCCTTACGAAGCGGTCGAGGTGGACATTCTGCGCGGCGAGAGCCGCACCCCGGACTTCCTGGCCAAGAACCCATCCGGCCAGGTGCCGCTGCTCGAGGTCGGCGACGACCGCTATCTCGCCGAGTCCAACGCCATTCTCTGGTACGTCGCCGTCGGCACGCCGCTCGCGCCGGAGAACCGCATCGATCGCGCCGACGCGCTGCAATGGATGTTCTTCGAGCAGCACGCGCTGGAGCCGAACATCGGCGCGGCCTATTTCTGGCTGTCGCTGGTGAGGGGCGGCCGCGACCTCCAGACTCATTCGCTGGAGGACTGGATGGAGCGCGGCTATGGCGCGCTCCAGGTGATGGAGAATCATCTCAGGACCAACGCCTATTTCGCCGCCCGCCAGCTCACGGTCGCCGACATCGCGCTGTACGGCTATACCCACCTCGCCGACCGCTGCGACTTCGACCTCTCGACCTTCCCGGCGATCCGGGACTGGCTGAAGCGCGTGGAAGCGGCCCCCGGCTACGTCGCAATGGACTGGCGGCCGGCCGACATCGAGGACCCCGCCAGCATCGCTGCTGGTGCCTGAGGGGCGATCACGCTCTGGCAAATAGCGGGCATAAAGGTCACCATTGCCGCAATCTCGCCATTTTCGCTCGATTGGCCGCCGCAATATTGCCGATTGCAACAGTGAAATTGTTCGATGTCGCGGGTGATTCGCTCGCGCGTTGAAGGATTTAGACCATGATTCGGGCGTCCGGCACGGCAGGCTTTCAGGGCCCACCCGCTACCGTTTCGTCTTCCCGGCTGACCAACGCGGTCGCGGCCTCGCTCGCCGTCGCCGCGCTCTCGCTGTGCCTGATCGTCACCCTGACGGTGCTGTCGACCAAGGCGACCATGGCGATGGGTCTGCCGGTCTGATTCCCGCTCATCCTGGACCCGCCTTCAAGGCGCCGCATGGCCCGCGCCGACCGGCATCGCGACAGGACGTCGATGAAATCACCTGTGGTCATCGTTGCAATCACCCTGACCGCGGCCATCCTGGTCGCGGCATCGCTGTTGATCTTCGTCGGCACGCGCAAGGGCCAGGGGACATCGAAGCTGAATGCGCCCGCGCTGCAACAACGTCTCAAGCACGCGCACTTGGTCTAAAATCATCCGAAAGCTTTGCGCGAGACCCAAAGCGCACCTTAAGCACACCGCGCGAAACCGCATCGCAATGGCGCAATCTTCGGTCAGTGTTGCCGCCTTACCTCGTTCACGAAGGAGCGAGACAGGCCCATGCGGTTGGGATGGCGTGCGATCTCCGGTCCGGCGCTGACGGCAGCGACTTTGCTGCTGACGATGTTTTTCGATCGCTTCGTCCCCGCTTCCTCCCCCGCGCCGCTGCTCGTCTGCATCGTGGCGCTCGCCGGCGCGCTCTCGGGTCCCGCTTCCGCCGTCGCCAGCGCAGCCATCGCCGTCATCGGCGCGGCACTGCTGCTCCTCAGCCGGCACGGCGTTGCAGGCCTTACCACGGCGGATATGATCCAGCTCGGCCTCCTGGCCGCGACGGCCGCGGGCACCGCAGGCATCACCGGCCTGATGCGCCAGCGGCTGCTCGGCACGTTTGCCGCCGAGCGTCGGAGTCACGCCATCGCCGCGCGGCTGTCGGCCGCGCTCGACCAGGTCGATATCGGCATCGTGCTGCTCGATGCCGAGATGCGCGCCGAATTCATCAACCGCGCGTTCCGCGATTATTTTGCGGTGCCGGACGACATCGCCGACGGCAAGCCGCCGTTCGTCGCGCTGATGTATCACGGCCGCGACACCGGCGCGTTCGAATTGCCCGAGGACGAACTCGGCACCTTCATCGCTCAGCGCATGGAGATGGTCCGGATCGGCGATGCCACGCCGATCAACATCGCCTTGCGCAATGGCGAGGTGTTGCGCTTCGTCTGTGCCGCGCTGCCCGACGGCGGCCGCATGCTGAGCTACACGCCGGTGACCGACCTCGTGCGCCACACCGATGCGCCGTCCCGCGCCGACTACTACCGCTCGCTGCGCGATCCCGCGGGCCGCAAGCTGATCCGGTATCTGCGCGTCGCGGAGTGATGCGCGATTGATCAGCACGTCCATCATCACGTATGAAGGACGCCTCATCGATCGCGGGAATTTCATATGTCGCTCACCATTCGCCCCGTCACCAGGCAGGACTACGATCAATGGCTGCCGCTGTGGGACGGCTACAACGCCTTCTACGGCCGCTCCGGTCCGACCGCGCTCTCGCCCGAAATCACGCGCGTGACATGGCAGCGCTTTTTCGATGCCTATGAGCCGGTGCACGGATTGGTCGCCGAGAGTGACGGCCGCCTGCTCGGGATGACGAATTACCTCTTTCACCGCAGCACCACCGCGATCGAGCCGTCCTGCTATCTGCAGGACCTGTTCACGACCGAGGCCGCGCGCGGCAAGGGCGTCGGCTCGGCGCTGATCCACGGCGTCTACGAGCGCGCAAAGCTCATGGGATCGCCGCGCGTGTACTGGCAGACGCACGAGACCAACGTGACGGCGCAGCGCCTGTACGACAAGGTCGCCGAGCGTTCCGGGTTCATCGTCTATCGCAAGATCTTCTGATCCTCGCGATCGCGCCGCCTGTGGATAACTCTGTCTGTCACCTGCGCGTAACATAGCGGGACTAGGCTGCAGCTGCGTCTGGTCAGCCCCCCGTCACCGATCAAGCGCCCCAAAGCGGTCCCCGTCAGTCGCCGCGTCTGACAGGGGCCGCATTTTTTTGTCGGCAGTCCTTGTCGGCAGCCTTGTCAGCATGGCAGCAACGCGGCGCACGGCTTGCTGCGGCGGGGCACCGCGGTCACAATGCGCCCCTGCCCATCTCCGACGGGGATCTCCCATGGAAATTCGCAATCTCGGCGCCTCCGGCCTGCGCGTGTCTGCGGTCGGGCTTGGCTGCAACAATTTCGGCCAGCGCACGGACCTGGAGACCTCGCGCAAGGTGATCCACGGCGCGCTCGATCTCGGCATCACGCTGTTCGACACCGCCGACATCTATGCCGGCATGGGCGGTTCGGAAACGGTGCTCGGCACCGTGCTCGGCGACCGCCGCAAGGAGATCGTGCTCGCCACCAAATTCTCCAAGCCGATGGCGGCCGACGGAACCAAGCAGGGCGCTTCGCGCCGCTACATGAACGCAGTCGAGGCAAGCCTGACGCGGCTCAAGACCGACTACATCGATCTCTATCAGCAGCACGATTACGACCCGCTGACTCCGATGGAGGAGACGCTGCGCGCGCTCGACGATCTCGTCCGTCAAGGCAAGGTGCGCTACATCGGCAATTCCAATTTTCCGGCCTGGCGCCTAGCGGAGGCCGAGTTCACCGCGCGCGCGATGAATGTCAGCCGCTTCGTCTCTTGCCAGGACGAATACAGCCTGCTGGTGCGCGACATCGAAAAGGATCTGCTGCCGGCGGCACAAGAGTACAAGCTCGGCCTGCTGCCGTTCTTCCCGCTCGCAAGCGGGCTGCTCACCGGCAAGTACCAGCGCGGCGCGGCCGCCCCGACCGATACGCGCTTCGGCAAGGTACCGGCATTACGCGACCGCTATGTCACGCCGCGCAACGAGGACATCGTCGAGAAGCTCACGGCATTTGCGAAAGCGCGCGGGCACAGCATGCTCGAGCTCGCCTTCTCCTGGCTCGCCGCGCGCCCGCAAGTGTCGAGCGTGATTGCCGGCGCCACCCGCGTCGCGCAGGTCGAGGAGAACGTGAAGGCGATTGCGTGGAAACTCGGTGCGGAGGAGATGGCGGAGATCGACAAGATCACGCTGGGCTGATCTTTGCGGCGGCGCGCGCTACTTGGCGCCGCGCCCCACCGTCTGCATCACCTCGAAGCCCTCGAACTGGGGATGGCCGAGATAGGTCGGCTTGGTGTCGCCGGCCCGCGCGTGCGCGGCACGAAAGGCATCCGATTTGGTCCAGGCCTCGAACGCCGCATGGTTCGCCCACACCGTGTGCGAGGCGTACAGCGTGTGATCCTCGAGCTCGGGGCCACGCAGCAGATGAAACTCGACGAAGCCCGGCACCTTGTCCAAATGAGTATCGCGCGAAAGCCAGACCTGTTCGAAAGCAGCCTCGGAGCCCTTGGCGACGCGGAAGCGGTTCATGGCGATGTACATGGGTGATGGTCTCCTGACGTTCGGCCGATCATGTCGTCATTCCGGGACGCGCCGCAAGGTGCGGGCCCCGGAATCGTAGGTTAAGCAACCAACCCCTTCATCGGACGTGCGCTTGCGCTATCTGGAAACACCGTCTCGGCCAGCACGCGATCCGACAGGCCGAACTGGCCCTGCAGCACGCCCTTGATCACGGAGCGCAGATCGGTGGTGGGCTTGAGGTCGCGGGCCTCGAAAAGGTTGGCGGGCTTGAGGCCGGGCCAGTCGGCGATGACGCGGCCGCCCTTCACCGCGCCGCCGGCGAGCAGCGCGATCGTTCCCGTGCCGTGATCGGTGCCGTCTGTGCCGTTGATGCGCGCGGTGCGGCCGAATTCGGTGGCGACCACGACGACGGTGTCGCGCCAGCGTTCCCCTAAGCCGCTTTCGAACTCGGCGAGCGCACCGTCGAGCCCGCCGAGCAGGAATGCGAGGCGACCGACAGGGCCGCCTTCATTGGCGTGCGTGTCCCAGCCATCGAACGCGAGCGCCGCGATGCGCGGGCCGTCGTCGGACGCCATCAGTTTTGCGGCGCCGCGCGCGACCTGCCGCATCTGCGCGACCGCGTTGCCCGGCTTCGGCTTCATGTCGTCGCCGCTCGCGGCCTTTTCCAGCGCAAGGCCCTGCGACAGCACAGCCGCCAGCGCGGGATCGCGGTGACGATAGAGCTCGACCAGACGCATTGCGGTGTCGTCATCGGCTTGCGGCAGCGCCACCGGCGCCCAGCCGACGGTCGGCGCATTGCCGCGCAGCACCAGCGGCGTGGTCGGGCCGACGGCAAGAGCACTCGACACCCGCTCGCCGCGCGGCAGCGCTTCCAGCGCGCGGTTGAGCCAACCGGATTGCACGCGCCCCGGGCCGGCATAGCCGCTTTCGAGCACGTCCTGGCCGTCGAAATGCGAGCGGTCGCGATAGGGCGTCGCGACCGCGTGGATCACCGCGGCGTGCCTGTCGCGATACATGCGTGCGAACTCAGGCATCGCCGGATGCAGCGCAAAGAAAGTATCGAGCATGATCGCGGGATGCGCACCGTCCGCCGTGAGCGCGATCGCCCCGTGCAGGCCGGCATAATCGGGATCGCCGACGGGCGCGACGGTCGAAAGCCCATCAAGCGCGCCGCGCAGGATCACCACGATCAGGCGAGGATCGCGGCCATCCGCGGCGCGCGCGAATTTCGGCAAGTAAGCCCAGGCCGCGAACGAGGCGCCGCCAAGCAGGAGGCCGCGCCGCGAGGTGAGGAGCCGGTTCTCGACGCAGTCGATCATCATCATCTCCTCTGCATTTCGGGCGACATCAACAGCAGCGCCAGCGCCTGCTGCCGCGACTCCGCGCGCTCGATGGTCCGCCGCGTTTCGATCGAGGCCGCATCCGCGGCGGCAAATTCCAACAAATCGAGCGGGTCGATGTTGGGCCCAAGCCGCGCGCCCATTTGCGCGGCAATGTCGAGCCGGAGCTTGATGCCTTCCGGCGCAGCCCAGGCGGCATTGGTGTCGGCGAAACCATTCGGGCCGGCCGGCGACCACAGCGGCTGGCCCAGCAGATTGAGGTTGTTGAGATAGGCGCCGGGATCCTCCGGCACGCGCGCGAGCAGCCGGCCGCTCGCGACCAGGAAATCATAAGGGCTGCGCATCTTCGTCAGTGGCGCCTTCCACGCCTCGTCGGAATCGACCAGTGCGGTTGCCAGCGCTTTGAGATCCCCGTCGGTCTTGATGAAGACATCGCGCAGTCGCGCCACCAGCGCCGGCGGCGGATCGTCGGCGACGAAGTGGCGGACGAATTTGGTGGCGATGAAGCTCGCGGTCGAGGGATGGCGTGCGATGTCCGCGAGGGCGGCTTCGCCTTGCGCAAGGCCGGTCGGCTCGTAGGTCTTGCCGAGCAGCATTTGCGGCCCGGGCTGGTGCGCATTGACGTTGAACACGAACGAACCGGGCGCTCCCAGCTGTCCCTGCCGGCCAGCAAAGGTCCAGCCGGTGATGATGCGCGCGAGCGAGGTGACGTCGTCCTGCGTATAGCCGCCGCCGACGCCGAGCGTATGCAGCTCCATGATCTCGCGCGCGAGATTTTCGTTCAGCCCGCGCTTGCGGTTCTGGCCCGCGCGCGAGTCCGGTCCGAGCGATTGCTGGTTGTCGAGGAAGAACAGCATCGCCGGATGCTGCTCCACCGCTTTCAGCATGTCGGCGAAACGTCCGAGCACATGCGGCCTGATCGCCTCGCGCTCGAACGCACCGGCCCAGATCCGCGCCAGCTCGCCCTTGCTGGCGGAGATGCAGAAATGGTTGGACCAGAACACGACCAGCCGTTCGGTGAAGCCGCACTCGACCAGCGTCGCGCGCTGCAACCGCGCCAGTGCCTCGGCGCGAAAGGTTTTTTGGATGACGTTGAGCGGCTGCGGGGCGGGTTTTGGGGCAGGCGGCGCGGCCGCGTTGGGCTGCATAGTGTCCGGCTTGGCCATATTGTCCGCCGGCTTGTTGTCAGCCGGCTTGTTGTCAGCCGGCTTGTTGTCAGCCGGCTTATTGTTACCGGGCTTGGCCTCGGCCATCTGGCCGGCGATCTCGGTTGCCACGGCGTTCAGCGAGAGATTGCGGCGCGGTCCGGGCCTCTCATCGGCCGGCGCTTGCAACGGCGCTTCAGTCGGCGCGCCGGCCTTCGCGGCGGCCTCGCGCGCCTGCTTGACCTGATCCTGATAGGCGAACACGGCCTGCCCGAGCTGCGGCGCGGATTGCAGGCCCGGCGCCTCCAGCAGCACACCGTTGGGACGAGTGAGTTCCACCTTCACAAAGCCGCGAGGATCGGAGGCCGCGTTGATGAGATCGCCGGATGCGCCGCCGCGGGCGCCGAAGCCGAAACGGTTGAGCGCGACGAGCGCGGCTTGCGAATCGCGGGCCATCGATATGTCCTTCGCGCGCTGCCAACCGCTTTCCCGATACGTGCGCGAGGCCTAATATACCGCAGCGGGAGATGAACCCGGCATGAAAACGACAGCCCGGCTTTTGCGCAAATCATGACAAATCGGCAAGACATTCCGGCGCAGCAACCCCGCCGCCTCGCCTGCTCTCGTTGCGGCGCCGAGTTCGGCTGCGACCTCTCCGGCACCTGCTGGTGCGCGGAAGAAACGGCGCGGCTGCCGATGCCGGTCAAGGGCGAGGATTGCTTGTGCCGGGAGTGCTTGCGTGCGGCGGCGGAGGCAACATAACCCTCCGCGTCCGCGGTATGGGTCCTAGCTTTCGCCAGGACGACGTTGAGGAGAGACGGCTCGCGACAACTACACTGGATGCCCCGGGGACTTCCGTGCCATGCCGTCGAACGCATCCAGCAGCTTTTCGCGCCAGGCGTAAACCGGGTCGTCCGCTTCCAGCAGCTTGAACGGGCTCGTCGCGCGCGCCCACTGAAAACCGCCGAACACGATGTAGTCGGCATAGTTCGGTGCGGCGCCGCCGATGAAGGGCTGCTTCTTGAGGGTCTGCCGCATCACCTCGAGCGATTTGCGGAAGGCGACCACGCCGGCATCGCGGCTGGCCATGATCTCTTCCAGCCTCTTGCCGCCGAAACGGGCCTCGCGCGACTGGCGGAAATAGGCGGCGTCGACCTCATCCAGATTGTTGGGAATGTCGGCGATGATCAATGGAAAGATGTCGCCGACGATGGCGATGTCGCCCCAGACATTGAGCATGCGTGCCATGGCGCGCCCGCCCTCGCCGCCAAACAGCGACGGACGATCCGGAAACTTGTCTTCGAGATAGATCGCGATCGTCCAGGAATCGACCACCGGCTGGTCGTGATGCAGCAGCACCGGAACCTTCTCCGAGCCATGTGGCGCGATCGCGCTCTTCTCGGTGAAGCGCCAGGGCAACGTTTCCGCCGAAAGGCCCTTGTGCGCCAGCGCCATTCGCGTGCGCCAGCAGAACGGGCTGAACGGTCGCGAGGCGTCTGTGCCGACGAGTTCGAAGAGTTTGAGCGACATGAAAGGGTCTCCCGGTATTCCGTCATTGCACGCGAAGCGAAGCAATCCAGGACTGCCGCCGCGGAAGCATTCTGGATTGCTTCGCTTGCGCTCGCAACGACGGATGTGGAGAGCTAGCGCCCGTTCGTGCGCAGCAGCCTCTCGCCGTCCTCCGTCACCGCGATCACCAGCCCCATTCCGGGCAGCGTCTCGCGCGCGACATAGCCGCGGTCGGCGGCGTCTTCCCAGATGGTGAGGCGCGGGCACGACGTCTTCCAGGTCGCGATCACCTCGGCATAGGCGCGGGGCTCGCGCGCAACCCACTCGACGAAGTCCAGCACCAGCGGGTCGGCAGTCTCGCTCATTGCAAACCTCCCTTGTCGAAGGCTGCCAGCACCGGCGTGCGGACCAGCAGCCAGCTGCCATAGGCGATATAGTAGCAGGCGATGGTGGTGATCAGCTTCATCGACCAGGCCACGAATTGCTGATCGGTCATGGCTTCGAGGATGCGCCGCGCCAGCGTGGTGCCGAGCATGGATGCTGCGATCGCGACGGCCGCGAGCACGGGATCGAGCGTCGCCGCCTGGTCGATCACGCCGCCGAAATAGATCAGCTTGCTGAAATGGCTGACGAGCTGGCACATCGCCTTGGTCGCCACCTTCTCGCGCCGGCCGAAATCGCCGCCGAGGAAGAAGGTGTCGAGCAGCGGCCCCGACACGCCGGTCATCAGCATGAGGCCCATGCAGATCGTGCCGTAGACGGTGCCCTGCCAGAGACGGTCGGGATCCGGCTTGATGTTGGCGGGCAGCAGCCGGGCCATGAACGGCGTGATCCCGAGCAGCAGCAGCGCGACCGGCTTGTCCGGTACGTAGCGCGTGAGCGACCACGCCGCGAGCGCGACGGCCGCGCCGACCATATAGTTCGCGACCGGGCGCCAGCGGATATGCGTCCGCCAGAGAAAGGCGCGCCAGCCGTTCGAGGTCATCTGCGTGATCGCATGCAGCACCATCGCGGTCGGCAGCGGCATCAAGGCCAGCAGCACGCCGATCAGGATCAGCCCGCCCGCCATGCCGAACAGCCCCGACAGGAACGCGGTGCCGACCATCAGCAATCCAAGGGCAGCGATCATGATGGGCGTCACGTAAAAATCTCCCGACCTTCTCCCCGCTCGCGGCGCGAAGCGAAGGAAACGTGCCCCGCTTGCCCCGTCTACGCAAACTGAGTTATCTTGGCCTGGCATCAGCTTTCCTGAGGGTCGGTCATTTGCGGCGCTTGCTGTTTCTCAACGGCATCAAGGCATTCGAGGCCGCGGCGCGGGCCGGCAGCTTTGCCGCGGCCGGCCTCGAGCTGAGCGTATCGGCAGCCGCCGTGAGCCGCATGGTGCACATCCTGGAAGAACGGCTCGGCGTCGCGCTGTTCGAGCGCAAGGCCAACAAGCTGCTGCTGACGCAGGCGGGCCGCGCCTATCAGAGCGGGCTGACGCCGATCTTCGATGCGCTCGCAAGCCTCACCGCGCAGGTGACGGCGCCCTCGAGCGTCCGCGTGCTCACCATCGGCATCGGCCACACCTTTGCGATGCGCTGGCTGATCCCGCGCCTGTCGGAGTTTCGCAGCGAAGAGCCCGACATCGAGGTGCGCTTCACCACCGGCGGCGCGTCGGTGCCGTTCGGCGAGGACTGGAGCTGCGGCATCCAGCTCGGCACCGGCGACTGGCCGGGGCTGGTGGCCGAACCGCTGTTCGCCGGCGACCTCACGCCGGTCTGCGTGCCCCGCCTCGCCTCCTCGCTGAAGCGCCCGGCCGATCTCAAGGCACCGAGCCTGATCCGCGTCGCGCATTCGCCCGAGGACTGGCCGATCTGGCTCAAGGCCGCAAACCTCGCGCGCGTCAACGCGCGGGGACCGGAGTTCCAGTTCTACGGCCAGGCGCTTCAGGCTGCCGCCGACGGGCTCGGAATCGCCATGGGCATCCGACCCTATATCGACGACGACCTCGCCGCCGGCCGGTTGGTGGCGCCATTCGAGCTCTCGGTGCCGAAGGGCATGCGCTGGTACCTGCTCTATCGCAGCTTCCAGACCGAGCAGCGCGACTTTGCCGCGTTCCGCCGGTGGATCATGCGCGCGGCGTCGGAACCCGCCGCCCGTCCCGTCCGGCGGCCCGGCCGCACCAGCGCGCGGAACTGACGCTGCTATCGGACTTTGGCAAAAAAAGCCCGCCGCTTGTGAACGGCTTCACATCCTGAAATCCGCAAACGTGGTCCCCTGACCCTCCAACAAGGCGCTCGAATAAAACATTTTGGGGACTGCAATGACGACCCTTTACGACGGCTTTGACATCGAATCCTTCGAAGCTGGCCAGGGGCTGTGGCACGCCCGGATCCGGCGTGCCGATTTCAGCCCGGTTGCCATCGACGGCGTGCTGTTTCCGGCCATGGAAGTCGGCTTCGCCTGGCCTGATCCCGATGCCGCGATTGCCCATGCCAAGCACCACATCGATCGCTTCCGCCGGCGGGCCGACGACAGCGACGACGAATAAGCGAGCGGGACTGCAGGCGAACCAAGGAACGGCGCAGGGTCAAAGGGGGAAATCGGTCATGTCAGTCATCGAATTCGAAGACACGCCGCGGCCGAGGATTTACACCCGCAATGTGTTGTCCAGCTGCCCGGAATGCGAGGGCGATCTCACGGTGCTCCGCGTGATCGGCGGCCGTGCCGGATGCGAGTATTGGACCATGCGCTGCACCGATTGCGGCGGCATCCATCTCGACATCCTCGAGCCGCGTCAGGCAGCCGGGGACGATGAGGGACCGCTGCCGGCGGCCTGATCGCAAGATCCCAAGGCCTGCTGCCAACCTGCTGTCAGCAGTCTGAGCATTGCCGGGCATTCGCTCTTTATTGCGAGGCGGACTCGCCCCATATTCGGAGCATGGCGAAGAAACCTGCATCCTTCGAAAAATCCGGCAAATCCCCCAAGGCCAAGGCTCCGAACGCGAAGGCGCCGAATTCCAAGGCGTCTCGCCCCGACGTGCAGCCGATCGGGCCGGCGTTGGCCGAGTTGCTCAATCCCGCGATCAATCGCGGCGATGCCGGGCTCGGATCGGGCACCGGACTGCAGCCGCCGCCGGACAATTCGCGCGACCGCCGCTCCGGAGGCGAGGCCGCCGCGCATCGCGCGCGGGCCTCGACGCGGAAAGAGTTTCCGCAGGACAATACGAGGCCAATGCCGCTGCGGCCCAATCCGCAGCCGCCCGGCGCCCGCGACGCGGGCTTCGACGAGGCGCCGCAGGCCAATTACGGAACCGCGGCCACGATACCGACGCTCGATCCGGAACTGGCGCGTCAGCTCGGCCTCCCGACGGAAGAGGACGATGCCGAAGCCCTGGCTCGTCCGCCGCGCAGCAAGATGGAGGCGCTCGGCGTCAAGGCCACCGCCGACGCGCTGGAATCGCTGATCCGCGAGGGCCGGCCGGAGTTCCGCAAGGACGACGGCTCCACCAGGGTGTGGACCCCGCATCGGCCGCCGCGCCCGGAAAAGTCCGAAGGCGGCGTGCGCTTCGAGATCAAGTCGCAATATGAGCCGCGCGGCGACCAGCCAACCGCGATCGCCGAGCTGGTCGAGGGCATCAACCGCAACGACCGCTCGCAGGTGCTGCTCGGCGTCACCGGCTCCGGCAAGACCTACACCATGGCCAAGGTGATCGAGGCGACGCAGCGGCCCGCCATCATCCTGGCACCGAACAAGACGCTCGCCGCCCAGCTCTATGGCGAGTTCAAGAGCTTCTTCCCCGACAACGCGGTCGAGTATTTCGTCAGCTATTACGACTATTACCAGCCGGAAGCGTATGTCCCTCGCACCGACACCTACATAGAAAAGGACTCCTCGATCAACGAGCAGATCGACCGCATGCGCCACTCGGCGACGCGCGCGCTGCTCGAACGCGACGACGTCATCATCGTTGCCTCGGTGTCCTGCATCTACGGTATCGGCTCGGTCGAAACCTACACCGCGATGACCTTTGCCCTGAAGAAGGGCGAGCGCATCGACCAGCGCCAGCTGATCGCCGACCTCGTCGCGCTGCAGTACAAGCGCACCCAGGCCGATTTTACCCGCGGCACATTTCGCGTGCGCGGCGATGTCATCGACATCTTCCCGGCGCACTATGAAGACCGTGCCTGGCGCGTGAACCTGTTCGGCGACACCGTCGAGACCATCGAGGAGTTCGACCCGCTCACCGGCCACAAGCAGGACGAGCTCGAATTCATCAAGATCTACGCCAACTCGCACTATGTGACGCCGCGCCCGACGCTGGTGCAGGCGATCAAGTCGATCAAATCCGAATTGAAGATGCGGCTGGACCAGCTCCACGACCAGGGCCGCCTGCTGGAAGCGCAAAGACTGGAGCAACGCACCACCTTCGACCTCGAGATGATGGAGGCAACCGGAAGCTGCGCCGGCATCGAGAACTATTCGCGCTATCTCACCGGGCGCCTGCCCGGCGAGCCGCCGCCGACGCTGTTCGAATATGTGCCCGACAACGCGCTGGTGTTCGCCGACGAGAGCCACGTCACCGTTCCCCAGATCGGCGGCATGTTCCGCGGCGACTTCCGCCGCAAGGCGACGCTCGCCGAATATGGCTTCCGGCTGCCCTCTTGCATGGACAACCGCCCGCTGCGCTTCGAGGAATGGGACATGATGCGGCCGCAGACCATCGCGGTCTCCGCGACGCCCAGCGCCTGGGAGATCAACGAGAGCGGCGGCGTGTTCGTCGAGCAGGTGATTCGCCCGACCGGTCTGATTGATCCGCCGGTCCACATCCGCCCGGCCCGCACCCAAGTCGACGATCTCGTCGGCGAGGTCCGGGCCACGGCGCAGGCCGGCTATCGCTCGCTGATTACGGTGCTGACAAAGCGCATGGCGGAGGATCTCACCGAATATCTGCATGAGCAGGGCATTCGCGTTCGCTACATGCACAGCGATATCGACACCATCGAACGCATCGAGATCATTCGCGATCTGCGGCTCGGCGCGTTCGACGCGCTGGTCGGCATCAATTTGCTGCGCGAAGGCCTCGACATTCCCGAATGCGCGCTGGTCGCGATCCTCGACGCCGACAAGGAAGGCTTCCTGCGCAGCGAAACCTCGCTGATCCAGACCATCGGCCGCGCCGCGCGCAACGTCGACGGCAAGGTGATCCTCTATGCCGACCAGATGACGGGATCGATGGAGCGCGCCATCGCCGAAACCGACCGCCGCCGCGAGAAGCAGGTCGAGTACAACACGGCGCATGGCATCACGCCGGAGAGCATCAAGAAGTCGATCGGCGACATCATGAACAGCGTCTACGAGCGCGATCACGTGCTGGTCGAGATCGGCGGCCACGACATGACCGACGACGTCATCTCGATCGGCCACAATTTTGAAGCCGTGCTCGGCGATCTCGAGACGAGGATGCGCGAGGCCGCCGCCGATCTGAACTTCGAGGAAGCCGCGCGCCTGCGCGACGAGGTCAAGCGCCTGCGCGCCACCGAGCTCGCGGTGGTCGACGATCCCACCGTCAAGCAGCGCACGGTGCAGGGCAAGGCCGGAGCCTATGCGGGCGCGAAGAAATACGGCGACGCCGCCAATTTGCCGGTCAGCGCGCTGAAGAACAAGAGCGCCGCCACAGCGCTCAAGGCCAGCGGCAGCAAGGGCTCGCGAATCCACAAGCCGCATCTCGACGAGATGCACGGCCCGGAATCGTTGCCATATCGGGGCGACCGCGCGCTGCCGTCGAAGCCGTTCGGTGGCGAGAGCCGCATCATCCAGCCGACGGATTCAAGGCAGTCAGGGCCGGAGTTCGGGCCATCGCCGAGGTCGAGCGGTGGGGCGCCGGGGCATAGGGGTGGGTGGAAGAAGAGGTAAGGGGGCGCGGAGCGCCGGCGCCGCCCATGGTTGTTCATGGCGGCGTCGGAGAATCATGAGAACGCGAACTCACCCCAGGCTCGCCGTCACCACCGCCATCACCGACAGCAGCAGCACGGTGGTCATCAGTTGCAGCGAGGCGACCGCTGGGTGCGCCATGCCGTGATCTTGTCGGCGAGCGACAGATGGGCCTCGAAGAACTTCGGTTCGTAGACGGTCTTGAACAAATGCGGGAAGCTCACCGCAAGCAGCGCATGGGCGAGCGAGGCGATGGCGACGAAGATGGCGACGCCGGGATCGCCGACCAGGTCGTGATTGCCGACCAGCTTGAGCAGGAATGCGGCGGCGGCGAAGGTCGGGAAGCTCTGCAGCGTCGCGGTCAGCGCGAGGCCTTCGAGCGCGTTATGCAGGCTGGACTTTCTGACTCTGGCGATGGCGGCCATGGCACGTCTCCCTGAGGACATGCGGATGAATCCAGCCGCCATCAGGGGGACCTGATGTGAGATGCGTCACGCCCATTTCCTCTGCGGGAACAAGGCGCGCGCCCCCCGAATGACCAGGGGTTACAGCTTGCCCTGCCCGTTCACCTGGCTCTGCTGTTGCCGCTGCCTCTCCTGCTCTTGCTGTTCCTTGGCATGGTGGCGGCCGTAGAGGCAGCCGGCGGCGGCGCCGAGGACGCCGTGATGGCCAGCATAGTGGCCGGCGACGCCGCCGACGACGGCGCCCTTGATGCAGCCCTTGGCGTTGGCGGCGGAAGTCGCGCCACAGATGAGAAGTACGGCGGCGATGGCGGCGAGGGATTTCATGGATCGATGTCTCCGGATGCGGTGTCGCACTCTCAACAGGCACGGACCCGTCCCGGTTCCCGCGCGCGCACGCGATGCTTCGCTAGACCATGCAGCCGAACGCCTGCACCAATTCGTGAAGACTCGCGCTCGCTCAACCATAAATTGCAGTCATGAACCTGGCATTGCGCTGGCGCGTCATACGTCAGCAATATCCCCTGTGGTTTGCGGATTGCCGGTGTCCGAGGCAGCGCGTTAGCCTTGCGCGAACTCCACACGGCCGATGAGGGCGGGCGGAATGACGGTCGAGAAGCTCAATCGCCAGCGCGTGCTGCATCTGCTCGACGCCATCTCGCGCAGCGATCTCGCTGCCGCGCTGTCGTGCTGCACCGACGACGTCGACTTCCTCACCCACGCGCCGATCGATGTGCTGCCGCACATGGGCCCCTGTCACGGCAAGCAGGAGCTCGGCGAATTCTGGCGCACCGTGCAGGAGCGATACGCCGAGATCGCTACGAGGTGCCGCAGATCGTCGCCGAGGGGGACACGGTCGCGGCCTATCTGCGCGTGTTCTTCAGGAAGCGCAGCAACGACCGCATCATTCAGGTCGACATGGCCGTCTTCTACACTTTTCGCCGCGGCAAGGTGGCGCAGATCCGCGAGATCATCGATTCCTACGACCTGGTGCAGCAGGTGCTGGAACGTGAGATCGGCCCCCTGATCGTGGGCGAGCGGGTGGACGGGGGCTAGCTCTCTCCCAAACCGGCCCGGACCGGGAAAAATGCGGGGTTTTATTGTAAATCTCACACGCCGGGATCAATTGTGCATTGCGAAAACGTGAATTGCGTTTTGGCCGAATTGACGTATTTTGTTCGCATACAAATGAGTTGAGCGACCCCGCGGCACCTTTCCTGTGCGCTTGGGGTGGTTTTTCGCTTTTTCGCAAGCCAGCTTCAGGACTGCCCAAGATGACAGAGCACAGCCTCTGGCGTTTCTCGCGTGCGTTGCACCGCGCGATCAACGACCGGCATTTCGAGGACATCGAGGCCCTGATCGACGAGGACGTCGAGTGGGCGCTCTATGGGCCGATCGACATGTTTCCGTTCCTCGGCGCGCGCCAGGGCAAGGACGCCGTGCTCGACGTCATCCGCCAATTCGCCGACAATTTCCAGGTCCGCCGCTTCGACCGCGAGAGCATCATGCTCGGTGTCGATTCCGCCGCCTCGATGCTGCGCTATTCGCTGACCGCACTGGATTCCAGCAAGCCGATCAGCTTGCGGGTGGCGCAGTTTGCCCAGTTCAGGGCGGGCAAGCTCACCAGCATGCGCGTGCTGATCGACACGTTTGATCTGGTCGAGCAGGCACTTGGCCGCGCCATTCATCTGCCGAAGATGACCAGCGTCGGCTGAACGGAACACCAACGGGCCCCGCACTTCGGGACCGATGGCTGAGCACCCCACGACGCGTCCTGGCCTCCAGCCCCGCCGGATGCAATCGTGGAGAAGCTCGTCATCGGGCGCGCGCCTTTCGCGCGGCCCGTTGGTTCGCGTCTGATGGAACCGCCACAATTTCGCAATGATGGTTCCGCATCCTCGGCGGGAACTGGGCTGACGGGCAGGACGATGGAATTCGCGACAGGGTTTGGCTGGACCAGGCTGCCGATGCTGGCGGCCGCTTTGATCTTGGGATCGGTGCTGACGGTTTCGGCGCAGATCATTCCGCCCTTCTCCCCCGGCCCGGCCGCAGCGCCCGACGACGACGCCGAAGCGGCGGAGGCCCCCGACGTCAACGACCCCGACGTGCTGAGCGGCATCGACGTTGACAAGCTCGACTGGGGCCAGCTCGCGATCGACGCCGGCACGCTCAACGACATCATCGCCGCCAAGAAGCGCGCGCAGGCCGCCGCCAAGGACGGGCTGAACTGGGCGACGAACGCCAACGCCAACGGCTCCTCGGCGGTGACGGTGAAGCAGTCGGTATCCTCATTCTGGGACGCCCGCATCGGCGCCGACATGACTGTGACGAGCGAGCCGCGGACGATGTCCGAGCTGCTGGCACAGAAGGCCAGCAATGGCGGCAGCGTGCCTCAATCGTCCGGCAGCGCCTGGGCGGCCGCGACCGCGCCGGGCCCCGGCGCGATCTGGGACAAGACCGCGGTGGAGGCTCGCGTCGATCCCGGCGCGGAGCAGAGCAAGCTCGGGGCCTCGCTGATCAAGTCGGTGCCGCTGTCGGGCGACACGTCGCTGACGCTGCAGAACGGCTACAGCGTCAACCAGCAGGGCACCACGGCGCTCCCCGGCGTCGGCGGTCACGTCACGCGCAATTACGAGACCGAGCAGTCGGCCAAGGTCACTCTCACCGATACCGGCACCAGCATCACCGCGGGCCAGTCGCTGTCGACCACGGACGACAAATGGCTGCGCAAGGTCGGCGCGGAACAGAAGCTGTTCGACAACGTCACCGTCTCCGGTTCGGTCGGCGAAACCTCGCAAGGGGCGATCAACAAGAGCCTGACGGCGGGTTTCAAGAAGAGCTGGTAGCTGTTTTCGCCTCTCCCCCCTGCGGGGCGAGGGAGTCGAGCACCGACCGGCCGCGCATTCACTTCGGCGCGGCGGCCGCGTTCAGACTCCGGTAACCATACGCCACGGCAAAGCCCCCGAATGGACCGCCCTTGCCGCACCTCGGCCAAGTTGCGGCCAAAATCCGGCGCCCTAGTCCCAGACCGACGTCGTCGTGCGGGGGACACTCGCGCTGCGCTCAACGCGAACAGGGGAATAACGATGAACGCCATGCGTCCGGAAAAGACCGAAGCCACCGAGACCGAGACCATCGACACCAACCTTGCCGCAGTGACGGAAGTCGAAGCCGGCATCCGTGACTTCGTCCGCAACGACATCGCCTATCTGCGCCGTCCGGCAGCGACGGCCGCGGACGCGCCGCTCGATCCGAGCGCGGAGGCCACCGTCACCAACGTCAACTCGCTGATCCAGCGCGTCGCCGGCACCTCGCTCGCCGAGATCGAGAATCTGATCTCCGAGCTCGAGAGCCTGCGCGACCTGCTCCACGCCGAAGGCCAGCGCGTCCAGCGCGAGATCTCCGGCTACGCCCAGCTCAGCCAGGCCGCGATGAAGTCGACCCGCATGATCGCCGACAACGTCTCGCAGTGGAAGCGCGCCGCCGACGGCCTGCGCAACAGCTGATCGCTGCATCCCGCATCACCAGCCGCCGCGTTCCGAAAGGGGCGCGGCGGTTTTGATTCGGGGGGTGTGTGACGGTGCGCACGCGCCCCATGAAAAGTGTCATCACCCGCGAAAGCGGGTGATCCAGTATTCCAGAGGCAGCGAGGCCAGAATCGAGAAGCCGCGGCGTACCGGATGCCCCGCTTTCGCGGGGCATGACAACGGAGGATTTTGAACTTCCCGCATCCACCCGGCGACTAACGCCAGGCGCTCCCGCCATCGCGGCCGGGCCCGGGGACATCTCATGGAAAGCATTCGGCCCGACACCACCGACCCGATACCGCTGCGGCCCGCGCCGAACCAGTTCGGCACGATCATGCTGCGTTTTGTCGGTTTGCTGGCGGTTGCGATCGCGACATTGGCGTTCGTCTATAGCCGCTGAGGGCGGAGGCCGCGGAGTTAACGAAATCTTACCGGGCGGCTTCCACGGTCGAAGCTTCCAGGGTGTAGGCGCCGTCGGCATAGCCCTTCACCACCATGCCGGCCACCAGCATCACGGCCAGCGTCGCGGTAGCAAAGATGAATCCGACCAGCTTGAGTGCGCCGCGGTCTGCCATGGTCCTCGTCCCCTGTACTCTGCCCAGTTCGTTCAAATAGACAGCGACAGGTTCATAATTGGTTAGCAACTCGATGGTTCCGCGCATTGCTTCGCGGGAAAACCATGTTGCGCAGGCTTATGGCAGCCACCCGGAATCGCGTCCATAGCGCGGGGGCAACACTCGCGCGCTGTTTTCGCCGTTCATCCTGGAACGAATCTAACCGCCGTTCACACGCATCGGCACGAAGGCGGTTGCGGTGATGGCGTAGACGTCCTCGCCGCGCTGGTTGGTGCCGGTGGTGCGCGCGGTCAGGATGCCCCAACCGGGTCGCGAGGCGGAGCTGCGCTTGTCGATGACGACGTTGACGTAGGTGACGATGTCGCCGGCGAGCACCGGCCTGATCCAGCGCAGGTCGCGAAAGCCCGGCGACGGGCCCCACACCGCGACCTCCTCGCCGCGCGAAGCGGCTTCCCGCGCCAGACGCTGGCCGTCGGCGACAAGCAGGCTCATGCAGGCTGAGCCGACATGCCAGCCCGAGGCCGCGAGCCCGCCAAACAGCGAGTTCTTGCCCTCCTCCTCGTCGAGGTGAAAACGCTGCGGATCGAACTTTGCGGCGAATGTCTTGATCGACTCGGCCGTGAACGTATAGGCGCCGATCTCACGGCGATGCCCAATCTCGATCTCCTCGAAAAACGGCATCAGACCGCCCCCTCGCGCCGCTTGATCAGGATCGGCGACGTCATCTCGCACAGCGCATCAGCCCTGGCGTTGCGCACGGTGCATTTGAATTTGACGATGCCGAGCTCCGGGCGGCTCTTCGAGGTGCGGGCCTCCACGAAGTCAACATCGAGCATGAGGTCGTCGCCGGGTCTGAGCGGCGACAGCCAGCGCACTTCATCGACGCCGGGAGATCCCAGCGAAGCGGCGCGGGTGATGAAACCGTCGGCCATCATCCGCATCATCAGCGAACAGAGATGCCAGCCCGAGCCGGACAGGCCGCGCAGCATGCTTTTGCTGGCAGCGTCCTCGTCGAGGTGCATCGGCTGCGGATCGAACTCGGCGGCAAAGGCCACGATCTCGTCGCGCGTGACATGGCGCGGGCCGAATGTTCCGAACCGGCCGGGCGGGAAATCTTCGAAGGTCAGGGTCATCTTGGGAAAGGTTTGAGGGAATGACAGATTGTGGCCGCACTTTGCGGCAATCTCAACCCGCCGGCCCGCATGGCTCGTGCTACATTCGGCGCGCCGGCGTCGGTCTTGAGTCGGATCGATCAGGGGCCACGATCCATTTGCAAGGCCCGACAACACCTGAATTGCCCTGGGGAGAGCAATGTTTTCATTCAGCGACCTGTTTCAATGGGACCGCTTTATCACGCCGACGATCATCAAGACCTTCTACTGGCTGGTGATCGCGCTGATCTGCCTGTTCGGCCTCTCCGGCATCTTCTCCGGCCTCGCAATGATGGCGATCAGCCCGTTCGGCGGCTTCCTGATGCTGCTGTCGTCGATCGCGAGCGTCGTCGTCGGAATCGTGTTCTCGCGCATCATCGCGGAGTTGATCCTGATCATCTTCCGCATCAACGAGCATCTCGGCGCGATCAGGGATCAGGGCGGCGGGGTACGGTGAGGCAAGCACCGGCGCCGTAGTGCCGTAGGGTGGGTTAGCCGAAGGCGTAACCCACCAACTTCGTTCGGCAAACGAGGAAGCATGGCGCGTTACGCTGCGCTAACCCACCCTGCGAACCTATCAAGATCTTACGTGTTGAACCTGAAATGCATCACGTCGCCGTCGGCGACGACGTATTCCTTGCCTTCGAGGCGGAGCTTGCCGGCATCGCGGGCGCCGGCTTCGCCGCCGAGCGCGACGTAGTCCTCATACGCGATGGTCTCGGCGCGGATAAAACCCTTTTCGAAATCGGTGTGGATCACACCGGCGGCGCCCGGCGCCTTGGTGCCGCGATAGATGGTCCAGGCGCGCGCTTCCTTCGGGCCCACCGTGAAATAGGTGATGAGGTCGAGCAGCGTGTAGCCGGCGCGGATCAGGCGATCGAGGCCGGCCTCTTCGAGACCCAGCGTCTCCAGGAAGTCGGCGCGTTCGTCGCGCGAAATGGTGGCGATCTCGGATTCGATTTTTGCCGAGATGACGACCGCAATGGCGCCTTCCTTGGCAGCCTGGTCTTGCACCGCCTTCGAGAACGAATTGCCTGATGCGGCCGAGCCTTCCTCGACGTTGCAGACGTAGAGCACGGGCTTGGACGACAGCAGGCCGAGCATCCCGAAGGCGCGCTCCTCCTCCGCCTTGCGCTCGACGAGGCGCGCGGGCTTGCCTTCGCGCAGCAGCACCAGCGTGCGATTGACGAGGTCGAGCTGCTCCTTGGCGTCCTTGTCGTTGCCCTTGGCCTTCTTGGACAAATTGTCGACGCGCTTCTCGAGGCTGTCGAGATCGGCGAGCATCAGCTCGGTCTCGATGGTCTCGATATCGGCGAGCGGGGCGATCTTGCCTTCGACATGGGTAATGTCGGAGTCCTCGAAGCAGCGCACGACATGCGCGATGGCGTCGACCTCACGGATGTTGGCGAGGAACTGGTTGCCGAGGCCTTCACCCTTGGACGCGCCGCGCACGAGGCCGGCGATGTCAACGAAGGTCAGCCGGGTCGGGATGATCTGGCCCGACTTGGCGATCGCTGCGAGCTTATCGAGCCGCGGATCCGGCACCGCGACCTCGCCGACATTCGGCTCGATCGTGCAGAACGGATAGTTCGCCGCCTGCGCCGCGGCCGTCTCGGTCAGCGCGTTGAACAAGGTCGACTTGCCGACATTGGGCAACCCGACGATCCCGCATTTAAATCCCACGAGCGTTATTCCTTGCCGTTGTCGTCCTTGGTCAAAAATCCCTTCGCCTGCATGGCGAGGTGCACCCTGTTGGCGAAGGTCGCGTCCGTGCCTTTGGCAACCAATGCCGCGTGCTCGGCCACCGCGTCGCAGAGCGTCGCCACCCAGTCGTTGTCCGCTTTGGCGAAGTCCGACAGCACATGGCCGTGCACCAATTCCTTGACGCCGGGATGACCGATGCCGAGCCGCACCCGGCGGTACTCGTTGCCGATATGGGCGGAGATCGAGCGCAGGCCGTTGTGGCCGGCGATGCCGCCGCCGATCTTCACCCGCACCTTGCCCGGCGGCAGTTCGAGTTCGTCATGGAATACGGTGACGTCGCCCGGCGCGATCTTGAAGAAGCTTGCCGCTTCCTGAACGCTGCGGCCGGAATCATTCATGTAGGTCATCGGCTTGAGCAGGATCACGCGCTCGGTGCCGAGCGTGCCTTCCGAGGTCTCGCCCTGAAACCTGCGGCGCCAGGGTGCGAAACCATGACGCCGCGCGATCTCGTCGACGGCCATGAAGCCGACATTGTGCCGGTTACGTGCGAATTTCGGGCCGGGATTGCCGAGCCCAACAAACAGTCGCATGACGCGGCGCGCCCCTCGCTCGGCGCGCGATCAGGGACCGCGCGCCAGCTTTGAGAGATTACTTCTTCTTGTCGCCGCCGGCGGGAGCCTTGGCAGCCGGGGCCTTGGCAGCCGCTGCCGGAGCAGCACCCGCAGCAGGAGCGGCAGTACCAGCCGCCGGAGCAGCAGCACCTGCAGCCGGAGCAGCAGCCGCGGCCTTCAGCTCTTCGGCGTAGCCGGACGGCGGCACGATGGTGACGAGGGTCGCGTCCTCGGCGGTCAGCGCCTTTACGCCTGCCGGCAGCTTGATGTCAGAGAGATGCAGCGAGTGGCCGATTTCGAGCGAACCGACGTCAGCCTCGATGAACTGCGGGATGTTCTCCACGCCGCACTCGAGCTCGATCGCGTGCGCAACGATGTTCACGGCGCCGCCGCGCTTCACGCCGGGCGAACCTTCAGCCTTCACCACGTGCAAGGGAACGCTGATGCGGATGGTGGCGCCTTCGCCGAGCCGCATGAAGTCGACGTGGATCGGGAAATCCTTGACCGGATCGAGGTGGTAGTCGCGCGGAATCACGCGGTGCTTGTTGCCTTCGAGGTCGATGTCGACCAGCGTGGTCAGGAACCGGCCGGCGAGGATGCGCGAGCGCAGTTCGCGATCGTCAACCGAGATGGTCAGCGGGGGCTGGTTGTTGCCGTAGATCACTCCGGGCACTCTCCCGGCGCGACGCTCAGCCCGGGCGGCCCCCTTGCCGCTCTTCGGACGTGCGGTCGCCTTCAATTCCTTGACGGTCGCCATAACGTTAAGTCCTTGTTTTTGCAAAAGTTAATGGGCCGCAACGCGGCCCATGGCATACGCCGCAGCAAGCCTCCAGGGGTGCGGGGGCTGCGGACGTGGCGGGCTTTTACCCGGAAGACGCGGAAATAACAAGGAGAATGGGCGGCCGGAAGGAACCGGATCGCCCGGAAGGAGCCGGCGGAGTTACCCGCCGAGCTTGGCCTCCAGTGCCGCGATGCGCGTCTTCAGGGCCTCGTTCTCCTCGCGCGCCAGGCGCGCCATATCCTTGACCGCCTCGAACTCCTCGCGCTTGACCAGGTCCATATCGCGCAGGAATTTTTCGGCCTGGGTGCGCATCACCGTGTCGAACTCGCGCTTGACGCCCTGCGCGGCGCCGGCGGCATCGTTCATCAGGCGGCCGATCTCGTCGAAAAACCGGTTGTTGGTCTGGGTCATGTCGGTCTCCTGGCGGCTTTCGATGAACTCTGCGCGAACGCGCGGGAAGACAATGGCAATCCGTTTGGGCCGGTTCAAGGGCCGATCGGCGGTATCCTTGTCATGCCCCGGTTTCCTTGCAATCGTATTCAACGTCCCTGCATAAGAAGAATCACAAAAGGCGCTCGAGATGATCGATCAGCAGATCGCGATCCCCACCAAGGACGGTCACACCGCAACCTTCATCAGCCATCCCGAACGCGGCGGGCCGTTTCCGGTCATCCTGTTCTACATGGACGCGCCGGCGATCCGCGAAGAGCTGCGCGACATGGCGCGCCGGCTCGCAACATCGGGCTATTACGTGATGCTGCCGAACCTCTATTACCGCTCCGGCGTGATGGAGCTCGGCGCGCTGCCGGCCGATCCGAACGCCCCGGAACGCAAGCGCATGTTCGCGCTGATGGGATCGCTCACGATCGCCATGATCATGGACGACACGCGGGCGTTGCTCAAACTGATCGGTACAGTCGGCTACTGCATGAGCGGCCGCTACGCCGTCAACGCCGCCACGCATTTCCCTGATCGCGTCAAGGCCGCCGCCTCGGTCTACGGCACGCAGCTCGCAACCGACCAGGACGACAGCCCGCATCTCGCGGCAGCCAAGACCAAGGCCGAACTCTACTTCGCCTGCGCCGAGACCGACATCTACGCGCCCGCCGAGATCATCGAGAAGGTGAAGCAGGGCATGAGCGGCGCCAAAGCCGAAGTCGAGATCTATCCCGGCACCCATCACGGCTTCGCCTTCCCCAAGCGTCCGGTCTATCACCGCGACGCCGCCGAGCGGCATTGGGAGCGTCTGCTGGCGCTCTATCGCCGCAATCTCGTCCAGACATAGAAGGCGCGATGCAACTTCTGCTCATCGACTTTCCCGCCTTCAAGCCGATCGCGATCGAGATCGGCCCGTTCGCGATCCGCTGGTATGCCCTGGCCTATATCTGCGGCATCGTGTTCGGCTGGCTCTATGCGCGCTCGCTCCTGAAAAGGGAGCGGCTGTGGGGCGGCCCGGCGCCGATGTCGCTGGTGCAGATCGACGACTTCATTCTGTGGGTCACGCTCGGCATCATCCTCGGCGGCCGCACCGGTTATGTGCTGTTCTACAACCTGCCCTTCTTCATCGACCATCCCGCCGCGATTTTCAGGCTGTGGGAAGGCGGCATGTCCTTCCACGGCGGCTTCCTCGGCTGCGTCGTCGCGGTGATGTGGTTCGCCTATCGCAACCGCATCTCGATCCTGTCGCTCGGCGACATCACCACCGCCGTCGCCCCGGTCGGGCTGCTGCTCGGCCGCATCGCCAATTTCATCAATGGCGAATTGTGGGGCCGCGCCGCCGACCCGGAGCTGCCCTGGGCGATGATCTTCCCCAACGATCCCGCCCAGCTGCCGCGCCATCCGAGCCAGCTCTACGAGGCCGGCATGGAGGGCATTTTGCTGTTCACAGTGCTCGCGGTCATGATCCGCTTCGGTGCCCTGAAGCGGCCGGGCATGATCCTCGGCGCCTTCATCCTGATCTATGGTTTGAGCCGGATCGCCGGCGAGCATTTCCGCGAACCGGATGTCCAGCTCGGCTTCCTCTGGGGCGGATTAACCATGGGCATGCTGTTGTCGATCCCGATGCTTATTGTAGGCCTCATACTTATTGTATTGGCAGTGAGGCGCGATGCGCCGAGGCCCGCAGGGGCTATTCGTTAATTCCTATTGAGAAGATAGGCCGTGACCGACCAGCCGTTACTCGACGAGATCAAGGCGCTGATCAAATCCTCAGGCCCCATGCCGGTCTGGCGGTACATGGAACTGTGCCTGATGCATCCGCGCTACGGCTACTACGTCTCGCGCGATCCATTGGGACGAGAAGGCGACTTCACCACTGCGCCGGAGGTCAGCCAGATGTTCGGCGAGCTCTTGGGCCTGTGGACCGCCTCGGTGTGGAAGCAGATGGGCTCGCCGCAATTCCTGCGGCTGATCGAGCTCGGCCCCGGCCGCGGTACCATGATGGCCGACGCCCTGCGCGCGCTCCGCGTGCTGCCGCCGCTCTATCAGGCACTCCACATCCACATGGTCGAGGTCAATCCGGTCCTGCGCGAGCGGCAGAGTGCGACGCTGTCGGCCGTGCGCAACATCGCCTGGCACGACAGCATCGACGACGTGCCTGAGGGGCCGAGCATCATCCTCGCCAACGAATATTTCGACGTGCTGCCGATCCACCAGATGGTCCGTCACGAGAACGGCTGGCACGAGCGCGTGATCGAGGTCGACGCCAACGGAAAACTTCAATTCGGCGCGGCGGCCGAGCCGACGCCACGCTTCGAGGTGCTGCTGCCGCCTCTGGTGCGCGCCGCGCCCGTCGGGGCCGTGTTCGAATGGCGGCCCGATGCGGAGATCATGAAGCTCGCCAGCCGCGTGCGCGACCAGGACGGCGCGGCGCTGATCATCGATTACGGCCATCTGCGCAGCGATGCCGGCGACACCTTCCAGGCGATCGCGCGCCACACCTTCACCGATCCCCTGAAGGCGCCGGGCCAGGCCGACGTCACAGCCCATGTCGACTTCCAGGCGCTCGCGCGCGGGGCCGAGGACGTCGGCGCCCGCGTGCACGGGCCGGCGACGCAGGGCGATTTCCTCAAGCGCGTCGGCATCGAGACCCGTGCAGCCGCCTTGATGCAGAAGGCGGCGCCTGACGTCGCCACCGACATTTCGATCGCGCTCAAGCGCCTGACCGAAACCGGGCGCAGCGGCATGGGCTCGATGTTCAAGGTGCTCGGCATTTCCGAGCCGCGGCTGACCGGCCTTGCGGGACTCAGCGATCTCGAACGCGCCGGAGACGGTTCATGACGCTTGCCTCCTCGCTGCTGTCCGCGGTGCCGGGCCTGCGCCACGCCTTCTTCACCCGCGAAGGCGGCGTCTCGGGCGGCATCTATTCCGCGCTGAACGGCGGGCTCGGCTCCAATGACGACCAGGCCCTTGTTGCGGAGAACCGCCGCCGCATGGCCGAGCATGTCGGCGTCGCACCCGAACGCTTTCTCAGCCTGCACCAGATCCATTCGCCCGACGCGCTCGTGGCCGACGCTCCGTGGCCGAGCGGGCCGCGCCCGAAGGGCGATGCGCTGGTGACGAAGGTGCCCGGCATCGCGCTCGGCGTCTCCACCGCCGATTGCGGACCCGTGCTGTTCGTCGATCCCAATGCGGGCGTGATCGGCGGCGCGCATGCCGGCTGGAAGGGCGCGCTCACCGGCGTGCTGGAGCAGACCATTTCAGCGATGGAAAAACTCGGCGCCTCGCGGAGCCGCATCATCGCCGCGATCGGCCCGCTGATCCGCCAGGACAGTTATGAAGTCGGCAACGAGTTCGTGGCGCGCTTCATCGAGGCGGATGCGGACAACGCCGTGTTCTTCATCCCGTCGGTGCGAGAGAGCCACGCGATGTTCGACCTCGCCGGCTTCATCCGCAAGCGTCTGGAGGCTGCGGGCATCCTGATGATCGACGATCTTGGTCTGGACACCTACGCCGACGAACGCTTCTTCAGCTACCGCCGCTCGGTACATCGCAAGGAGCCGGATTACGGCCGCCACGTTCACGCGATCGCGCTCGAAGCGTGAACACAAAGGCAACCCCGTGTCATTCCGGGGCGATGCCTGCGCGCGATGATAGTGGCCTGTGGCGCTCCCGCCCTAGACGTTAATGCGTTTTAACGATATCGCTGCCCTCCATAATGAGGGACGCGTCATTCATCTTGCGCCGCGCGGGTTCGCGCGTGCTGGCGATCATGCTGCTGACGGCGGCGGCCGCGCTTGGCGGCTGTGCCGGTGGCGGTGGTGCCGCGAACTCCTATGCGATGGCGCCGAGCGCCGGCTCGGGGGCGACAGTCGCGTTCGAATCGATCGATGGGCCGCCGCCGCAAGTGTTCGACCGCATGGTCGGCGTGCTCGACAGCGAATCCAAGCTGCGCAGCCTGTCCGTGGTCTCCCGCGAGGGGACGGCTGCCTACCGCGTGCGCAGCTACCTCTCCGCCCAGATCGTTCGTGGCAAGACCGTGATCGCCTGGGTCTGGGACGTCTACGACGCCAACCAGCAGCGGGCGCTGCGCCTTTCAGGCGAGGAACCGACCGCGGCCAAGGGCGGCCGGGATCCTTGGGGCGCGGCCGACGACCTCGTGCTGCGGAAGATCGCCCAGGCCGGATTCAGCGGACTTTCCAACATGATCAACGGCACGCCGGATGCGCCGAACTCGGCTCCCGGCTTGCGCGGGCCGGCCGTGGCGAGCGTGATCCCGGAGGCTCCATTGGCCGACATGCCGGCCTCGGCGCTGGGCTATGCCGAGCGCTAACCCCCGCGAAACCACGGCCCCATTTTCCGGCCAAACCGTTGGCCGGACTCGGGATTTCGCAGGGAAAACGTAGTGCCCCGGGTTGCCATTGCAGCCCCCGGCCTGATATTTCCTCGCCCGTCGTAACCGTGCTTCCAGTGGGTATTGTTTGATGTTGAACATCGTGTCCAGCAAAGCGCGGGAGGAAGCGTCCATGTCGGCCAAGAACGGCTCCATCAAGCTCGTCGCCGGCAACTCCAATCCGGCTCTCGCTCATGCCATCGCGCAAGGTCTCGACCTGCCGCTGACCAAGGCGGTGGTACGGCGCTTCGCCGACATGGAGATCTTCGTCGAGATCCAGGAGAACGTGCGCGGCTCGGATGCCTTCGTCATCCAGTCGACCTCGTTTCCGGCGAACGACCATCTGATGGAATTGCTGATCATCACCGACGCACTGCGCCGCTCCTCGGCGCGCCGCATCACCGCGGTGTTGCCCTATTTCGGCTACGCCCGGCAGGACCGCAAATCGGGTTCGCGCACGCCGATCTCGGCAAAACTCGTCGCCAATTTGATCACCCAGGCTGGCGTCGACCGCGTCATGACGCTCGACCTGCATGCCGGCCAGATCCAGGGCTTCTTCGACATCCCGACCGACAACCTCTACGCGGCGCCGCTGATGGTGCGCGACATCAAGGACAAGTTCGACCTCTCCAGGACAATGGTGATCTCGCCCGACGTCGGCGGCGTGGCGCGCGCACGCGGCCTCGCCAAGCGCATCAACACCCCGCTCGCGATCGTCGACAAGCGCCGCGAGAGGGCGGGTGAATCCGAGGTCATGAACGTGATCGGCGACGTCGCCGGCTACACTTGTATCTTGATCGACGACATCGTGGACTCCGGCGGCACGCTGGTGAACGCCGCTGACGCGCTGATCGCCAAGGGCGCCAAGGACGTCTACGCCTACATCACCCACGGCGTGCTCTCCGGCGGCGCGGCGGCCCGGATCACGAACTCCAGGCTGAAGGAGCTGGTGATCACCGACTCGATCCTGCCGACGGATGCGGTGAGCAAGGCCCCGAACATCCGCACGCTGCCGATCGCCAGCCTGATCTCCGACGCGATCGCGCGCACCGCGGCGGAAGAGTCGGTGTCGAGCCTGTTCGACTGAGGTTTCCGCCTCTGGCCGCTTGCGGAAAATCGTAGGGTGGGCAAAGGCGCAACGCGCCGTGCCCACCTTTTTTGTGGCCATGAAGACGGTGAGCACGCTTCCGCCTTCGCTCGTCGAGCTCCGGCGGACAAGTCGCTTTGCCCCCTACGGCCTCACGCGCCGCCGCCCCCCGGGTTGTTGCCAACGAGCGCCCATGACATCATCCGAATCCCGAGTCATCTCTGCCCTCTGGATGCCCGATGCCACGCCGGAAATTTGCCTGGGAGAAGCTGTCGGATGATGAGTTGCTCAAGCAACGCCTCTCCAGCCTGAGGGTTACGGTCGAAGGCACCTGGCTCGAGGATTGCGTCAGCGCGCTGTACGAGGAGCTCCAGGAGCGCGGCATCCGGCTGCGGCCGCACACCTGGATGTCGAGCGAATGGTTCAGTCCGGGCGGCGTTCCCGGCATCGCCATTCCGTTCTATCTCGCTCATCCCCGCCTGATGAAGCTCGAGAAGAAGATGATGTTCGACGTCGAGGGCGGAACCTGGCGCGAATGCATGGCCATCCTCCGTCACGAAGCGGGCCATGCGATCCAGCACGGCTACCAGTTGCAGCGCCGCCGGCGCTGGCAGCAACTGTTCGGCCCGTCGTCGAAACATTATCCGCGCTATTACCGGCCCAATCCGGCCAGCCGGCGTTACGTCCAGCATCTGCGGCTGTGGTACGCGCAGAGCCATCCGGACGAGGATTTCGCCGAGACCTTTGCGGTGTGGCTGCGGCCGCGCTCGAACTGGCGAACGCGATATGCGGGCTGGCCGGCACTGAAGAAGCTTGAATATGTCGACGAGCTGATGGGCGAGATCGCGGGAAAGCGGCCGCCGATCACGACGCGGGAGCGTGTCGATACGCTGGGTCGGCTCAGCCAGACGCTCGAAGAGCACTACAAGAAGAAGCAGGCGTTCTACGCCTTCACGCCCCCCAAGACCTACGACCGCGATCTCTCCCGGCTGTTTTCAGCCGATCCAAGGCACCACCGCTCAAAGCCGGCTTCAGCCCTGATCAGGCGCCACCGCTCCCAGATCAGGCAATTGGTCTCGCGATGGACCGGCGAGAATCAGCTTACGCTCGATGCCGTGCTTGACGAGATGATCTCTCGTTGTCGCGAGCTCGATCTGCGTGCCGTCGGCCCTGAACAGAAGCTTGTTCTCGACTTCATCGTCCTCGTGACCGCCAAGACGATGCACACGATGTTTGGCCCGTCTCGACGAAAATGGATCGCGCTATGAGACGTCTACGCATTCTGGTGCTCATGCATCCGGACTTCGTGCCGCCGGACTCCAGCGACGGGCACACCGCGCAGGAAATCAACGCGTGGAAAACGGAATACGACGTGGTGAGTACCTTGCGCGCGGCGGGCCATGAGGTTCGCCCACTCGGCGCGCAGGAGGAAATCAAGCCGGTGCGCGAAGCTATCGAGGAATTCAAGCCGCACGTGGTGTTCACGCTGCTGGAGGAATTCCACAACAACGTCGCCTTCGACCAGCACATCGCGAGCTATCTCGAGCTGATGAAGGTCCCTTATACCGGGTGCAATCCGCGCGGCCTGACCCTCGCCCGCGGCAAGGATTTGTCCAAGACGCTGGTGCATCACCGCCGGATCGCCGCGCCGGCCTTTGCGGTCTTCCCGATGCGCCGCAAGGTGAAACGCCCGACACGCCTTGCGCTGCCGCTGATCGTCAAGAGCCTGAACATGGATGGCTCGTTCGGCATCTCGCAAGCATCGATCGTCGACACCGACGAGAAGCTGGCGGAGCGGGTTGCCTTCATCCACGAGCGGGTCGAATCCGCCGCCATTGCCGAGCAGTTCATTGAGGGGCGAGAGCTTTACGTCGGCGTGCTCGGCAACAACCGCTTGCGCGTTCTGCCGGTCTGGGAGCTGAAATTCGGCAGCATGGGCGGCCGCTCGTCACGGCATATCGCTACGGAGAAGGCCAAGCACGACACCGACTATCAGGAGAAGGTCGGCATCGTCGACGGACCTGCGAAGGATCTGGCGCCGGAAGTGACCGCCAGGATCCAGCGGGCCGCGAAACGCATCTACCGGGTGCTCGGCCTCGACGGCTATGCGCGCATCGATTTTCGTCTCACTGCCGACGGCACGCCATATTTCATCGAAGCCAATCCCAATCCCGAGATCGCCAAGAGCCAGGAGTTCGCCACGGCGGCTTTACATGACGGGCTCAAATATCCGGCTCTCCTGCAGCGCATCCTGGCCCTCGGGATCAGCCGCGCCAAAGCGGGAGTCTCACTCGGCTGAGACGAACACGGCTGCGATCGCCCCTCATCCTTCGAGACGCGCTTTGCGCCGCTCGGGATGAGGGATGGTCGTTGCGCCGCGTTACACGATCCCCGCAGCGACCTGGCCGCGCAGGCGTTCGAGCCCGAGCAGTGTCTCCGCGCAGGCGGCTGCCACTTCGACGCCCTTGATGGCAAAATGCTTGCGGAAGAAATCGTAGTGCACCTCGGTCTCGTGGAATTGCTGCGGCGTCAGCACCGCGGAGAACACGGGCACCTCGGTGCGCAGCTGCACGTCCATCAACGCCTTGATCACGGTATCGGCGACGAACTCATGGCGGTAGATGCCGCCGTCGACGACGAGGCCGGCCGCGACGATCGCGGTGTAGCGTCGTGTCTTGGCCAGGATCTGCGCATGCAGCGGGATCTCGAACGAGCCCGGCACCTCGAACACGTCGACATGATTGAGGTGGCGCGCTTCTGCCTCCTTCGCGAAGGCGATGCGGGCCTCCTCGACCACGTCGCGGTGCCAGCAGGCCTGCACGAAGGCCACCCGCTGCGGTTTCGCGAAGCGCGGATGGTCGGGCACCGGATCTTGCGGAACCGGCGGTGGCGTTTGAGTTGGTTGGGACGTTTCGGCTTGGGGATCTTGCAACATCTGATTCATGGCTTTCCTCAGTTAAGGACCAGAATCAGGGCACACGGAACGACAAACAGCCGCATCCTGCGATGCGTCTGCCACCGACCGTTCTCTTTCATCCGGACTTTAACCGTCGGCTTCGGAGTTGCACCGAATCTGCTGACCCTTCCCCTCAGCAAGGCTTTGAGGAAGGCGCTCGCGGGCTTAGGCCTTACGGCCCTTACCGCCGGTGGGGACTTTCACCCCGCCCTGAGAACATCGGCCGCCCGGGATGAACGGCCTGACCGGAATATGACGCCGGTTCGGGGCCGCGGCAAGCGGGTTCCGCATGGGAAAACCGCATGGTCCCATGCCGCCATGGCGGTCCAGGGGGCACGCGACGGAATTAGCGATTGGCAGGCCTTTGGCGAATCCGATTCCGGTTTGTTCTTCTCCATCCGGTTCGGCCTCACCGGCGTTAATAATTGTGGCGGAGATGAGCTGTGGACGAACGAGTCCTGACTTGTGGACGGACTCGGCAGCCAGTTGCGCAGATTCCGCAAATCACATCAGTTGATCCGCGACAAGCCCGCGCTGATCCGAACGGATCGCCTTAGCAAGATTTAAGGGAGCGCGCGCCGGACCAACCGCGTGCGTATCAAAGACAACAAAAAGGCAAGAGGTCGAGACGGCATGTCCCTGCTCGAAGGCACCATCGATTCCAAAAACCATCCGCTCGCGGTGGTCGAGGATATCGCTGCCAGCAACAACTGGCCGTTCGAACGCTCCGGCGAAGACGAACTCACGATTGTCTCCAAGGGACAATGGACCGACTACCAGATCTCCTTCACCTGGATGGGCGAGATCGAGGCGCTGCATCTGGCCTGCGCGTTCGACATGAAGATCCCGGTTGCGCGGCGACCGGAGGTCCAGCGGCTCGTGGCCGCGGTCAACGAGCAGTTGTGGGTCGGGCACTTCGACCTGTGGACCACCACCGGCATGATCATGCACCGGCAGGCCCTGGTGCTGCCGGGCGGGCTCATCGCCTCCACCGGCCAGTGCGAAGCCATGCTCGCAGGCGCCATCCACGCCTGCGAACGCTATTTCCCGGCTTTCCAGTTCGTGGTGTGGGCGGGCAAGTCCACGACGGAAGCCATGGACGCGGCCATGTTCGACACGGTGGGCGAGGCGTAAGCGCACTCTCCCGAGGCGGCGAGCGAGCCCGGCTTTCTCCATCGTCGTCCTGGCGAAAGCCAGGACCCATACCGCGAGGTCTTTGTGTAGCTCGCGATGCTTGTTGCTCTGCCATCCTTCCACTAGAACCAGCCGTGGTAATGGGTCCTGGCCTTCGCCAGGACGACGGCGGTGGCGACAGCGATGGCGAACAGCAATCTCGAAAACATCACCGGCACCATCCTGCTCGCCGGCGCCGGCAAGATGGGCGGCGCGATGCTGACCGGATGGCTTTCGGGCGGGCTCGATCCGCGCCGCGTCGCGGTGATCGATCCGCACATCTCGGCCGAGATCACCGCACTTGCCGCCAAAGGGATTGCGCTCAATCCTGATGTGACGACGGCAGGCCAGGTCGAGACGCTCGTCGTCGCGGTGAAGCCGCAAATGTTCCGCGAGGCCGGCGCCAAGCTGAAGCCATTCGTCTCCGACAAGACCGCGGTGGTGTCGATCATGGCGGGAACCACGATCGCCTCGCTCGAGGAGGTCTGCGGCGGCGCGGTGGTGCGCGCGATGCCGAACACGCCGGCCGCGATCGGTCGCGGCATCACGGTGGCTGTCGCCGCGAACAATGTCAGCGCACAGCAACGCGCGGTGGCCGATGCGCTGCTACGCGCCACCGGCTCGGTCGAATGGGTCAACGATGAGAGCCTGATGGACGCGGTCACTGCGGTGTCCGGCTCGGGCCCGGCCTATGTGTTTTTGCTGGCCGAGGAACTCGCGCGCGCCGGTGTCGAGGCGGGATTGCCCGAGGCGCTCGCGACAAAACTCGCGCGCGAAACCGTCGCCGGCTCGGGTGAACTTCTCCACCAGTCGGAGCTTGCCTCCGGCACGCTGCGCCAGAACGTCACCTCGCCCGGCGGCACCACGGCCGCGGCACTCGGCGTGCTGATGGGCGAGCCCGGCCTGCGCGATCTGATGATCCGCGCCATCGCGGCGGCGACGAAGCGGTCGAAGGAATTGGCGAAGTAAGAAAGTGTGCCGTAGGGTGGGCAAAGCGAAGCGTGCCCCACCCATTCGAATGCAATCGCGGAAAGATGGTGGGCACGGCGCTGCGCGCCTTTGCCCACCCTACGATTTCGAGCCTGCGGCTAGCCGCTTGTTGAACATCGCGACATTGACGAGCCCGCGCGCGTGGCGCCCTTCGCCGAGTTTTCGCGGGCCTTCGAAGGCCTCGACCTCGAAGCGGATGACGCGGCGCTCGACCGCGAAAACCTTCGCAGTGGTCCGCACCGTCGCACCGACGAGGGCTGCTGCAAGATGGCGGATATCGACCTCGGTGCCGACGGTGACCCAGCCCGGCTGAAGGACGCTGCGAATCGCATCGCCCGACGTCATCTCCATTTCCAGAATCATCATCGGCGTCGCATAGACCATCGGCATGCCGGGCACGAAATGCCCGACCGTGCGCTCCACCGGCACCACCAGCGTGCGCTCGGCGCTCATGCCGACCTTGATGAAGTCGCGTGCGTCCATGGGGCCTCCCCCCGTCGTCCTGGACAAGCGCAGCGAAGCGGAGCGCCGATCCAGGACCCATTACCCCGACTCAACATTGTCATGCGCGGTCTAAACCACGACCTGCTGCGACAACTGCCGCTTGGGGTAATGGGTCCTTGGCTTTCGCCAGGACGACCTTTGTGGTTGCCGAACCAGCGCCGGCTACTTCTTCGCAGCCGCCGCGCGCTCCACGAACGTCTTGCCGCCCTTCATCTTGTGGCGGAGCGGGGCTTCATTGATCTGGATGACGACGGCGTCGGCATCGACGCCGAGATTCTTCACCAGTGCCTGGGTGATATCGCGCATCATGCCGGCCTTTTGTTCGTCGGTGCGGCCTTCGGCCATGCTGACAGTGATCTCAGGCATTTTTCTCTCCCTTGGGGCCGGACACCGGCCATTGACGGGCGCCATCAAACAGGAGGTAGATGTCCGGGACAAGCCCGGGCATGGCGACGTCAGCGAATGGCTAGCCCCAGCTCACGTCATGGCGCGCCAACACCTCGCGCACTTTGGCGACGAGGTCGGCCTCGCTGCACGAGAACTGCGCCGGGCGGCTCTCGCGCCATTCCTGGTTGGAAGCGATCGCGGCCGCCGCCTTCGCGCCCTCGATCAGATCCTTGATCTGCACCTCGCCACGCGCTTTTTCATCCGAGCCCTGGATGATGACGCAGGGCGCATTGCGGCGATCGGCATATTTGAGCTGGTTGCCCATGTTCTTGGGATTGCCGAGATAGAGCTCGGCGCGAATGCCGGCGGTTCGCAACGATGCGACCATCTTCTGATAGTCGGCGACGCGGTCGCGGTCGAACACGGTGACGACGACGGGGCCGAACTCGGGCCGCGTGTCGAGCTTGCCAAGCAGAGT
>NZ_JADPJQ010000073.1:20574-45751 GCF_023073515.1 Bradyrhizobium sp. 17 | reverse complement strand
GACACGCCGATCGAGAATCCGGTCGCCGGCACCGGCTCGCCGCGAAAGCGCGAGACGAGACCATCATAGCGGCCACCACCGCCGACCGAGCCGAAGCGGACCGGGCGGCCCTTGTCATCCTTGGTCTCGAGCAGCAATTCGACCTCGTAGACGGGGCCCGTGTAATATTCGAGACCGCGCACCACGGAGGGATCGATCTTGATGCGGTCCGCGCCGTACCCCGACGCGGTCACCAGTTTCGCGATCTCTTCCAGCTCGCTCACGCCGGCCTGACCGACTTCGCTCTTGGCGAGATAGACCTCCGCCGCGGCGATCGCCTCTTTCCAATCGTCGCGCGGTTTGGTGATGGCGAGAACGACGTCAGCCTCCGACGCGCTCAAATTGGCGCCCTTCGTGAAGTCGCCCTTGCCTTCTTCGCCGCCATCCCATCTACCGGGACCGAGCAGTTTGCGAACTTCCTCGGCGGGAAATTTGTCGAGCTTGTCGATCGCGCGCAGCACCGTCAGTCTGCGTGCTGCGTTCTCTTCGCCGCCGAGCCCGATGGCTTCCAGAACGCCGTCGAGCACCTTGCGGTTGTTCACCTTCACGACATACGAGCCGCGCGCAATGCCCAGCGCTTCCATCGTGTCGGCCGCCATCATGCAGATCTCTGCATCCGCCGCCGGCGTCGCCGAGCCGACCGTGTCCGCATCGAACTGCATGAACTGGCGGAATCGGCCGGGGCCAGGCTTCTCGTTGCGGAAGACGTAGCCCACGCGATAGCTGCGATAGGGCAACACAAGACCGTCGGTCCCGTAGCGCTCGCCGACATAGCGCGCGAGCGGCGCGGTCAGATCGTAGCGTAAGCTGATCCACTGCTCGTCGTCGTCCTGGAACGAGAACACGCCCTCGTTCGGACGATCCTGGTCGGGCAGGAACTTGCCGAGCGCATCGGTGTATTCCATCGCCGGCGTTTCCACGGGCTCGAAGCCGTAGAGCTCGTAGACGGCGCGGATCTTCTCCACCATCTCGCGCGTCGCCCGGATCGCGGCGGGATCGCGATCCTCGAGCCCGCGCGGCAGCCGCGCCTTCAGCTTCTGGGATTTTTTGGGTTTTTCGGCCATGCGCCGCATTTACCAGCCGACGCGTGATGCGGCAACTGCCGGGTAATCGCTTACGGCTGCTCCATCCGCGCCCGGAGCGCGTCGGCATCCGCTTTCGGCAGCGACTTCAGCGTTGGCTTGATGGTTTCGCCGCCGACGATCTTGCCGTTGCGCATGAACATCCAGTCCGAGATGTCGGCTTCAGTGAATTCGACCTTATCGCCTGCCCGCTTGCCGGCCAGATCGCGTGGCTCGTTGGCGAAGAGGCCGGAATAGGCCCCATTGGGTAGCTTCTTCACCTCGGCCATCCAGATGTGCTCACCGCCTTTGCGGGTCGAAAAGTGCACCTTCAGGGCATGCCCTGTCTCCGACGGCTTCGGCGCCTCGTAGGAGGCCCAAAAGGTCGGCAGCGTGCCGCGGGCGCGCGCGATCGCGGTGTTCATCTCCGGATCGGTGGTGCGCACGTCGACGACGGGCGAACGGCCCTCAGCGGAGACGTCCGGCTTGGGGCCGATGGTCAGAATGCCGAATACGGTGATGCCGGTGACCGCGGCAAGAACGACCCATTTCAGGGACTGGGGAAGAGTGGATGTCATGATCGCGATGTCCGGATGACTCGATGTCTGGGTATGCGAGGTCTTGGACTTTGTCGCACGATCATGGTGTCGCGTTCATGGCGAGAAAAGCCAACCAGCGATGCCCTTTTCCCCTCTCCCCTTGTGGGAGAGGGTGGCTCGCCGCGTAGCGGCGAGACGGGTGAGGGGTTCTATCCGCGAGTCCAACTGACCCTTGAACTCGCGGATAGAACCCCTCATCCGGCGCTTCGCGCCACCTTCTCCCACAAGGGGAGAAGGAAGAAGGGCCTCAATCCACCTTCCGGATCCAGTTGTGCGGATCGTTGGTGCGGCCGTACTGGATGTCGACGAGCTGCTTGCGCAGGCCCATGGCGACGGGGCCCGCGGCACCGCCGCTGATCTCGAAATCGCCGCTCACCGAGCGCACCGTGCCGATCGGCGAGATCACGGCGGCGGTGCCGCAGGCAAACGCTTCCTTCAGCTTGCCGCTGGCCGCATCCTTGCGCCACTGGTCGAGCGAGTACGGCTCCTCACGCACGGTCTTGCCGGCGTCTTTGGCCAGCGCAATGATGGAGTCGCGGGTGATGCCGGGCAGGATGGTGCCCAGCGGCGGCGTCGAGAGCGACCCGTCGTCGAACACGAAGAACACATTCATGCCGCCGAGCTCTTCGATGTAGCGGCGCTCGATTGCATCGAGAAAGACGACCTGGTCGCAGCCGTGCTGGATCGCCTCGGCCTGCGCACGCAGGCTTGCGGCATAGTTGCCGCCGCATTTGACGGCGCCGGTGCCGCCGACGGCAGCGCGCGTGTAATTCTCCGACACCCAGATCGAGACCGGCGCGGGGCCGCCCTTGAAGTAGGAGCCGACCGGCGAGGCGATCACCGCGAAAATGTATTCGGACGACGGCTTGACGCCGAGGAAGGTCTCGCTCGCGATCATGAAGGGGCGCAGGTAAAGGCTGCCCTCGCCGCCCGGCATCCAGGCGCGATCGATGCGCACGATTTGCTCGACCGCCTCGATGAAGACGTCTTCAGGGAGCTGCGCCATCGCCATGCGGTCCGCCGAGTCCTTGAAGCGCCGGGCATTGGCATCGGGGCGAAACAGGTTCACGCCGCCGTCGTCGCGCTTGTAGGCCTTGAGGCCTTCAAAAATTTCCTGGGCGTAGTGCAGGACGGCGCCGGCCGGATCGAGCTGGAAATTGGCGCGGGCCTCGACACGCGCCTCGTACCAGCCGCCCTTGGCCTGGTTGTAGCGGACCACTGCCATGTGGTCGGTGAAGACCCGCCCGAAACCGGGGTCGACCAGCTTGGCGACCCGATCCTTCTCGGAGGTCGGATTGGATGCGGGCTGGATGTCGAATTTCATGCTCATGTCCTTGCCTCCCGCTGCCGGTAGCGGCGCCGTTGTGGCACCCGCCTGCCCCGATTTGGGCCCGGCTGGCTCGATTGGTTTCTGGCCGGACCGCCGCCAGCCTTGTTACGGCCGGTTTCCGTGGCCAGCATGTCACCGAGGACATGCTTTTGCGGAAGACGGAAGTCCAGTATGTTTTGCCGAAATGCCGTTCGACAATCGCACGGTAGATCTGCTCCGGCCGTCTCCGCCTGTCCGGCCCACTGCGGCCGCCTTGCTTCGATGCCCACCCGACGCGAAACGATCTAAAATTTCGTGCGGGCTGATCGTTTTGTAACATTCAGACCAAGATACCTCAATATGCCTGACATAAATTTCGCGACTCCTTCTCAAGACGCAGCCGGGCCGCGGCCGGCCGCAGACGACGGAGGCAATTTGCGCTGGGATATCATCGAACTGCTGTTCTTCGCCTATCGCGATTTTGTCGGCGATCCCGACCAGGAGCTGGAGGCGTTCGGCTTCGGCCGGGCCCATCACCGCGTCATGCACTTTGTCTATCGTTATCCCGGCCTCAAGGTCGCCGACCTCCTCGACGTCCTGCGCATCACCAAGCAATCGCTCGGCCGGGTGCTCAAGCAGCTCCTGGACGAGGGCTATATCGTGCAGAAGACCGGCGACAATGATCGCCGCCAACGCCTGCTGTTTGCGACACCGAAGGGCGAGGCGCTGGTGCAGAAGCTCGCCGGCCTCCAGACCACGCGCATCACCAAGGCGCTTGCCGAGATGGCGCCGCAGGATGCCGAGACCGTCAAGCGCTTCCTGCGCGCGATGATCGACCGCGACGATCCGGACAAGGTGCTCGAGACGATCTTTGCCACCGTCAATCAGGACAAGGAGTGACCGTGCCGCTCGCTGCCACGCTCGCACGCCCGCCGGCACGTCCCGCAGACGATGCCCCGCATCTCCTGCTGGTCGATGACGACCGCCGCATCCGCGATCTGCTCTCGCGCTTCCTTGCCGGCGAAGGCTATCGCGTCTCGACCGCCGCGAGCGCTAGCGATGCCCGTTCCAAGCTTTTGGGCCTGCACTTCGACCTCTTGATCCTGGATGTCATGATGCCCGGCGAGACCGGCTTCGATCTCGCCCGTTTCATCCGGACCTCGTCCTCGGTGCCGATCGTGATGCTGACGGCGCGGCATGAAGCCGAAGCGCGCATCGAGGGCCTGCAGATCGGTGCCGACGATTACGTCGCAAAGCCGTTCGAGCCGCGCGAGCTTGCGCTGCGCATCAACAACATCCTCAAGCGCGCCGCGCCGCCGCCACAGGCCGCTGCGGTCGAGAAGATCGCGTTTGGCCCGTACATCTATCACCTCGACCGCGGCGAATTGCGTCAGGGCGAAGACGTCATTCACCTCACCGACCGCGAGCGCGAGATGCTGCGGATTTTGTCGGAGACACCGGGCGAGACCGTGCCGCGCGGCGCGCTGACCGGCAATGGCAGCGTCAACGAGCGCGCCGTCGACGTGCAGATCAACCGCCTGCGGCGCAAGATCGAGACCGATCCCGCCAATCCGCTGTTCCTCCAGGCCGTGCGCGGCATCGGCTACCGGCTGGTAGCCTCGCCATAAAGAGTGAACCGCCACCGATGAGCACGATCGATACCGGCCTGACGCTTTTGAAGAGCGCCGCCGGCCGCGTCTCCGCCGCCAATGGCTGGATGGGCAATGCGTTCAAGGGCTGGATGCCGACCGGCCTTTATGCGCGTGCGCTGCTGATCATGATCGTGCCGATGGTGATCCTGCAATCGGTGGTCGCCTTCGTGTTCATGGAGCGGCACTGGAACACGGTGACACGCCGCCTGTCGGCCGCGGTGGTGCAGGACATCGCCGCGCTGATCGACGTCTACAAGGGCTACCCGCAAGACAAGGATCGCGACCAGATCCGCCGCATCGCGCAGCAGCGCCTGGGCCTCGTCGTCGATTTCCTCCCGGCCGGCGACATGCCGCCGCCGGGACCAAAGCCGTTCTTCTCGCTGCTCGACCAGACGCTGTCGGTGCAGCTCGGCCGCCAGATCGGGCGCTCCTTCTGGATCGACACGGTCGGCCGCTCCAACCTCGTCGAGATCCGGATCCAGCTCGACGACGCCGTGATGCGCGTGTTCGCGCAGCGCAGCGCCGCCTATGCCTCGAACTCGGAGATCTTCCTGTTCTGGATGGTCGGCACGTCCTCGATCCTGCTGATCGTCGCGGTGCTATTCCTGCGCAACCAGATCAAGCCGATCCTGCGACTTGCCGACGCCGCCGAAAGTTTTGGCAAGGGCCGCGAGGCGCCGAATTTCCGCCCGCGTGGCGCGCGCGAGGTGCGGCGCGCGTCGGTCGCCTTCCTCGAAATGAAGTCGCGCATCGAGCGAACGATGGAGCAACGCACCGCGATGCTAGCCGGCGTCAGCCATGATCTGCGCACGATCCTGACGCGGTTCAAGCTCGAGCTGGCGTTGATCGGCGACAGCCCCGAAATGGAGGGCATGCGCAAGGACGTCGACGAGATGTCGATGATGCTCGAGGACTACCTCGCGTTTGCCCGCGGCGATTCCGGCGAGCAGTCGCAGCCGACCGACATGGCCCAGGCGCTCGAGGAGCTGCGCAGCGACGCCGAGCGCCACGGCCACACGGCGACCGTTGCGTTCAACGGGCTGCCCGTGGTCACGGTGAAGCCGGCCTCATTCAAGCGCTGCCTCGCCAACCTCGTCACCAACGCCGCCCGCTACGGCAAGAGCATCGCCATCACCGGCCAGCGCGATCACCGTTATTTGACGGTGACGGTGGACGATGACGGGCCGGGCATTCCCGCCCATCTGCGCGAAGAGGTGTTCAAGCCGTTCCTGCGGCTGGACAACGCCCGCAACCAGGATGAAGGCGGCACAGGTCTTGGCCTCGCGATCGCCCGCGACATCGCCCGCTCGCACGGCGGCGACATCACGCTTGGCGACAGTCCGATGGGCGGATTAAGGGCGAGCGTGCGGATACCGGTGTAGCTGCCTCTTCCCTTCTCCCCCTGTGGGAGAAGGTGGCGCGAAGCGCCGGATGAGGGGTCTCTCTCCGCGAATTCAAAGCGAAAAGAGTCACACGCGGAGACAAACCCCTCACCCGTCTCGCCGCTGCGCGGCGAGCCACCCTCTCCCACAAGGGGAGAGGGGAAGAGCCTTACTTCGGCAGCAGCGCCTTCAGCTTGTCCATGTCACGCACGTTCATCTTGAAGCCGCCGGGCATCACGATGTCGCCGGGCTTCTGGTCCGGCTTGCAGGCTCCCAGCCATTTCGCTTCGAGCTGCATGGTCGTGTCGCGGCCTGCCGCGCCGGCGGCGCCGCCTTGCGCGTGCGACGACGTCTTCACCGTATAGGCCGAATTGAAATCGCCGGTGATCTCAGCATGCGAAGTCGTGCTGATGCCGGCGACATTGCACTCGGAATCGCTGACATAGCCGGTCGCGGTCTTCTTGATGTCCTGCTTGGCGCAGATCTGCTTGGCCATCGGCGAGACGTTGTTGTTCATTTCCTTCGACGGTCTCGTCGGTGCAGTGCTGCATGGTCATCTCGGGCACCGGCGTGCCGGTCCGGACCATCTTCAATTCCCAAAGCCCCGCCTTACGCACCGGCAGGTCGTCAGCGCGAGCGCTGCCTGCCGACAACACGAGGCAAAGGGCGGAGCCGAGCAAAGCGAGTTTGCGCGTCATGTGGGAAGTTCCCGGCTGAGAGGTAGCGGCGTGCGAAAGCGCCTCAGTAGAGCGTGCGGATCGGCTGGTCGGCGGCGCCATAGGGCACCCAGCGGCAGGAGAACGAGATGTAGCCGCCCTCATAGGCCTGCACCGCCAGGAATTTGGCGACTTTGCCATAGCGCGCGCAGTGATCGACCGCGACCTGCCGCGCATCGACCTGGGTTGCCATCGAATAGGCGATGATGCCGCCGGTGTCGTTGCCCTTGAACGGAGGCACCGGAAGGAGATCGGCGCGCGCCGACTGGCTCGCCAACATACCCAAGGCAAGTAGGCCCGCGGCCGCAATGATTCGCATTCCCGTCACTCCGATTGGTTGGCGGCAGTTTACGGTGTCGGCGCGGCGGTGGAAAGAACGGATGGCCGGTCCAACGCAGCATTGCGGTCAACTCGTCGGCAAGTGTTGCCGCGCTGCACTTGACCTCCTGCGGCCTTCACGGCACCGTCCGACCCTTGCAGATCATGCTGTCTGGATCATCCATGCGCGCCTCGACCTTCCTGAAATCGCTCCGCTTTGCCGCCGTGCTCGGCCTCCTGTTCGGGGCGCTGTCGCTCGGCGAGGCCAGGGCCGCCAATCCGCTGGAGCTGAATTTCTGGCTGAGCGGGCCGCGCTATGACGGCAACGTCTCCGAGTGCGACAGGGCGCTGCCGACGATCGCGACCCAGTTCTGGGAGAAAGAAAGCGCGTTCTGGAATTCTTCGTTGAAGATCACCGGCTTCGCCGCCGTTCACGAGACCGCGTTCCGGCCTTGGGCATCCGACAACATCCCGCGCCGCTATTGCACCGGCGAGGCCATGCTCACGGACGGCAAGATGCGCAAGGTGCATTTCTCGATCGTCGAGGATGGCGGCTTCGCCGGCTACGGCCAAGGCGTCGAATGGTGCGTGGTCGGGCTCGACCGCAACTGGGCCTACAACCCGGCCTGCCGCGCCGCCAAACAGTAATTGAAACGTTCTGATCCGGACCGATCAGGCGGCCGAACGACGGTCGCCCGCATTTTGTTCTTGAAATGTTCTTATCGCCTGCTAGGCTTGCCTGCACAGTCTAGTTGAGGGGCGTCGCCATGTTTCATTCCAGATTGCATTCGTTCTCCCGCCTGATGATCTCGCTGACGCTTGCGGCCGGGCTGGCTGCGCTGGCCGATGGCGCAAAGGCCCAGGACAAGCGGCAGAACACGCCCGGCGAATTCGATTTTTATGTGCTGTCACTGTCTTGGTCGCCCTCTTTCTGCGAGGAGGCGGCGGAGCGCGGCGGCCGCTCGCAGACCCAGTGCAGCGGACGGCCCTACGCTTTCGTGGTGCATGGTCTGTGGCCGCAATATGAGAACGGATTTCCGGAATATTGCCAGCGGCCCTCGCCGCGGCTGAACCGCAGTATCGTCTCCTCCATGCTCGATCTGATGCCGGCGCCGGGGCTGATCTTCAATGAGTGGGACAAGCACGGCACCTGCTCGGGGCTCGCTGACCGCAGCTATTTCGAGACGATCCGCAAGGCGCGCGCCGCGATCAAGATTCCAGCCGAATATCTCGATTTGTCGCAGGCCAAGACCGTGGCGCCGGCGGAGGTGGAGGAAGCCTTCATCAAGGCCAATCCGGGCCTCAGCAATGCCGCCGTCTCGATCACCTGCAACCGGACGCGGCTATCGGAAGTCCGCATCTGCCTCAGCAAGGACCTGCAATTCCGCGCCTGCGAGGAGATCGACCGCCGCGCCTGCCGCCGCGACCAGGTGACGATGCCGCCGATCCGGGGTGGCTAGCCCAGGCGTCGTGCCTCTTTGCTCGGGCCGTCACGTGGCGTAGTGCTCTTGCATGAATTACCGCCACGCCTTCCATGCCGGCAACTTCGCCGATGTCATCAAGCACATCGTGCTGACGCGCATCATCACCTATCTCCAGGACAAGCCGGGTGCGTTCCGCGTCATCGACACCCATGCCGGCGCTGGCCTCTACGATCTCGAAAGCGACGAAGCGCGCCGGGGCGGCGAGTGGCTGACGGGCATTGCGCGGCTGATGCAGGCGCGGTTGTCGAACGACGCCATGGCGCTGACCAAGCCCTATCTCGACATCGTCCGCGCCTTCAATCCGAAGGGCGAGCTCAAGGCCTATCCGGGCTCGCCGCTGATCGCACGCGGCCTGCTGAGGCCGCAGGACCGCCTCTTGCTCTGCGAGCTCGAGCCGAAGGCGCGCAAGGCGCTGATCGGCGTACTGCGCCGCGACGAACAGGCCCGCGTGGTCGACCTCGACGGCTGGATGGCGCTGCCGGCTTTCGTGCCGCCGAAGGAACGGCGTGGGCTCGTTCTGATCGACCCGCCCTTCGAGGCAAAGGACGAGTTCGAAAAGCTCGCAGAGGCCTTCTCGGCGGCTTTCGCGAAATGGCCGACCGGTATCTATGTAATCTGGTATCCCGCCAAGAGCCGACGCGCCACCGACACGCTGGTGCAATCAGTGGCGCGGCTCGCAGCCGCAGCAAAGCCGCCGGGAAAATGCCTGCGCCTCGAATTCAGCGTGGCGCCGCAAGCCGACGGCGCAGCCCTCACCTCCAGCGGGCTCTTGATCGTCAATCCGCCTTACACGCTGCACGGCGAACTCAAGACGATCCTGCCGGAGCTGGAAATGCCGCTCGGCCAGGGTGGCGCTGCCAGATTCCGATTGGAGGTGCCGAGACCGTAACACTCCGGCATTCTTGGGAAAAATATGCAGGAGCGGTAGTCAATCTGCAGAGAACCGTATTATGCTGTTGCGGTGACTGGCTTTACGTTCCGCTTCCGCGAATGGTTGCGGCGGAGTGAAGGCCTAAGAAAGATCCAGTCGGACCGAATGGTCTGCCGAAGGATGGCCAGCTCCCGGGCTTCGTAAGGCCCGGTCATGTCGTGACGCGCGTCTGCGTCACGACGGAGGAGCAATGAGGGGGAGTTTCCCGATGGCCATGACGGGAACGGTCAAGTTTTTCAACGGTGAGCGCGGCTACGGATTCATCAAACCGGACGACGGGGGCCGCGACGTCTTCGTACATATTACTGCTGTGGAGCGGGCCGGACTGAAGGACCTTGCCGAAGGACAGCGTATTACTTTCGAAGTCGAACCGGACAAGAAGGGCAAGGGGCCGAAGGCGGTCGATTTGGTCATCCTTCCCTAGCGAGCCAAGCGTCAAAAAAAATCCCGGCCGCAAGCGGCCGGGAGGTTGGTCCGGTATTTTCTTCTTTAGCTATCAGAAGTGATAGTTCACGCCTGCGCGCACAACGCTGGCGCTATAGCCGTTTGACACGCCCGTAATCGCGAACTGACTCGTCGACAGATCGATATAGAGATATTCGAGCTTGGCGCTCCAGTTCGGCGCGAACATAACTTCCGCGCCGGCACCGATGGTCCAGCCGGCGCTGGTGTGCGACTCGGTCCAGCCGAACGTCTGCGCGCGCAGCTCGCCGAAGGCGAGGCCCGCCGTGCCGTAGAACAGCACGTTGCTGAAGGCGTAGCCGGCGCGGCCGCGCAAGGTGCCGAACCACGGATTGGAGAACTTCCACGGCGCGAAGGTGTCGTCGGCACCGGCGGCCTGGATGTCGCCCTCGACGCCGAACACCCATGGGCCGTTCTGGAAATTGTAGCCGGCCTGAACGCCGCCGACGAAGCCCGACGGTTTTGCGGGATTGTTGCTCACCGAACCCCATTCGTAGCCGAGATTGCCACCGAGATACGGACCGGCCCAGCTATAGGCATTGAGCGGCTGATTGACCGTGTAGGGCGCACGCTGCCCGTAATTGAGATCGGCGGCCTCTGCCGAAGCCGTCCAGCCGACCGCAGCCAACGCGGCTGCGCCCACAACGAGCCTCTTCATCACACACTCCAACGCAACTCCCGTCACCGCTGCGATGCCCGCGCCGCCGCGCGAGGCAAAACCGCATGGTTACGGAACCACCATTTTTCGCGTAAGATTTATCGAGAGTTTTAAGTTAAAGGCCTGTTAAGCCGGGTTACCGCGCTGTTAACAGGCTTAAGCAAGCGTTACCGGGAACTGCGCCGCCATCCTGTGCGTGCTGCTCGGCCGGAACTTCAAATCGACACCCGCAGCGCCTAAATTCGCACCATGGTTCACGATTCCCCCGACAATCCGGACGACGCACGCGTACGCAAACCCGTGCGCGGCAACGCACCCGACGTCCCTCCCCAGGAAACGGAAGCCGCGCCGCCGGACCTCGATCCCGCCACTGCGAATGGCGACGACGAGGACGATGCGCGGCTGCCGGACATCCTGGAAGAGAGCGGCACCGTCGGCGAAGAGCCGCTGGCGACCGGCCACGAGGCGATCGAACGCGCGGTGCGCCTCGCCCCCACCTCGCCCGGCGTCTATCGCATGCTCAATGCGAATGCCGACGTGCTCTATGTCGGCAAGGCCAAGAACGTCAAAAAGCGCCTGTCGAACTATGCGCGCCAGAGTGCGCCGCAGCCGGCGCGCATCCTGCGCATGATCGCCGCCACGGTGACCGTGGAAATCATCTCGACCCACACCGAGACCGAAGCCCTGCTGCTGGAGGCCAACCTCATCAAGCAGCTTCGGCCGCGCTTCAACGTGCAGCTGCGCGACGACAAGTCGTTTCCCTATATCCTGATCACGGGCGACCATTGGGCGCCGCAGATCCTGAAGCATCGCGGCGCGCAGACGCGGCCGGGTCGCTATTTCGGCCCGTTCGCCTCCGCCGGCGCCGTCAACCGCACCATCACCGCACTTCAGCGCGCGTTCCTGATCCGCTCCTGCACGGATTCCTTCTTCGAGAGTCGCTCGCGGCCCTGCCTGCTCTACCAGATCCGCCGTTGCGCCGGCCCCTGCACCCGCGAGATCGACTTCCCCGGCTACACGACCCTGGTGCGCGAGGCGAGCGACTTCCTGTCCGGCAGGAGCCATGCGGTGAAGCAGGAGCTTGCCGCGGAGATGGAGAAGGCCTCCGGCGAGCTCGAATTCGAGAGCGCCGCGCTCTACCGCGACCGCCTCGCTGCGCTGTCCGCGATCCAGTCGCAGCAGGGCATCAATCCGCGCACGGTGGAAGAAGCCGACGTGTTCGCCATCCACCAGGAGGGCGGCTTCTCCTGCGTCGAAGTGTTCTTCTTCCGCACCGGGCAGAACTGGGGCAACCGCGCCTATTTCCCGCGCGCGGAGAAGACATATACGCCGGAAGAGGTGCTCGGCTCCTTCCTCGCCCAGTTCTATGACGACAAGCCGCCGCCGAGGAATATCCTGCTCTCGCACGAGATCGAGGAGAGCGAGCTGCTCGCCAACGCGCTGTCGATCAAGGCCGGCCGCAAGGTCGAAGTGTCCATGCCGAAGCGCGGCGAGAAGAAGGAGCTCGTCACCCACGCGCTCACCAACGCGCGCGAGGCCCTAGGCCGCAAGCTCGCGGACACCGCGACGCAGAGCCGCCTGTTGGACGCCATGGCCACGACCCTGAGCCTGACGCATGCGCCGAAGCGGATCGAGGTCTACGACAACAGCCACATCCAGGGCACCAACGCAGTCGGCGCCATGATCGTCGCCGGCCCGGACGGTTTTGTGAAAAACCAGTACCGCAAGTTCAACATCAAGTCGGAGGGCCTGACGCCCGGCGACGATTACGGGATGATGCGCGAGGTGCTCAAACGCCGTTTCAAGCGCTTGATCAATCCACCCGAGGACAATGCGGCCAAAGCCAAGGACGACGACTTCCCGCAATGGCCCGATCTCGTGATCATCGATGGCGGCCGCGGCCAGCTCAACGCGGTCCGGGACATCTTTGCAAATCTCGGCCTGACCCAGGTGGCGCTGATGTCGGTGGCCAAGGGGCCGGACCGGGATGCCGGCCGCGAGACCCTGTTCATGCCGGAGCGCGAGGCGATCAAGCTGGAGCCGCGCGACCCCGTGCTCTATTTCATCCAGCGGCTGCGGGACGAGGCGCACCGTTTCGTCATCGGCTCGCACCGCAAGCTGCGCAAGAAGGACATCCGCGAGGCCGGCTTGCAGGAGATTCCAGGCATCGGTCCGTCACGCAAACGTGCCTTGCTGCATCATTTCGGAACCCTGAAGGAGATCGAACGGGCCTCGATCACCGATCTCGGTAAGGTTCCGGGGGTGAGCGCCGAGAGCGCCCGCAGGATTTTCGAGTATTTCCATCCCCAGCCGGGGTGAAATAAAAGGGGGGCCGCGGTCATATGGTCGTCGCATCCCGCACCCCATTTGGGGAGCGGAACGGTTGACCTTCAGGCTGCAGCGGTATTGGTAGGACGGATGAACATCGCCACGACACGAGGGACGACCAGCCGCGCGATGTCCCTCCCGAACATCCTGACCTACGGCCGGATCGCCGCGATCCCGGTCGTGGTCGGGTGCATCTACGCACAGTCGATCATGGACGGCCCGCTGTGGCTGCGCTGGGTCGCCGTCGCCATTTTTATCGCGGCTGCGGTCACCGATTACCTCGACGGCTATTACGCACGGATCTGGAATCAGCAATCGGCGTTCGGCCGCATGCTCGATCCGATCGCCGACAAGCTTCTGGTCGCCTCGTGCCTGCTGATGCTGGCCGCCGACGGCATCATTCACGGCTGGTCGCTGTGGGCCGCCATCGTGATCCTGTGCCGCGAGATCCTGGTCTCGGGCCTGCGCGAATATCTTGCCGCGCTGCGTGTCAGCGTGCCCGTGACCAAGCTTGCGAAGTGGAAGACGACGGTTCAGCTCATCGCCATCGGCTTCCTGCTGGCTGGTCCGGCCGGCGATGAGGTCGTGCCCATGGTCTCGATGATCGGGCTGGCGCTGCTCTGGGCCTCGGCGATCCTCACCATGTACACCGGCTACGACTATTTCGGCGCCGGCATCCATCACCTCATCAAGGAGGATGAGGGATGAAGGTGAAGTACTTCGCCTGGGTGCGCGAGCGCATCGGCAAGGCCGAGGAGACGATCGAGCCGCCTGCGACCGTGCGCACCGTGGAAGAGCTGATCGCCTGGCTGTCCGGCCAAGGCGAAGCCTACGCCTATGCGTTCGAGAAGCCGAAGGTGATCCGCACCGCGATCGACCATGCCCACGTCAAGTCGGACGCCACGATCGCAGGCGCTCGCGAGATCGCGTTCTTCCCGCCGATGACCGGCGGCTAGGCCATGTCTGTCGCCACCTGCCCCGTCACCATCCGTATCCAGCAAGACGATTTCGACATCGCGCGCGAGATCGCGGTGCTGACCGGGAACCGCACCGACATCGGTGCGGTCGTGAGCTTTTCCGGCATCTGCCGCAGCGACGAAGACAGCGCGAAGATCGCCGCGCTCTCGCTCGAGCATTATCCTGGCATGGCCGAGGAAGAGATCAGGCGCCATGCCGACGAGGCCATCTCGCGCTGGCCTCTCAGCGGCGTCACGGTGATCCATCGCGTCGGCCGTTTCATGCCCGGCCAGAACATCGTGCTGGTGCTGACCGCCTCGCAGCACCGCCAGGCAGCGTTCCAGGCAGCCGAGTTCCTGATGGATTATCTCAAGACCAACGCGCCGTTCTGGAAGAAGGAAGAGAGCGCCACCGGCACCGGCTGGGTCGAGGCCCAGGCCCGCGACGACGAAGCCGCCGCACGCTGGACCCGATCCTGATGGCAACAACATCCAAAAAGGCCGTGCGCGGCCGCGCCGCGCCAAAGCTCGCGAAAGTGGGCCCCGGCGAGCTTCTCACGCTGATCGATTTCGTCCGCTATGCCGTGAGCCGCTTCAATGAGACCAAGCTCGCCTTTGCCCATGGCACGCCCGATCCGGTCGCGGAAGCGGCTTTCCTGGTCTGTGAAGCCCTGCATCTGCATCCCGAGCAGTTCGAGATTTTTGCCAACGCGCGCGTGACGGCCGCCGAGGGCAGGACCATCATCGATCTCGTTCATCAGCGCGTCACTACGCGCAAACCGGCCGCGTATCTCGTCAACAAGATCTACATGCGCGGCCTGCCGTTTTATGTCGACGAGCGCGTCATCGTTCCGCGCTCCTTCATCGGTGAACTCTTGGAGTCGCATTTCGGCGGCGACGGCGAAGCCGGCTCGCTGATCGACGATTCCAGCGCCGTCGAGCGCGTGCTCGATCTCTGCACGGGATCGGGATGCCTCGCGATCCTCGCCGCGCATCATTTCCCGAACGCCACGATCGATGCCGTCGATATCTCGAAGGGCGCGATCGACGTCGCCAGACGAAATGTCGGCGAATACGGGCTCGATGGCCGGATCAGCCTGCATCGCGGCGACCTGTTCGCCCCACTCGGTAACACCAAATACGACCTGATCATCACCAACCCGCCTTATGTCGACGCCGAAGGCATGGCGGCGCTGCCGCCCGAGTGCCGGGCCGAGCCGAAGCTCGCCTTCGACGGCGGCGCCGACGGTCTCGATGTGGTGCGCCGGATCCTGCGCGATGCGCCCGGCCATTTGACGCCGCATGGCGGGCTGATCTGCGAGATCGGCCGCGGCCGCGAATTGGTTGACGAGGCCTTTCCTGAATTGCCGCTGCTCTGGCTCGACACCGAGGACTCCGAGGGCGAAGTGTTCTGGATCGCGGCAACCGATCTCGGCTGATCCATCACGGCGGGCAGACCTCGTCGGAACAAGTCAAATACCGCCACGTTCATCCCCCGACGAATTTTCTCGCACTCGGAGGATAACCGCATGCTTGCGCCATCGGGCGAATTGCTGCGCGCCGGCGTCGCGCTCAAGCTCAACCATCTCAAGCGCGCCGCCCAGTCCTATGCCCGCGACCGGAGCAACCAGGCCACAGGGCGCATGACGTCGTACGCGGCTGCGGCCGGACTGCTCGCGGTTGCGGGCTTGTTCGTCGTCGCAGCCTTCTTCGTCGGCCTGATCGCCCTGTACCGCTGGATTGCAATCCATTACGGGCAATTCTGGGGGTTCGGCGCCGTCGGCGCTGTGCTCCTGGTCCTGGCCGCCGCCTGCGCCGGCGTGGCCATGGCCCAGATGAAGCGCAAGACCAAGCCGATCGTGCCGCTCGCCAGCCGCCTACGGGTGGCTATCGCCACCCCGCGCATCCCGCGCGGAACGGTGAAGGAGGCGGTGAAAGAGGTCGCGACGACAATTCCCCTGGCGCCGCTCGCGCCGGGCGAACGAGGACATGAGTCAGGACATGGCGGCAGCACGTGGCCGGCTCGGTCCAACCGGCCCGTGCAACTCGGGCTGATGCTCGCGGCCGTTGGGCTGGTCGGGATCACGGCCGCGCGCAGGCGGCGTCACGGCCACGGAGCGGATACCTGAAAATGCGTATGCGGCGCGCCGAGCAATTCGACAGCTGGCTGTTAGTCGCAGCCACGACCGTGTTCGTGCTCACCGCGGAACGGTATTTCCAGGATTCTGGCCTGATCCGGCCGGGACCTCCGCAAGACCACCGCAACGGCGAGGCGAATTCGCCGGAAACGAGCCCGACGGGCGCAGCCTCGCAGCCCGGCCGCGGCCGCCGCGCGAAAAGCCCGTTCGCGATCCCGTGGGCAGGCTGGAAGGACATCCTCTGGCGCACCTATCAGCGCATCGACGAGGATCGCCTGCTCGCGACCGCCGGCGGCGTCGTCTTTTTCGGACTGCTCGCGATCTTTCCCGCCATCACGGCGCTGGTTTCATTCTATGGCCTGTTCGCCGATCCCTCGACGATCAGTTCCAACCTGCAATCGCTCGCGATGATGCTGCCCGAGGGCGCGTTCCAGATCGTCGAGGACCAGGTGGCGCGCGTCGTGTCGAACGGCGGCGCGACCCTTGGTTTCACTTTCCTGTTTGGACTCGTGCTCGCGATCTGGAGCGCCAATGCCGGCGTCAAAGCCATCTTCGACGCCCTCAACGTCGCCTATGAGGAGCGTGAAAAGCGCAGCTTCATCCGGCTGAACACGGTCTCGCTGGCTTTCACGGTCGGTGGCATCGTTGCCCTGCTGCTGATGGTGGGCGCCGTCGTCGCCTTCCCGCTCGCGCTCAACCACCTCGGCATGGCGCCCGATAGCAAGCTGATCGTGGCGCTGGCGCGATGGCCGGTGCTGTTCGTCATTCTCCTTGCGGCGCTCGCCGTCCTCTACCGCTTCGCGCCCAGCCGCGACGCCCCGCGCTGGCAATGGCTGAGCCCCGGCGCTGTGACGGCCGCGATCCTCTGGATCGCCGGCTCGGCGCTGCTGTCCTGGTATCTGTCCGAATTCGCAAATTACAACGCGACCTACGGCTCGCTCGGCGCTGCGATCGGCTTGATGATGTGGATGTGGATGTCGGCCATCGTCATCATGTTCGGGGCTGAGCTGAATTCGGAGATCGAACGGCAGACCTTGCGCGACACGACCACCGGGCCGCCCAAGCCGCTAGGCACCCGCGAGGCCGTCTCGGCCGACACGGTCGGCGCCGCGGCGCCGTCCTGACTCTGCGATTGGGCCGCTATCCCCTCGAATCAACAATGATGTTAAGGTCATGCCGCTTGGGGGAGCATGCGGCGTGACGGGTTCGAAACGCCACCCGTGTTTTCCCGGTCAGGCAGTCAGCTCTTGAGGCGTAACGCGCGGCATGATTCGTATTTCGACGATCTTCATCGCGATCTGCATGGTTCTGGTCGCCGCCTCGCTCGGGCTCCTGCTCTACGCGGTCGCCGGCATCAGCGGAACCGAATCCGCGATCGTGGCGCTGACGGCGCTGACCTTCCTGATCCTCTACAATGCAGTGTCGATGCGACTGCGCGACCGCAGCGACGTCGGCGGCCAGATCGCCGATCTTTCGCGCGGCACCGCCGACCTCGCCCGTCAGGTCGCCGAATTCGGCCGCCGGCTCGCCACGATCGAAGCACGCATCGCCTCTTCCAATTCGGCCAACTCCGACCGCATCCAGTCGGTGGTCGGCGAGATCAACGAACTCGGCGGACTGGTCAGGCAACTCGCCACCACCGTGTCGGCCCATGAGGATCTGATGGCCGGCAACGCGCCAGTGTCGGCCCCCGCGCCGGTCGCAAGGCAGGAGCCGGACGCGCCGCTCGACCTGATGGCCACGTTCGAGGAGGAACGGCCGGCTGCCCCGGCGCCCGCGCCGCCGCCAATGCGGCCGGCAGCACCGGCGATCCAGACCCAGACCGCCAATCCGGTTCAGACCGCCAACGGCCGCAACCAGACCCAATTGCTGGCGACGCTCCGCAACGCGATCGACGAGAACCGCATCGACATCTTCCTCCAGCCGATGGTGTCGCTGCCGCAGCGCAAGGTCCGGTTCTACGAGGCCGTGACGCGCCTGCGCGACGAGCGTGACCAGCTGGTCGCGGCCGAGGAGTTCATCAGCATCGCGGAGGCCTCCGGGTTGATCGGGCGCATCGACAACATGGTCATGCTGCGCTGCGTGCAGGTGCTGCGGCGCCTGATGGTACGCAACAAGGAAGTCGGCGTGTTCTGCAACGTCGCGGCTTCCACGCTCGGCAATTCCACGACCTTCGCGCAATACCTCGATTTCCTCGAAGCCAATCGGGCGCTGGCGCCCTCGCTGGTGCTGGAATTCAAGCAATCCACCTTCCGCAATCTCGGCCCGGCCGAAACCGAGAATCTCGCGGCGCTCGCCCAGCGCGGCTTCCGTTTCTCGATCGACCATGTCACCGATTTGCGCATCGAACCGCGCGAGCTCGCCGATCGCGGCGTGCGCTTCATCAAGGTGCCGGCCTCGCTCCTGCTCGACCCCAGGCAGGCTTCGGCCTCGGACATCCACCCGTCCGATCTCTCCGACCTGCTCGGCCGCTTCGGCATCGATCTGATCGCCGAGCGAATCGAGGGCGAGCGCGCCGTGATCGACCTGCTCGATTATGACGTGCGGTTCGGCCAGGGGTTCCTGTTCGCGCCGCCCCGGCCATTGCGGCCGGAGGGGTCATCTGCTACCGCCGCGCCGAACCAGGCACAGGACATTCAGGGATCCAATGGCTCCGGCATATCCAGCTCAGGCGCGACGTCGGCTGCGTCTGCGCCACAGCGCGTCACCGGCAACGCCGCGCTCGCGCGACGTATCTGATCGGCCGCACGCATCATGACCACACTGCATTTCGCCGAAAGCCTGCGTGAACTCGTGGCGGGCGTGGACGTCGTGCTCAGCGACATCTGGGGCGTGGTCCATAACGGTCTCGAATCCTTCCCCGAAGCCTGCGAGGCGCTGCACACCTACCGCAGCCGCGGCGGTACGGTCATCCTGATCACCAACGCGCCGCGCCCGGCCGACTCCGTGCAGCGGCAATTGCGCAAGCTCGGCGTCGCCGACGAGACCTATGACGCGATCGTGTCTTCAGGCGACCTGACGCGGCTCTATGTCGCCGACCATCCCGGCCGCAAGATGTTCTGGCTCGGCCCCGAGCGCGACAACTCGATCTATCGCGGCCTCGATGCGGTGACCGCGCCGCTGGAAGAGGCGGATTACATCGTCTGCACCGGCCTCTATGACGACGAGACCGAGACGGCGGAAGACTATCGCGGCATGATGCTGAAGGCGCGCGAGCGCAAGCTGACGCTGGTTTGTGCCAACCCCGACATCGTGGTGGAACGCGGCGACCGCCTGATCTATTGCGCCGGCGCGATCGCGGAGCTCTATCGCGAGCTCGGCGGCGAGGTGATCTTCTACGGCAAGCCGCACCGGCCGATCTACGAGCGCGCGATGGCGCTCGCCGGCGAACGCCAGGGCCACCAGATCGACCGCAAAAAGGTGCTCGCGATCGGCGATTCCGTCCGGACCGACCTCACCGGCGCGCGCGAGTTCGGCATCGATTGCCTGTTCGTGACCCGCGGCATCCATGCCGAGGAGTTCGAGGGTCTCGACCAGCTCGACCCGGCGTCGGTGCTGGAATTGTTCGGCCATCCCCCGAAGGCGCTGATGCGCGAACTGAAGTGGTAGCGAGTTGATCGTCATTCCCGGTTGATGTGGGGCGTCGATTCCGGAACGACGAACCCGACGCAGAAAGCCCGGGACAATCGCCCGGGCTTTCCGAATTCAACTGATGGCTTCGATCGCGCCTTACGCGCTCGCCATGTCCGGGAAGACCGCCTCGATCTTGGTCTTCAGCGTCGCCGCGTTGAACGGCTTGACGATGTAGTTGTTCACGCCGGCCTTCTTGGCCGCGATCACGTTCTCGGTCTTTGATTCGGCCGTGATCATGATGAAGGGCGTGGTGGCGAGGTTCGGATCCGCGCGCACTTCGCGCAGCAGGTCGTAACCCGTCATCGGCTCCATGTTCCAGTCGGAAATCACGAGCCCGTACTTCTTGCCACGCATCTTGTTCAGCGCTGCCGAACCGTCGCTTGCATCATCGATATTCTCGAAGCCAAGCTGCTTCAGGAGGTTCCTGATGATACGGATCATGGTGCTGTAGTCGTCAACCACCAGAACCGACATCGACAAATCAACCGCCATCTCGACTCCCCCAACGCAAACCCAGGAAATATTACGATCGGACCTGCCGGGCCGGAGCCCCGCGGTTCCACGCCCAAGGACTAGCACCAAGGCGTTAAACAGCGCGTTAACTGGGAACGCCCCCGGTGGACTGAAATCGCACTCGATGCGGCCGCCCCCTCCCGCTTGACTTCATCCGGCCCGTCGCGCCACGGTCCCGGCCGGTCCCGCCGGTTCGAGATTCCCCTGATGGCCCCGCATTTTACCGTTATCCGCGACACCACGCCGGACTCCGCCATTGCAAGGGGTGCCGTGGTCGCCATGGGCAATTTCGACGGCGTTCATCTCGGCCATCGCGCCGTAATCGCTGCGGCGCTGGAAATGGGCCGGCTACATGGCCGCCCTGCGCTGGCATTGACCTTCGAGCCGCATCCGCGCCGGTTTTTCAGCCCCAACACCCCGCAATTCCGCCTGACGGACGAGCGTGCCAAGCTGCGGCTTCTGGCCGGCACCGGACTTGACGGCGCCGTGGTCATGACCTTCGACAAGTCCCGCGCCGGGACCAGCGCGCAAGACTTCATTCACCACGACCTGATCGGGCGCCTGGGCATCGGCGGAATCGCCGTCGGCTACGACTTCCACTTCGGCAAGGGTCGGGTCGGCTCGCCGAGCCTCCTCGTCAACGAGGCGCCCCGGCTCGGCATCGAGGTCGACGTGCAGCCGCATGTCGATATCGACGAGCGGCCGGTCTCGTCCAGCGCGATCCGAATCGCGCTCGCCGAAGGCCAACTCGACGAGGCCACGGCCATGCTCGGCGCGCCCTGGTTTATCACCGGCGAGGTCATCCACGGAGAGAAGCGCGGCCGCGACCTCGGTTATCCCACCGCCAATATCCGCCTTGATGCCAATTGCGGCCTCAAGCACGGCATCTATGCGGTGCGGGTCGGCCGCGGCGCGGAGCGGCTGGATGGGGTCGCAAGCTTCGGCCGCCGCCCGACGTTCGACAATGGTGCGCCGCTGCTGGAAATCTTCCTGTTCGACTTCAAGGGGGATCTCTACGGGCAGACGCTCGACTGCGCCTTTATCGGCTTCATCCGCGAGGAGCTGAAATTCGAGGGCCTGGATGCCCTGATCCGCCAGATGGACGACGATTCCGCCCGCGCCCGCGCCATGCTCGCCGCCGCCCCGGACGCGTTTCCGCGGCTTGGCGTCATCGATTGAGGCCGGAAACCGGCCCGCCGAACCTTTTGCGCTTCCCCCGCCCCCCTGCTATGGAGAGCCCATGTTTGCGCGGCGCATCATAGGGATTAGCGGCCCGGCTTCCGCCTGAGCCTTCGGCTCGGCGCAAGACCGGGATGTCGTCGTTTCACCCGCGATTCCGCATCGCCATCCGTTCCCGCGCCCTTCCGAGCCAGTCAGCCTCATGTCCGACAAGCCACAAAAGTCCCAAAAATCCGAAGCCAAAGACTATTCGAAAACCCTGTTCCTGCCGCAGACCGAATTCCCGATGCGGGCCGGCCTGCCGCAGCGCGAGCCGGAGCTGCTGAAATACTGGAACGACATCGGCCTTTACGACAAGCTCCGCCAGGAAGCCCAGGGCCGCGCCAAATTCGTGCTGCATGACGGCCCGCCCTACGCCAATGGCAACATCCATATCGGGCACGCGCTGAACAAGATCCTCAAGGACGTCGTGACCAAGAGCCAGCAGATGCTCGGCTTCGACTCCAACTACGTGCCCGGTTGGGACTGCCACGGCCTGCCGATCGAATGGAAGATCGAGGAAGAGAACTACCGTTCCAAGGGCAAGCAGAAGCCCGACTTCCGCGACTCCGCTGCGATGGTGGCGTTCCGCAAGGAATGCCGCGCCTATGCGACACACTGGATCAACGTGCAGCGCGAGGAATTCAAGCGGCTCGGCATCATCGGCGACTGGGATCATCCCTATCAGACGATGAGCTATCCCGCCGAAGCGCAGATCGCCCGCGAGCTGATGAAGTTCGCCGCCAACGGCACGCTGTATCGCGGCTCCAAGCCGGTGATGTGGAGCGTGGTCGAGAAGACCGCCCTCGCCGAGGCCGAGGTCGAGTACGAGGACTACACATCCGACATGGTATGGGTGAAGTTTCCCGTCACGTCCCCGGCACATGGTGCGCTCGCCAATGCATCGGTCGTGATCTGGACCACCACGCCCTGGACGCTGCCCGGCAATCGCGCGATCTCGTTCTCACCGAAGATCGCCTACGGCCTCTACAAGGTGACGGATGCGGCCGCGGACAATTGGGCGAAGACCGGCGATCTCCTGATCCTGGCCGATGCGCTTGCAGCAGAGGTGTTCAAGCAGGCGCGCGTCACGGCCTATGAGAAGCTGCGCGACATTCCCGGCGATACGCTGGACGCCGTGGAGTGCGCCCATCCCTTGCGCGGCCTCGATGGCGGTTACGCGTTTATCGTGCCGCTGCTCGCCGGCGAGCATGTCACCGACGATACCGGCACCGGTTTCGTGCACACCGCGCCGAGCCACGGCCGCGAGGATTTCGACGTCTGGATGGCCAATACCCGCGAGCTCGATGAGCGCGGCATCTCGACCGCGATCCCCTACACTGTCGACGAGAACGGCGCCTATACCGCGCAGGCCCCCGGCTTCACCGGCAAGCGCGTGCTTAACGACAAGGGCGAGAAGGGCGATGCCAATGAGGCCGTGATCAAGGCGTTGGTCGAGGCCGGCAAGCTGCTCGCGCGCGGCCGCCTCAAGCACCAGTACCCGCATTCCTGGCGATCGAAGAAGCCGGTGATCTTCCGCAACACGCCGCAATGGTTCATCGCGATGGACAAGGACATCAGCGAAGATGGCCACGCCAGGAAGGGCGATACGCTGCGGGCTCGCGCGCTGCATGCGATCTCGGTCACGCAATGGGTGCCGCCGTCGGGTGAGAACCGCATCAACGGCATGATCGCCAACCGTCCGGACTGGGTGATCTCGCGCCAGCGCGCCTGGGGCGTGCCGATCGCCGTGTTCGTGCGCGAGAACAGCGACGGTTCGGCCGAGATCCTGCAGGACGAGATCGTCAATCAGCGCATCACCGAGGCCTTCATGGAGGAAGGCGCCGACGCCTGGTACATGGAAGGCGCCCGCGAGCGCTTCCTTGGATCCCGCGCGAAGGAAGACTGGAAGAAGATCGACGACATCTGCGACGTCTGGTTCGATTCCGGCTCCACACATGCCTTCGTGCTCGAGGATCGCCAGAACTTCCCGCAGCTCGGCAACATCGTTCGCAAGGTCGACGGCGGCGACGACACCGTGATGTATCTCGAAGGCAGCGATCAGCATCGCGGCTGGTTTCATTCGTCGCTGCTGGAAAGCGCGGGCACGCGGGGCCGCGCGCCCTATGACATCGTGCTCACCCACGGCTTCACGCTCGACGAGAACGGCCGCAAGATGTCGAAGTCGATCGGCAACACCGTCGAGCCTCAGAAGGTGATCAAGGATTCGGGCGCGGATATCCTGCGCCTCTGGGTCTGCGCCACCGACTATGCCGACGACCAGCGCATCGGCCCGGAGATCCTGAAGAACACCATCGAGACCTATCGCAAGCTGCGCAACACCGTGCGCTGGATGCTGGGAACGCTGGATCACTACAGGCCGGCCGACGCAGTCGCGCCCGCCGACATGCCTGAGCTCGAACGGCTGATGCTGCACGAGCTCGCGGTCCGCGCTGCCGTCGTCCGAAAGGCCTATCAGGAGTTCGACTACAAGACCGTGCTCGCGACCCTGTCCGCCTTCCTGAACAGTGAGCTCTCCGCGTTCTATTTCGACATCCGCAAGGACACGCTGTATTGCGATCCGCCGTCCTCGCTGACGCGCAAGGCGGCGCTGACCACGATCGACCTGTTGTGCAGCTCGATCCTGAAATGGCTGGCGCCGATCCTCAGCTTCACCGCGGAGGAAGCCTGGCGCATGTACAGGCCCGACGCCGAGCCCTCGGTGCACCTGACGCAGTTTCCCGACGACCTCGAAAGCCTGCGCGACGACAAGCTCGCCGCGAAGTGGGAAGCGATCCGCAACGTCCGCCGTGTCGTCACCGGTGCGCTGGAGCTCGAACGCGCCGCCAAGAACATCGGCTCGTCGCTGGAGGCATCGCCGGTCATCTATGTCGCCGACCGCGACATGCTTGCGACGTTGTTCGACACCGACCTCGCCGAGATCTGCATCACCTCGAATTACGAGGTGCGCGAGGGCGAGGCGCCGGCTTCCGCATTCCGTCTCGATGCCGTTCCAGGCGTCGCTGTCGTGGTGGAGAAGGCGGTCGGCACCAAATGCGCCCGTTCCTGGAAGATTTCGCCGGCGGTGGGAGAGGACCCCGAATACCCCGACGTCACCCCGCGAGATGCCCAGGCGCTGCGCGAATGGAAGGCGCTGGGGGTCAGCATCTAGGTCTCACCGTCGTCCTCGCGAAAGCCAGGACCCATTCCACGGCCGCCAATTGCGACGAAGGCTGATGACCACAAGTCTTTCAAACAACGACCGCCTCGGAGTGTGGGTCCTGGCTTTCGCCAGGACGACGACGGAGCGTGTTGTGGCGGACTGCCCATGACCCCGCTCCGCGCCGGCATCCTCGCGGCCCTGCTCACGCTCGTGGCCGACCAGGCTTCAAAGCTCTGGCTGCTGAACGTGTTCGACCTCGCCCGTCGCGGCACGGTCGAGGTGACCCCGTTCTTCGACCTGGTGCTGGCCTGGAACATCGGCATCAGCTTCGGCTGGCTCCAGAACGACGGTCAGGCGGCGCAAATGGCGCTGATGGCCGTGAAGGTCGTCGCGGTGGTTGCTCTGGCGATCTGGATGGCCCGCTCGCACACCCTGCTGGCAACCATCGCGCTTGGCCTGATCATTGGCGGCGCCATCGGCAATGGGATCGATCGCCTCGCCTATGGCGCGGTGGTCGATTTCGCCCTGTTTCACGTCGAGATCGGCGGAAATACCTATAATTGGTACGTGTTCAACCTCGCGGACGTGGCCATCGTTGCTGGCGTGGCGGCGCTATT
>NZ_JADPJQ010000073.1:15192-20470 GCF_023073515.1 Bradyrhizobium sp. 17 | reverse complement strand
GTCCCCGCCGCAAAAGCGCCCTGATCCCGGCCGATACGGACCGGCAGGCGGAACCTTGCTTTTGCGAGGGATTATGCCGCGCGAGAGCGGCAAACTGCCACATTTTGGAACAGGTACAGTGATGCGCAGCTCGAAGACCAGCGGTTCGATGGTTGAAGACCCCCGGCAGGGGCTCTGGCGGGCGTTGAAATTGTCCGCTGTCGCGCTCGGCATCGGTCTCGTCATGTCGGCTGGCGCCGCCCGCGCCGGTGACGACGGCGAGGACGACGACGACATGACCTTCGAAGAGAAGCTCATCGACAATCTGATGTCGGGCATCGGCGCCAAGAGCATGGAGAAGAAGGGTATCGAATACCGCGAGCGGTCGCCGCTGGTGGTGCCGCCCAAGCTCGACCTGCCGCCGCCCGCCGGCGTTGAAGCCAAGAACGCGCCGAACTGGCCGAAGGACCCTGACGAGAGACGCCGCAAGGAGGCCATCGCGCAGCGGAAGAAGGCCGTCAAGGCCACGGAGAGCTGGCAGGCAGGCCGGGCGTTGTCGCCCGCCGAGATGGAGGTCGGCAGGACAGCCGCACCCGAGCGCACGAGCAATGATCCTATTCAGCCGGGCACCAACGGCAATCCGTCGCTCAGCCCGGCCCAGCTCGGTTTCACCGGCGGTCTGTGGGGCATGATGTCGAACAACAAAGGCGAGGCCAAGCAATTCACGACCGAGCCGCCGCGCCAGTCACTGGTCGAGCCGCCGCCCGGCTACCAGACGCCGTCTCCGAGCTACGCCTATGGCGCCGGAGAGGACAAGACACGGCGGACCTATTTCGACATCATGTCCGGCAAGGACAAGGAACAATAGCGCTCCTGTCCCTTCGCGATATCCCGACACAGACCCGGTCCCGCGCCGGCGGCTCGTGCGCGCCGGACGCGGTCTTTAATTGCTTATCAGTAACTTGCGCCCGAGTTGAGTTCTCTGCTTCGTGACGCGAAGCGTTTGCCGCACGGTGTACCATGCCGTGCCTCCGAGCCGGACATCCGGGCTCGGCCTTTCATAAGGATCATGATGTCCTCTTACCGATCGGCTGCCCGCCTCCTTGCCGCGCTGCTTTCGACGAGTGTCCTCACGGCCGGCGCATCCCTTGCGCAGACCACGGTGACATCGGCTCCGCCCGCCAGCTTCACGCTCGGAAACGGCATGCAGGTCGTGGTGATTCCGGACCATCGCACGCCCGTCGTCACGGAAATGATCTGGTACAAGGTCGGCTCGGCGGACGAGACGCCGGGCAAGTCCGGGCTCGCGCACTTCCTCGAGCACCTGATGTTCAAGGGCACATCGAAGCATCCGGTCGGCGAATTCTCCCAGACCGTACTCCGCGTCGGCGGCAACGAGAACGCCTCGACTTCGGTCGACTACACCAACTACTACCAGCGCGTGCCGCGCGAGCAGTTGCCGACCATGATGGAATTCGAGGCCGACCGCATGACCGGCCTGATCCTCAAGGACGAGAACGTGTTGCCCGAGCGTGACGTCGTGCTCGAAGAATACAACATGCGCGTCGCCAACAATCCGGACGCGCGGCTGAACGAGCAGATCATGGCCGCGCTCTATCTCAACCATCCCTACGGCCGGCCGGTGATCGGCTGGCACCAGGAGATCGAGAAGCTCGATCGCGAGGATGCGCTCGCCTTCTACCGCCGCTTCTATGCGCCGAACAACGCGATCCTGGTGATCGCCGGCGACGTCGAGCCCGCCGACATCCGCCCGCTGGTCGAGCGCAGTTTCGGCGCCATCCCGGCGCAGCCCGCGATCCCGGCGCGCCGCGTCCGCCCGCAGGAGCCGGAACCCGCGGCGCCGCGCACCGTGACCCTGGCCGATCCGCGCGTCGAGCAACCCGGCTTGCGACGCTATTACCTAGTGCCCTCGGCGACCACGGCTGCGGCCGGCGAAAGCGCGGCCCTCGACGTGCTGGCGCAGCTGATGGGCAGCGGCAGCAATTCCTATCTCTACCGCGCGCTCGTGGTGGACAAGCCGCTCGCGGTCTCCGCCAGCGCCAGCTATTCGAGCATCTCGCTCGACCCGACCCAGTTCGCGATCTCGGCTTCGCCCAAATCCGGGGTCAGCTTCGCCGAGGTCGAGCAGGTGGTCGACGGCGTCATTGCCGACATCGCGCAGAATCCGATCCGCGCCGAGGATCTCGAGCGGGTCAAGACCCAGCTCATCGCCGAGGCGATCTACGCCCAGGACAACCAGGCGGTGCTGGCGCGCTGGTATGGCGGCGCACTGACCACGGGCCTGTCGATCGAGGACATCCGGAGCTGGCCAGATCGCATCCGCGCCGTCACCGCCGAGCAGGTCCGCACCGTCGCGCAGAAATGGCTCGAGAAGAAGCGCTCGGTGACGGGCTATCTGATCAAAGACACCGCGACCACCAAGCGCGAGGAGAAGCGTTCGTGACCTATCCCTTCCTTCGACGCGTTGCATTCTCCTTTGCCACCGGCGCGGCACTCGCGCTCGCTACCGTCTCGCCGTCACAGGCGGCGGCGAAGATCCAGCATTTGACCTCGCCGGGCGGCATCGAGGCCTGGTTCGTGCAGGATGCGACCGTGCCGCTGATCGCCATGGAATATTCCTTTGCCGGCGGTTCGGCCCAGGATCCCAAGGACAAATCGGGCGTCGCCAATCTGGTCGGCGATCTCCTCGACGAAGGCTCCGGCGATCTCGATTCCAAGACCTTCCATGAGCGGCTCGATCGCCGTGCCATCGAGCTCTCTTTCAGCGCCACCCGCGACACGTTCCGCGGCAGCCTGCGCATGCTGCGCGACAACAAGGACGAGGCCTTCGACCTGCTGCGGAGCGCGCTGACCTCGCCGCATTTCGAAACTGCCGACGTCGAACGCATTCGCTCGCAGGTGATCTCGGGCCTGCGCCGCGAGACAACCAACCCGACCTCGCTCGCGAGCCGCAAATTCCTGGAGGTTGCCTTTGGCGATCATCCCTACAGTCGGCAGTCCAACGGCAACCTCGACAGCGTTCCGACCATTACGGTTGCCGACATGAAGGATTATGTCGGCCGCGTGCTCGCCAAGGACACGCTCAAGATCGCGGTGGTTGGCGACGTGGATCCCGATACGCTCGGCAAGCTGCTCGACCACACATTTGGTAGCCTGCCGGCCAAGGCCAATCTCGTGCCCGTCCCCGACGTCGAGGCCGCCAAGCCGCCGCAACGCGCCTTCGTGACGCTCGACGTGCCCCAGACCGTGATCACCTTCGGCGGTCCCGGGGTGAAGCGCAGCGATCCGAACTTCATGGCGGCCTATGTCGTCAACCACATCCTCGGCGGCGGCGGGTTGTCCTCGCGGCTCTATCGCGAGGTGCGCGAGAAGCGCGGGCTCGCCTATTCGGTGTTCGAATCGCTGCTTTGGATGGAGCATTCGGCGGTTTTCATCGGCAATACCGGCACCCGCGCCGACCGTGCCGGCGACACCATCGATGCCATCGACAAGGAGGTGCGCCGGATCGCCGAGGAAGGCCCGACGCAGAAGGAGCTCGACGAGGCCAAATCCTACCTCAAGGGCTCGCAGATGCTGGCGCTCGACACCTCCTCGAAGCTCGCGCAGGCGCTGCTGCAATATCAGCAGGACAAGCTGCCGATCGACTATATCGAGAAGCGCAACGCCGTCGTGGATGCGGTCACCATGGACGACGCCAAGGCGGCCGCAAGGCGCCTCTGGGGCCAGGGCCTCCTGACCGTCGTCGTCGGCCGCGCTCCGCAGGCCGCGGCGCAACCGGCAGCCGCACCGGTGACGAAGTCGAACTGACGTCTTCCATACGCTTCCTGAAATGGCCGGGCTCGCCCGGCCATTTGCATTTGGGCGCCATTGCCGATCCTAGGCGTCCGGGATATGTCCGGGCATCACGAATGGTGCCATCATGCTGCGGATATCCCGCGATCTCGTCATCGACGAGGACGACATCGAGATCGGCTTTGTCCGCGCCTCCGGCCCGGGCGGGCAGAACGTCAACAAGGTCGCGACCTCGGCGCAATTGCGCTTCGACACCCGCAAACTGACGCTGCCGGAGGATGCCGCGCTGCGCCTTGCCCGGCTCGCAGGGCAACGCATGACCAAGGACGGCGTCATCGTGATCCAGGCCCAACGCTTCCGCACCCAGGAGCGCAACCGCCAGGACGCCATCGACCGGCTTACGGAGATGCTCGGCGAAGCCATGATCCGGCCGAAGCCGCGGCGCGCGACCAAGCCGACCTTTGGCTCCAAGCAGCGCCGGCTCGAGGGCAAGAAGCGCCGCAGCGACATCAAGTCGAAGCGCGGGCGCGGTTTCGACGACTAGCAGAGACTGCAAAAGAACTCCGGCCGCAGGGCGACCGGAGTTCTGCCGTCTCACTCCGTTGGCTAGTAGCGCTTGCCCGTGGCTGCACCGCCCGTCGCGGAATCGTCGGCGGTCCCTTTGTGTGCAGCACTGCCCGTGGTGCCAACCGTGCCCCTGGTGCCCTTCGTCGGCTTCATGCCCGTCGTCTCGCCCGCCGCGCCCGGCTGGGCGCTCATCTCCTCGTCGCCGCTGCCCATTGTGCTGCCTTGCATGGGTTTGCTTTGCACGGTGCCGCTAGGCCTCGCGCCAGGCGACGTACCTTGCGCGAGAACCGGTGTCACAATGAGAGCCGAGACGGCGCATGCGATTGCGGAGGTCTTCACCAACTTCATCCATTTCTCCTGGATTTTCGCGATGATCGGTTCGGCGGCTTGATGCGCCGTCCGTCTGAGCCGAACCAGTCCATCGCGTTACGAGCTCGAACGGCGCGACCGCAATGCAACCTGTCTCGTGTGGTGATCGTTTAGGGATTTGACGGCGGTTTCGCGGAATTGTCCTCCGCATATACGGCAGCGCGGAACAACGCACCCGCGTGCACCTCCGCACGCAGCGAAACAGCCCGCTACTACCACCGCATGTTTTGCCGCGCCTAGAGTTTGCGCACGCTGAATTGACGTCGACGGGCGGACTTTTGACGATGCGCGCGATCGTGCTGGGATTGTGCACCGCGGTGGTGCTGGTGGTGCGGGTGGCCGAGGCGCAGATGCCCTTGCCGGCTGCAAAGCCGCCGGATGGCGCAACACTGTTCAAGCAGCAATGCGCGGTGTGCCACACCACGAACCTGTCAGAACCGGTGCGGCAGGGTCCGCCGCTGGTCGGGATCGTCGGGCGGCCCGCCGGCAAGGTCGAAGGCTTTCACTATTCAGAGCCCCTCGCAAAAGCAGCCTTCGCCTGGGACGAGAC